>JAZUDF010000160.1:0-9200 GCA_045639485.1 Faecousia sp. | reverse complement strand
GGGCTTCCTCTTCCCCGCCTTTGACGACCGTGCCGCCAACATCTACGGAGCCCTCTACTACGTCCGAAACAGTGCGGCAAGCTACGACGAACTCGTTGATGCGGTGTTCCACATTGAAAAGCCGCCCGTCGCCGTCAAGGCACAGAAGGCACAGTTTACCGACGTTCTCACCGAATCGCTCGCGGAGGAATGCTCCGCAGAGGTGGTGCAGACCGTCCACACAAGGCTCCGCGATCTGGTGCAGTTACACAAAGAGGCAAAGGATCCCGAGCCGCTGCGTGTGACGCCCGCACAGGTCAATCTGGTCGTGGAAAACTGCGGCCTTTCCGAAAAGAGCAAGGCCTCCTTCCGCGTGAACTACGAAAAGACCTTCGGTGCGGACAGTGCCGTGCCGCCGCAGAATCTGCTCGACGCGAAAAAGCTCGAGTACAAGCTGCCCGACGTGATCGTCAAGGTCGCACCCGACCGTCAGGATCTCATTGAAACCCGCGTCATTGACGGCGTGGAATACGTCCTCATCCGTGCGGACGAAGGCGTGGAGATCAACGGGGTACCGGTCAAGATCAGTTGTCAGTGTTCAGTGGCCAGTGGTTAGAAAAAAGCACCGCACCCGCGCCGTGTCATTGCGAGCGAGCCTGCGAGCGTGGCAATCTGTCCGTCGCAGGTCTTGCATGTGTTATTCTGTGGTAATCGACTTTTTTGACAGTCTCTACAAACGAATATCTGCTTACAAAAATTGTAAGGAGAGATTGCCACGGGCTTTCAGCCCTCGCAATGACATCCGAAGAGGCACTGTGCAAATTAACGTGATAATCTCTATCTTGTTGCATCAGAAAAGCACCGCAGCGTAAAAACGCTGCGGTGCTTTTCTGTTTCTTATTTGATTTATTTGCCGAGGTTGTCGGTAATGCCGACGGTAAGGTTCTGGTCGTAGCACTCGAACATCTTTTCGGTGTTCTGCGGACGCGTCTTGCCCGTGAGCATGCTGACGATCGGAACAAGGATCATGCCGCCGACCATGGCGAACACGCCGGAGTACAGAGAGTTCGTGAACACGAAGGACAGCACCTTGCTGCCGGACACGTCAAGCACCTTCAGGGAGATGAGCAGCTGGACGATCTCCAGGCCAACGCCCCAGATGAAGGAGAAGACAACGGAAGCCTTGCTGATCCGCTTGGAGTACAAGCCGTAGAGGAACGGTGCGAGGAACGCACCTGCCAGAGCACCCCACGACACGCCCATCATCTGTGCGATGAAGAGGTTGTTGCTCTTTGCCTGCACGATGGCGATGACGGCGGAGATGATGATGAACACGACAACGAACAGACGCATCATCAGCATCTTTTTCTTTTCGGGCACTTCCTTCTTCGCCATCGGTGCGATGAAGTCGAGCGTGATGGTGGAGGAGCTGGTCAGCACCAGAGAAGACAGCGTGGACATGGAGGCCGACAGCACGAGGACGATGACGATGCCGATGATGACGGGAGAAAGTCCCGAGAGCATCGTGGGGATGACGGCATCAAAGCCGTCCTTGGCAACGTCAACATTGAACAGTCTGCCGAAGCCGCCGAGGAAGTAGCAGCCGCCTGCGACGACGATCGCGAAGAGGGTGGAAATGATGGTTCCCTTCTTGACGGCGTCCTCATTCTTGATGGCATAGAACTTGCCGACCATCTGGGGCAGACCCCAGGTGCCGAGGGAGGTCAGCAGGACAACGAACATCAAAAACAGGGGTTCGGGGCCGAAGAAGGAAGCAAATTCCCAACCGCCGTTTTCGCCGGTGGCGAGCAGCTCCATGGAGCCCATGAGGCCGCCGTTGACGTTGAGCACGGCAACGATGACGGCGACGATGCCGCCGAGCATCAGAAGGCCCTGAATGAAATCGTTGAGGGCCGTCGCCATGTAGCCGCCGATGATGACGTAGGTGCCGGTCAGCACCGCCATGATGATGACGCAGACGGAGTAGTCAATGGGGAACGCCATGTTGAACAGACGGGAAAGACCGTTGTACAGCGAGGCGGTGTAGGGGATCAGGAACACGAAGGTGATGACGGAGGCCGCGATCTTGAGACCTTTGCTTTCAAAACGGGCACCGAAGAAGTCGGGCATCGTCTTGGAGCCGAGGTGGTTCGTCATGATGCGGGTGCGGCGTCCTAAAATCAGCCATGCAAGCAAAGAGCCGATCACGGCATTGCCGATGCCGATCCACGTGGAGGCGACACCGAACTTCCAGCCGAACTGGCCGGCATAGCCGACAAAGATAACGGCGGAGAAATAGGACGTGCCGTAGGCAAACGCGGACAGCCACGGGCCGACGCTGCGGGAGCCGAGGACGAAGCCGGAGACATCCTGTGCGTGGGATTTCGAGCGGATGCCGATGTAGATCATCACGGCAAAAAACGCGACCGTCATGATCAGCGTAATGATCATCGTTGAATTCATAGAGTTCTCTTCCTTTCTCTCGAAAGTGCTTTCAAGTTGCCAATCATTTTATCACCGAAGGGACTCGATGTCAAACGCCGTCTTCCCGATTTTCCGTGTTTTTTTCGTAAAAAGTGCGAAAAGCGGCAGTTATTTCTCACGGCAGGAGGTTTTTCAGCACCTCATCGTAGAGAATTGCGGTGAATTTGCCCGCACCCGTGCGGTTGAGGTGGTCGGTGTTGAAAAACAGCGTGTAGTCATTGCAGAAGCGGACATCTTCGGAATAGTCGAAGTACGCAACGCCGGTTTCCTGCACCACCCCGTCCACAATGCCGTAAAATTCGTCATAGAACGCGGGATCGTTTTCGTGCACCTGCGAGGAGTATTCGGAAAGCAGCGGCGTCGTGACGAGCACCGGCACAAAGCCGTTTTCCCGACAGAACGCAATGATGTCATACAAAGCGTCGATCTCGTTCTGATTGACGATCCGCTGTCCGTTTTCGTCCTTTTTGCTTTCGATAAAATTCTTATAGCGTGCCTTGCCGTGCGACTGTGCCGCCTCGGCATCCGTTTCATCCTGCCACAGATCCACGCCGCCGCGGGGTGAACGCAGGGTGTTGAACAATGCGATCGGGTGCGGCTCGGTCAGGGCGGGCAGATATTTGGAAAGAATGGCGGCGGAAAGGTCATATTCCTTGATGTATTCGCGGTCGAGGAAACGGTAATAGCGGCTGTTTTTGGACGCAAAATCCGTTTTTTCCGTTTCGTCCGTGCCGAAGAAGGAAAAATGCGAGACCAGGATCACCACCACGGTACCCTCTTTGAGGTTGCCCCGGTAGTTCTGCAAAATGCGGTAGTCATAGGACAGCGTCTGATCGGTCTGTCCGAAGTTGAAGCAGGTATACCCCTCCGGCAGCACGGAATAGTCAAAGCCGTAGATGCCGTGGCTGGAGCCTAAATTGCACACGTCGATGCCGTTCGGGACGTTTTTGACCGTCACGTCGTCGTTGCGTTTGTCACTCATGGTGGTGTACTCCCCTGCTCTGTGCCAGAGGTACACGCCGTTGACCGCACCGACCAGTACCGCGACGATCGCAAGAAAGATCACCAAATTGCGAAAAAACTTTTTCATCATTTAATACTGTGCGTAGACGAACGCGGCAGCGACTCCTTTCTGCGACACAAAGAGGATCAGGCAGACGAGAACGATGTAGATGATCCACTGTACCGCTTTTTTGCGGCCGGAGAAGAAGGCGGTCACGGACTGCCCGCGTCTTGCCGCAAGATATTCCGGCACGACAAGCGGCAGCAGCGAGAACACGAAAAGGCTCAGCATCGCCGCACCGCCCGTAATAAAACTGCCGCTGCCGGAGATGGCACCTTTGAGGTAGGCAAGCGGCTGTGAGATCCCGGTAAACAGATGCGTGAAAACGTAGATCGCGTCGGGCAGCGTCTTTGCACGGAAGAACACCCACGCCGCCGTCACGAACAGGAACACGGGCAACGCCCGCAGCAGCCGGACAAGACCGTTTTTCTTTTTGCACGGCCTGATGTGCACTGCGTTTTCCGCGATCTGGCCTGCACCGTGGATGCCGCCCCAGAGAACGTACGACCAGCTGGCACCGTGCCACAGACCGCTGACCAGGAAGGTCACGAGAAGATTGAAGTAGTGGCGGAGTTTGCCCACCCGACTGCCGCCGAGCGGGATATAGAGATAGTCGCGGAACCACGTGGAAAGCGAAACGTGCCAGCGTGACCAGAATTCTTTTAAGGTGGTGGAGAAATACGGCAGGTCGAAGTTTTCGGGCAGCCGGATGCCGAGCAGCTTCGCGGTCCCCACGGCGATGTCGGAATAACCCGAGAAGTCACAGTAGATCTGCAACGCGTAGAAGACCGCCGTCAGCACGAGGGTAAAGCCGCGGTAGGCAGGCAGGTTTGCAAACACCTTGTCGATGCTCACCGCCAGTACGTCCGCGACCGCCAGTTTTTTGAAAAAGCCCCAGACCATCCGCTTGAGGCCGTCCGTCGCCTCGCCGTAGGAGAAGGTACGCTCCGCACGGTACTGCGGCAGAAGATCCTTTGCTCTGCCGATCGGGCCGGAAAGCACCTGCGGGAAGAAGGAGACAAACAGTGCGTAGTAGCCGAGATGCCGCTCCGCTTTGATGTCCCCGCGATAGACGTCGATCAGATAGCCGACCGACTGGAAGGTATAAAACGAGATGCCGATCGGCAGCAGCAGGCTGAAGGTCTGCTCCTTCAGCGTTACGCCGAGCAGGCCGAACACCGCGGTCGCAGTCTCGGCAAAGAACGGCAGATATTTGAATACGAGCAGAGCTGCAAAGGACACAAGCAGAGCAAAGACGAAGATCGTGCGTCTGCCCTTTTTCGCCCGCTCCAGAAGGATCGCCGCACCGAAGGTGACGAGCGTCGAGGCAAGCAGGAACAACACGTACCGCACGTCCCACGAAAGATAGAAAATATAACTTGCAAGCAGCAGTGCCGCCCACCGCAGCCTGTGCGGCAGCAGCCAGTGCAATGCAAAAACAAGCGGCAGAAACACCGCAAATGCCAGTGATTGAAACGACATGATATTTATCTCCGTCAATTCTTTTTCTTTGCGGCAAGGAGCATTTGCCCCTTGCCGCGTTCCGTTCAGAAGAGCTGTCCGGGAAGCTTCAGCTTCTCTTTCGGGGGAAAGTCTTTGTCGAATTTCTCCACGTCGGCATCCTCGACGTAATAGCCCTGCGGCGTCTGATAGACGCCCGTGATGCCGTCGAGATAGCCCGGCTTCAATTCCTTACACAGAAAGAAGGACGCGTCCGCACCCTCCGGCAGACCGTGATAGCGGATGCCGAAGCTCGATGCGTAGTCGAACCCGCTCTTGCCGTAAAAGCCGATGTTGCCCTCAAAGAGCACCGCACCGTAGCCCAATGCGGCAGCCTTTTCGAGCGAAAAGTCAAGCAGCTTTTTGCCGTAGCCTCGCCGTTTGAGCTCGGGCGTAATGCAGATGGGCCCCATCGTCAGAATGGGGATCTTTCTTCCGTCGTCCGCCGCAATGACCGTTTCCATGAACATGTTCTGGCCGATGATTTTGCCGTCCTTTTCCATGACGAAGTCCAGTTCTTTCACGAATGCGGGATCGTCACGCAGCAGGTGGAGCACGTAGTGCTCACTGCAGCCGGGGCGGTAGACGTTCCAAAAGCTCTCGCGGACAAGATGTTCGACTGTGCCGTATTCTTCTTTCCGTTCCGAACGGATGATGATGTCATTTGTATTCATTGTTTATCCTCCTGAATGTGGTTGACATAACTCCATTTTTGGGAGGTTTGTGCGTGTCAGCAAACCTCCCGGTCAGCCGACAGTCTCCGGTGTGTTGTACTTTTTCAAAAAGCACGCTCCTGAATAAAAATATATTTTATCATGCCTTCCGGCAGGATAATCCTATTGATCGATGACCCTGAGTTCGTCCGTCTCCGGGTCGTACTCTGCAACCTTCGTTCTGCCGAGCAGATGCCGGTTCATCCGGAAATAGTGCTCGGCGAGCGTTTCCTCTCTGTGCGGGTGCTCGGAACGGAGCATCACAAGGAAGGTCTCATAGCGGGTGGGAAGAAACGACAGAAAAAACACCGCTTCATTGCAGGCGATCATTTTCGCACTCGGCACGTTTCCCGTTTCCGTCCAGGTGTAACGCTTGCATTCTATGGCGACTGTATCGTTTTCGTCTACGAGGTCAAACTTGTGCAGCTTGGCAGGCACGCCGATCGCGAGTTTCTTTTCCGGTTCAAACGCTCTGCCGTAGTGCATCTGAAACCACCGCTGCACAATCTTTTGAAATGCGGCACCGCGTGCAGGATTTGCAGAGTTTCTCGTGTCGATCTCCCGCAGACGCTTCAGCCAGCACAGGACGCTGCCGTTTTCCAGAAAATTCAGCAGCACACCGTCGCAGAAATGCTCGGCACGAAACGCACCGGTAAGCAGTGCGATGACGCCCTTCGGCTCCATCTGCGACACGTCCGCTCCCGTCATGGAAGGCGTGTCCCAATCGATGCCGTGCTCTTTCAGCGTTTCGGCGTAGCGGGTGTTTTCAAACTCGGGATGCACATCGCAGAACTTCAGAAACGCATTTTCAAACGCGATGACCGTTTTGGCGTAGTCCACATACGGCCACCGGGTCGGTGACTTTATCGTGCCGCGGTGCGTCCTATCGACGATCCACTTGCCGAAAGATTCTTCTTCGAGCTGCGGAATAAATGCAGTTAAACTTTCAAACATGCGGTCTCCTCTCTTTGTCTTCGCCGTTCATCCGCCGCCCACGAGTAAGACAACCGTCTCCACGTGGGTCGAGCCGATGCCGTGAATGTCGACACAACACGGGAACAAATCTCCCCCGAAGTATGAGGGAACAGATCACCAAGAAAATCGGTGTTATACTGTATTCTTGATTGTACAATAATTCTTTTTCCTCACTTGTAACGTATGTTTTACATCTTTAACTTTCCGGCACATCGAATATATTGTCTTCTGAAAAAGCATCCCAATTTCCATTTATAACCTTGTATACAAGCTCATATTTTAGTTTTTTGGGTATTATTTTCCAACAAAACATGCTGTCGATAGAAAAGGGATGCACCGTCACCATTTGTTGCAATGGATCGAATGATAACCTATACATTTTTTGATGAAATAGTACTTGCGGTTCATCACATAACATAGCCTCTTCTATTAATCTCTTCCATTCTGGATCTTTGTTCGCATCTCGGAGCCAATTAAATGTCATTATCACAATGCAATTACCTCTCATCCATCACCATATAATTTAAATTGTTATTCTGACAATAGTGCTATAGCCTCAACTTAGGCTCGAGACATCAATACAACCGTCTCAACCGTTGTTTCTTTGTTCGGAAAAATCTGATCTGTCATCTGTCCCTGATAATATACCGGGAAGCGGAAACGGAGACTTTTCAGAATTTGCCCGTTCTTCTGACGCTCCGGCCAGATCTCAACCTCGCGGATGAAGCTGGCAAGGAATTCTTTCTTCTCACTGTCTGTAAACTTCTCATACATTATATCGAATAATTCAAGAAATTGGTAGACCTTTTTTCCGGACAGCCGCTGCTCACGGATGTCCTGTATCTGTCTGCAGACCTCCTCGTAAGCGGCATTTGGAGGAGTAGCTATCCGTTTGGTCAAGACTTTCTCCGGCCTCAGTGCACGGCACGGAAATCTTGAGCACTGTGCCGCCATTTTCCGGCAGTATCCAAAAAATCCCCTTTTGCATTTAATTTCCTCCATTTTTGATTCATTTGTCCGGCAGAATACTACCACACCCAATGTCCCGCATCCGGGACGCCACACCTAATATAATTCTATCGAGTTGAACTAATAAGAACCCTATGCTAAAATAGAATTAACAAAGTATGATCGTCGGAAATCACATAAAGTGAAAAGCAAAAACGGAGAAGAAAGGAGAATCCATTTATTATGGAAATTGATACCAAAGAAGCCAAATCTGTCATTGACAATTTAAAACGTGATGGGGAAAAAACCAAGTATTATGTTTATGCACTGTGTGAAAAAAGGGACAATCGGCTCATTCCGTTTTATATCGGCAAAGGACAGGGTGACCGTGTATGGCAACATGAGCTTGGTGAAGAAAAAGAGAGAAAAAGAATAGAAGAAGAAATTGCAAAGGCAAAACAGGAAGGTAAGGCATATGAAAATGCCATAGAGGAACAGAATAATTCGTTAATGAATATATCTGCCAAGTATAAAAGAATCAGTTCAATAAAAAAGAATAACAATTATATTGAAAAGGTAATTGTCAAGTGCGGCTTGACATCAGAAGAAGCGTTTGCAGCAGAATCCGCTTTGATCAATCTCTTCCGGCTTGTAGGTCCTTCTCTCCCTGAAAACGAGCGGCTTACAAACATAGCAAACGGTCATTCCACCAAGGCTGAGAGGGTCATTTGTGCAGGTCAGAATCCAATCTCCGCAGCGAGAACGGTTGATTGTTTTTATTTGGACTGCTGTAAGAAATCAATTGATATCCAGCAACTTTCCAACGCAATTTTGATCTCCGTCAACAAGACATATCAAGCCTGTTTGAAAGATGCCGATCCCCATAAGGCAATTTGTGATGCAGCCAGAGGTGCTTGGCGGGTACGGAAAAATAATCCGCCGCGATACTTACTTGCAGTTTATCAGTCGAAAATCGTAGGTGCGTACAGGATAATCGGCTGCGTTCGAGTCATTGATGATTTGTCTAACTATCCTCACTTGCCATACGCTTTCCGCGACAAAGAGAATGCGTTTATTGATGCGTTGAAAAAATGTCCGAAAAGAGAAGATTATATTGATTTAAGCGATGAAGCGAAAAACGCTTTTCTGGAATTTATCGGGAAATCTGACAACCGTCAACTGAATGAAATGGAATTAGAAAAAGAGTATCATAAATGGAGTTGCCGCAAGTATTACAGTTGTTCCGAATTGAAAAAAGAAGACTATTCCCGTCTGGTGACAGGCATAGAGGATAACGATCTAGTCGGCAGAAGAGTCTGCGATGGAGGGAATTCCGCACTTCTTCCGAGGTCAGAAAAACGCTACACAAAACAAGTGCTGCAGAAAGGAATGAGGGAGGTTTAAGCCCTACAGTTTGGATAATTTGATTTATAAAGAGAGGCCCTTTAGAAATGGACTGCAAACAGTTGACTTGGAAATGGAATGCATTAAACAATCAGATCTCAGAAGAAGAACTATTTGACCTTGAGATGTATCAG
>JAZUDF010000159.1:0-3519 GCA_045639485.1 Faecousia sp. | reverse complement strand
GGGCGGCCTTCTGTCTGTATCCGATTATTCTTCTTCCTTGACAAGACGTACCGCGATCCGCTCTTCGGGATCGTCGATGCCGTTGTCGGAAAGTGCCTTGCTGCAGTTTTCGAGCAGGGCAAAATAGACGTCCCAGTACTTCGCGTTTTCGCACCATGCACGGACGGTGAAAATGTAGGTGTCGTCGTCCACGGCGGTCATGCGGGCAAAGGGTGCGGGCTCCGTCTGCACGCCTTCGGTCTGCTCGGCTGCCTGCAGAAGTACGCCGCGGGCAAGGTTGAGCTCGCAGTCGTTCGTGATCTTGAATTCAAGGTCGATGCGGCGGGAGTCCTCGCTGCTGTAGTTGGTGACGTTGGAGTTCATCATGTCGCCGTTCGGGACGGTGATACGCTTGTTGTCCGGGGTGATGAGCGTGGTGTAGAACACGCTGATGTCACGCACCGTGCCGGAGGCATCGGCAGCGTCGATGTAGTCGCCCACGCGGAAGGGCTTGAAGATGAGGATCATCAGTCCGCCGGCAAAATTGCTCAGTGCACCCTGCAAAGACAGGCCGATCGCCAGACCGCAGGAGGCAAGCACGGCGACAACGGAGGTCATCGGGATGCCGAGGATGCCGATCACGCTGATGAAGAGGATCGCGTACAAAAGAATGCTGACGAAGTTTTTGAGGAAGCTCTGGACGGTCTTGTCAAGCTTGGAGATCTTGTCCGCCTTGGACATCAGTTTTTTGACGCCCTTGATCGCGATGCAGCCCACGACCAGCACGAGCAGTGCAAGCAAAATCTTGCCGCCGACGGTGGTGCCGATCTCAATGCCCTTGTTCAGCAATGTTTTCAAAAATTCTTCCATAATAAGGCTCCTTCTCTATCTTTCGGATCTCCAGATTTTTATCGGTCTGTTTCTTCCGCTTTGTCGCGTTCCGTCAGGCTATAGTCCGTATAGTCCCAACGGCTGTGATCGTCATTGGAAAACTCGAACCCGGAACGGGCACTGTGTGCCCCGCTGCCGTCGGCAAAGAGGATCGCTTCTTTAATGACATTTCTGTGCAGGCTGTTTGCATCGTCATATTCCGTGCAGATGCAGACGCCGCAGAAATGCCCGTTCTTTACCAGAATGCGTTCGGGGAGGATCTCTTCGCAAGTCACTTCACGCCCGTCTGAACAGTGGCTTCCGCCGTAATCGACGCCGTAGCTGCGGCACTTCTGCAGAACATAACTGTTTCGCTCAAGGAAGATCTCGCGGCAGACTTCCTGCGGGTAGTCCTTCAGGAAAACGTTGCCCGCGTCATCGATGGTTTTCAGTCGCATCCTATTTGCCTTTCTGATTTTGTTTTGGTCCGAGTGACTGGTCTCGAACCAGCGGCCTCGTGGTCCCAAACCACGCGCTCTACCATCTGAGCTACACCCGGATATATTATTTGTGTGGATATTATACGTGATTTGTTTCGAAAATGCAACCTTCGTCTTCGGGCAACGTGACGGGAGATTTACAATCCCTCCGTCACGGCTGCACCGTGCCACCTCAGCTCTGCACGCCTCCGCTTCGCTCCGGTGCCTTTGCACAAGGGAGGCTTTAGGCAGGAGGGCAAGCCCCTCCCCTACGGCACAAAAAAGGAAGAACACGCAAAAAACCGCAGGCCTGAGAAGGTCTGCGGTTTTTGATGCCCGGTCAGATGGGCAAAAACAGCTTTGCGATGCCGAAGTAGACAAGCAGCGACAAAGCGTCCACGATCGTGGTGATAAAGGGACTTGCCATGACGGCGGGGTCAAAGCCGAGCTTCTTTGCAAGCAGCGGCAACACACAGCCGACGATCTTTGCAAACAGAATCGTGATCGCCATCGTGATAGAAACGACTGCGATGATGACAAAGGGGTTGCCGATCGTGACATCTGCAAAGCTGCCGAGCAGCAGATAGTCCACGAGGAAGATCTTGATAAAGCAGGCAGCAGCAAGGCTGACACCGCATAAGAAAGCAACGCGGACTTCCTTCCAGACGATCTTGAGCACATCGGAAAGCTCGATCTCGTTCAGGCTCAGACCACGGATGATCGTGACGGAGGCCTGAGAGCCGGAGTTGCCCGCCGTGTCCATCAGCATCGGGATAAATGCCGTCAGAACGAGGATCTTTTCCAGTGCCGTTTCAAAGCCGGAGATGATCATGCCGGTGAAGGTGGCGGAGACCATGAGGAGCATCAGCCACGGGATTCTCTTTTTCCAGATCTCCCACGGGCTCATACTCATGTACGGCTTCTCCGACGGGATGATAGCCGCCATCTTTTCGATATCCTCGGTGGCCTCGTCTTCCATGACGTCCATTGCGTCATCGAAGGTGACGATACCGACCATGCGGTTCTCCTTGTCGACAACAGGCAGTGCAAGGAAATTGTACTTGGAGAACATCTGTGCGACGATTTCCTGGTCATCATGCGTGTTGACGGAGATGACGTTGGGGATCATGATCTTTTCGATCGGAGTCTCGTCATCCTCGGCAAGGAGCAGATCCTTGACGGTGACAACACCGATGAGCGTCCGATCCTTCGTCACATAGCAGGTGTAGATCGTTTCCTTGTCGACACCCGTGCGGCGGATGTTCATAATGGCATCCGCGACCGTCATGTGCGGCCGCAGGGAAACGTACTCCGTGGTCATAATGGAGCCTGCGGAGTTTTCGGGGTAACGAAGAATTTCGTTGATGGATTTCCGCATGTCGGGATCCGCCTGCGAGAGAATACGGCGGACAACGTTTGCGGGCATTTCTTCGACGATGTCAACGGCATCGTCAACGAACAGTTCGTCGAGGACTTCACGCAGCTCGGAGTCCGAGAAGCCGCGGATCAGCAGTTCCTGTGCGTCCGGCTCCATCTCGACAAAGGTGTCTGCAGCCAGCTCCTTCGGCAAGAGCCTGAAAAGCAGCGGCAGACGCTCCTCCGCTAATTCGTCAAAAATGGCGGCAATATCGGAGGGGTTCATGGTGATGAGAATGTCACGAAGGGTGGAATACTTCTTCTCGTCAAGAAGCTTCAGAAGTGTCTTTTCCATCGTGACGGAATGTTCTGCCATTGTGGTTCCTCCTTCTTACTAGTAGTTTTGGGAATGCACTAACTAGGAAGTAAGGCACGCAGACCATTTTTATTCAATCTAGAGGGCAGCCCATGCACGCAAGGGCACGTCCTCTATCGGACTTCGGCCTGCAGATGTGCCGCTACTACTCCCTGCGTCCATTTCGTTCCCTCCTTTTTCGGTCAATTTTCTGATTTGAGCCGCTTTGGGCTCTAATAGAGTATTTTATGCCCGGTTGCAAGATTTGTCAACCCGGCAAAAGTGATTTTTCAGCGGTAGAACGGTGTTTTTCGGGCGACGGCAAGCGTCGCCCCTACGAGTGCTTCGCACACGGCGGGACGATGGCATCCCGCCCTACGATGATGAACGAAAGTGCAAAGCAAACGGGACGGGGAACCCGTCCCCTACTGGCCACTGACCACTGACCACTAAAAAATCCGTTCCGCAAAGTGCGGAACG
>JAZUDF010000158.1:0-3033 GCA_045639485.1 Faecousia sp. | reverse complement strand
GGCAACTGTATACAGTATCGATACGGACAGATTGCCACGGGCACAAGTGCCCTCGCAATGACATCTTAAGAGACTCTGCAAAAAGAGGGAACAGTGCAGTAGCCCGCAGCCAAAATGCGTTCGCCTGCGGCTCCGCATTTTGGGCGTGCCTTGCGTCGGCATTGTTACCCGCACTTCAATCCGCTCCGCGTCTTGCTTCACGGACAATGCTCGAAATTCCGATTTTGTGCATTGACGCAGAGGCGATTCATTGATCCCTTTCTGCATCTGCCTGCAAAAAAACGGAAGGCAACCGCTTGTGTTGCCTTCCGTTATGTGTAATATTAAGTTTTGCAAATATTGATAATACACCGTCAGGACTTCGGCAGCTCCCAACGGAAGCGTGCTGCAAGAAACCGCAGGCCGATCACGGTGACGGCTCCGCAGAGCATGGCGGGCGTTGCACCGAGCAGCTGCCACAGTCCCGCACAGACGAGTGCACCGATCAGAGATGCACAGGCATAGAAGTGCTTGACGAAGATAAACGGCATCTGCCCTGCCAGCACGTCACGGATGGCACCGCCGCCGACCGCCGTCACCAGGCCAACCACCACCTGCAGCAGCAGGTTGCCGTCCGGTGTGACGGTTTTTGCCACGGAAATGCCGACCACGGTGAACACGCCGAGGCCGATGGAGTCCATGACAAGCAGAGCGATGTCAAACACGTGCTGTCTGGACTGGATCAGGTGGCGTACGACGGGCAGAAACACAAGCAGCGACACGCCCAGCGATACGAGAATGTATACGGGATTGGTCAGTGCCTGCGGCGGGTGCTGTCCGAGCGTGATGTCCCGCAAAATACCGCCGCCGACTGCCGTCATCACACCTAAAATGACGACGCCGAGCAGATCCATTTTCTTTTCGATCGCGACCAGAGCACCCGACACCGAGAACGCGATCGTTCCGATGAGCTCTAAAATAAACGTCAGGATCGACATTTGGTTCACCTCTGAAACTACTGCATTTTTCGGCACTATGATAGCACAGATGCCGGGAAATGGAAAGAGGATTTCGCAGATACTTGAATAAATACCCCGTTAGCACTATAATAGAAGAAAAGCAAGCGGTATTTTCCGCCAAAAAAAGGAGATAAAACCATGAAACGTACCTCTGTCCGCATCCTTGCGATGCTGCTTGTCTGTGCACTCGTCTTTGCACTTGCAGGCTGCACCACGAAACCGATCAGCGTCAACATTTCCGGTGAAAACAACACCCCTTCTTCTGATAACAGCACGCCTTCTACCGACACCGACGTCCCTTCTTCTGAAACCGAAAGTCCTTCTTCCGATCCTTCCGCCTCGTTTACCCGCGGCACGATCAGCAGCAACGTCTACACCTCTGATTTTATCGGAATCAGCTTCCACGCACCGGACGGTTGGTATTACTACACGGACGAGGAGATCGCCGCTCTTGTGAATTCAACGACTTCCTATATGAAGGATCCTTCCCTGTTTGAAAAAGCAACCGAAGGCGAGCTGATCGATTTCTTCTGCAATTCTCCCGACAGCGGCAGCAACGTCGATCTGGCCTACACAAAAGCTCCCGGGTACGTCAGTCTGGGCGACTGCGTGGATGCCACCGTCATCGAACTCGGGCAGCAGTATGATAATATGGGATTGTCCTACACGATGTCTGATCCCGTCTACCGCACGCTCTGCGGCAGAGAATACCTGATGATCGAGTGCCACGTTGCCGGCTACATGACGCAGTATCTCTACCTGACGAAGATCGACAACTATTTTGTTACGTTTGCCGGCACCTTCTCCGACGGCACCACCGCAGAGCAGTTCGAGGCAATGTTCTCCTGATGCAGGCAGCACATTCCACGTGTCCGCCCACCGTATAAAGAGGTCGTCAAATCGGAATTTGAAGTAATGATAAATGCAAAATGATAAATTGTTGTATTTTTCAATTCTCTGAATTGAAAAATCATTAAAATCTGTCCGCTTGCGGACACCTGCATTTATCACTTATAATTTATCATTTACAATTTTTGCTTCTTCAAATTCTAATTTTTCAAAGCACAGGGTATCGCACAAGGAGGAATGATAAAATGAAAAAGCCCGCCTACGTTCCAAAGGAATTCACGCCATTCAAATATAAGGAGCCCGGTGTCCGGCTTGCGAGCTTCAACGACAAGCAGCTTGACCGCAAGACAGGCAAGCCCATCACGGTCTGCCATCCTGCACTCTATCGTACCGTCGGGATCGCACTCTGGGCTGTATCAATTCTTGCCGCCTTTTTTCTTGTGTTTGCCCCGGACAGCCTCTTTCATCTACCTCTGATCCTGTTTCTTGCTCTTTTTGTCGCGGACCTCCTATACGGTCTTTTCGGCAACCTGTTGTTCCGTTGGGAGCCCGACCCGCTGCCGGACAGGGAATTCTGCGAGCCGAAAGACCAAAATCTGACGATTCGGGAAGATCCGAACGGAAGAATGGACAAATGAAATCATAACGAACAAACGACCTGCTTGAAAAATCAAGCAGGTCGTTATAATACATTCCTTCTTTTGTTGTATTGACAAGGGGCGTTTTTAGCAAAAGAAAAGAGCCTATTCTTTCGAATAGACTCTTTAGAGTGTTGGCACTATCTATTTTCACAGGTAGACCAACTATCGTTTTGCCGTTAAAAAATGTGCCGGTGGCACATTTTAGGCAAAAAAGAAGCCTGCA
The DNA here is from genome assembly GCA_045639485.1 of Faecousia sp. Taxonomy (GTDB): domain Bacteria; phylum Bacillota; class Clostridia; order Oscillospirales; family Oscillospiraceae; genus JAFRPC01. The sequence continues at coordinate 322 of JAZUDF010000158.1, read as the reverse complement.
CATTTCTGTACAGGCTTTGTGTTGGCACTATCTATTTTCACAGGTAGACCAACTATCGTCCTGCCGTCCGGAACGCACAGCAAGGGGCGTTCCTGACAGCAAGTACAGACTTAGATAACGCAAGCACCTCGTTGCTTTGAGTTATGTAAAATCGGTTTTTTAGTGAAGAGTGAAAAAGTAAAGACCTCGTTCCGAAGAACGAAGTCTTTGTGTTGGCACTATCTATTTTCACAGGTAGACCAAATATCGTCTTGCCGTAAAAAAACACGCCGGTGGCGTGTTTTAGGCAAGAAAAAACTCCCTCATTTCTGAAGGAGTTTTG
>JAZUDF010000157.1:0-29743 GCA_045639485.1 Faecousia sp. | reverse complement strand
TCGCCCTTCAGGCGAATGCTGCCGTCAACGATCTCGTATTTGTCCGTACCCGTGCGGCGGGAGGTCTCTGCGATCTCGTCTGCCGTGGGCAGATAGTAGGAAGCACCGATAAAGCCCCAAAGCCGCGACAGCGGCAGCAGCGTCACGTCGAGAGCACCGCCCGTACGAGCGGAGATCTCATCTGCCGTCTGCAGCAAAAAGAGAATGTCATCGTCCTGCACGGTCTTGAAGCGGTTGAGACTGTAAAGCGTGCTGCTCTCGTCCGTCGGAGAGAACACTGCGTGCAGCCGCAGCACCTCTGCGGTCAGGTATTTTGCCGCACTGCCGTCCGTGTCGCCGTAGAGCCGGAAGGTCATCTCCGTGTCCATCGCGGCGACAAAGGTGTCCGTCGGCTCCGGCAGCGGTGCACAGCCGACCGTGCAGAGCAACAGTGATAATATGATGAAAAGTGCGATACTCCGTTTCATGGTATCCTCCGTGTATATGAATAGCGTAGGGGAGGGGCTTGCTCCTCCCGCTGCGTAGTAGTCAGTATTTCACTGCAATCATATCACAATTCTGCAGTTTCATCAAGCCGAACCGCAAAAAAGCCGCAAAAATCAAGGATTTCCCGCAAAAAAGCAGTTGACTTTTGAAAAACCGTCTGCTATCATTGATAAGCCGCATCAAAGAGGTTTAAGAGAAGCATCCGCTTCCGCCTCCAGAGCGAGACTACAAAAAAGGTAGGTGCAACAGATTCATGCAGGCAATCATCGTTACCGGCGGTAAGCAGTACAATGTCAGCGAAGGTGATGAACTCTTCATCGAAAAGCTGAACGTTGAGGCTGACGAAACCGTAACCTTCGATCAGGTACTGGCTATCGTTGACGGCGAAGCGTCCCGTTTCGGCACGCCCACCGTCGCAGGTGCAACCGTCGAGGCAAAGGTGATCAAGAACGGCAAGGCCAAGAAGGTCCTCGTCTTCAAGTATCGCCCCAAGAAGGACAGCAAGTCCGTCCGCGGTCACAGACAGCCTTATACCAAGGTGAAGATCGAAAAGATCAACGCGTAATGACCACCGTTGAATTTTTCGACCAGGACGGAAGGATCTCCGGATTTTCCGTCTCGGGCCACAGCGGATACAGCGAAGCGGGCACCGATATCGTGTGTGCAGCCGTTTCGTCCGCAGTCACATTTGCCGAGGCGACCATTACAGATGTACTGGGCGTCAAGACAAAAACCAAGGTGAATGAAGCAGAGGCCCGCATCACCTTGACACTCCCCGCTTCCTGTGAGGAAGAGGATGCCGTACAGGCAGTCCTGAAGGGCATGATGCTCACGCTCATGCATTGGGGAGAACAATATCCTGATTATATCGAAGTTATGGAGGTGTAACAAATGCTGAACATCGGTTTACAGTTCTTCGCACATAAGAAGGGCGGCGGCTCCACCAAGAACGGTCGTGATTCCGAGTCCAAGAGACTGGGCGTAAAGCGTGCTGACGGACAGTTCGTTCTGGCCGGCAACACCCTGGTTCGCCAGAGAGGCACTCATATCCATCCGGGTACCAATGTCGGTATCGGCAGCGACGACACCCTGTTCGCTCTCATTGACGGCAAAGTCAAGTTCGAGCGTATGGGCAAGGATCGCAAGCAGTGCTCTGTTTACGCAGTCGAACAGTAATCTACTGATGAACGCGAAAGACCGGAACATATCTCTATGTTCCGGTCTTTGGCATATTTGAGGTAATCAAATGGAATTGCCGCAACGAAAAAACATCCGCTTGCAGGAGTACGATTATTCCTCCGCAGGTGCCTATTTTGTCACATTCTGTACGCACAACAGAAAACAAACTCTTTCAAAAGTGCTTGTAGGGGACGGGTCTCCCGTCCCGAAACTGACAGCTTCCGGGTTGCTGACAGAAAAACTTGTTTTACAGATTTCTGAACATTTTCCGAGTGTTATAGTGGACAAGTATGTAATTATGCCGAATCATGTCCATGTTCTTCTTTTCTTTTCCGTTTGCGGAGAAGGGACGGGGGACCCGTCCCCTACGCTCGGAAATGTGGTCGGTTGGTTGAAATATCAGGCAACAAAAGCAATCAACGAGAAGAATGACACAAAGCAACAAATTTGGCAGCGATCCTATTACGACCATGTGATCCGTAACCAGCAGGATTACGATGAGACATGGACTTACATTGAAAACAATCCTGCCCAATGGGCAGACGATGAATATTACTGCGAAGAAAGCAGGTGACCTCATGTTCGTAGATAAAGTTAAAATTTTCGTCAAGGCAGGTGCGGGCGGCAACGGTGCCGTGGCATTCCACCGTGAAAAATACGTGGCGGCAGGTGGCCCCGACGGCGGCGACGGCGGCCAGGGCGGCTCCATCGTCATCCGTGTGGACGACAATATGTCCACCCTGATGGACTTCCGCTACAAGCGGAAATACACCGCACCCAACGGCATGGACGGCGAAGGCGGCAGACGCTCCGGCAAGCGGGGCGAAAACCTCGTCATCAAGGTTCCCCGCGGCACGGTCATCAAGGACGCGGAAACGGACGGTGTCATCAAGGACATGTCCGACTGCGAAGAATACGTGCTTTGCAAGGGCGGACGCGGCGGCTGGGGCAACAAGCATTTTGCAACGCCCACCCGACAGGTGCCGCGGTTTGCAAAGGCAGGTCTGCCCGGCGAGGAGCACGAGGTCGTTTTGGAGCTCAAGCTTCTGGCGGACGTCGGACTCGTCGGCTTCCCGAACGTCGGCAAATCGACGCTGCTGTCCGTGACCTCCAACGCCCATCCCAAGATCGCCAACTACCATTTCACCACGCTGTTCCCCAACTTAGGCGTTATTTACGTCGAAGAGGGCGTGTCCTTCGTCATGGCAGACATCCCCGGCATCATTGAGGGTGCGGCGGAGGGTGCAGGCCTCGGCCACGATTTTCTGCGGCACATCGACCGCTGCCGGCTCATTGTCCACGTGGTGGACGTCTCCGGCTGCGAAGATCGCGATCCCGTCGAGGACTTCATCAAGATCAACGATGAGCTCCGTGAGTATTCCGAAGAACTTGCCAATCGCCCGATGATCGTCGCGGCAAACAAGTGCGACCTTATCCCCGACGGCAGCGACAATTTAGAGCGTCTGCGTGACTACGCACTCGACCACGGCTGCGAATTTTTCGAGATCAGTGCCGCTACCACGCAAGGCACCAAAAAGCTCATGCAGGCAGTCGCAAGAAGACTTGCTGACCTCCCGCCCGTGACGGTCTATGAAACGGACTACGTCAAGCCGCTCGCGGAAGCAGGCGAAGCGGAAGACCTGCAGATCGAGCACTTCGGTGACACGTGGGTTGTCTCCGGCAAATGGCTGGCACAGCTCATTAACGACATCAACTTTGCCGACTACGAGTCGCGGATGTATTTCGACCGTCAGCTCCGCAAATCCGGCCTGTTTACGAGGCTCGAGGAAATGGGCATCGAGGACGGCGACACTGTCAGTATCTACGATTTTGAATTCGACTATGAACGCTGAAAAGCCCGAAACCGTCAAAATCATACAACAGAAGATTGTAGATTTCTGCTTATAAACTGTTTCCTGTTTTCTGACCTTTTTGATCTTTTCCGGCCCAAGAGCTTGCTTTCGCAAGGATTTTGACTTACTGCACAACTCTCACTCTACCGTACCTCTGTACTAAGGCGAGTGAGAGTTGCTTGTCTTTCGGGCTTTTGAGCGTTCCGGCGTGTCAAAAAAGTGCGGTGCAGTTTCCTGCACCGCACTTTTGTTATAATTATCAGCCGACACCGGTGGAGAAGGTGTACCAGTTGCTGTCATAGATGAGCAGATCTCGCATGCCGGACATGGCGAAATACCGCGTTGCCAGCGGGGAGTTCGGATCCTCGTTGCACTGCACATCCGTAGGCAGATCAAGGACAACATTGTATGCGATCTGATGGCTGTCATCGAGCATGGAACCGATAAACTCCCAATGCGGGAGGTTGAAATATTCATGCGTGGGATCAAAGACCACGCGGCAGATCCTGCCGGCACCGCTCAACTCGTATTCCGCCTTGCAGTACAGGGAGATCCAGTAGACACCGGTATCGTCCTTGCCGGTCTCGCAGACCACGTTGCCCTGCCAGAATTCGGGCACGGTGATGCGGAACAGATCGCCGATGAAGAAGGTGTGCTCACCGGCAGTCAGCTTGGCATAGCGTTCCATGATGGAGGCAAATTCCGCACGCGTTGCGGTGCCCTTCGGGTCAAGATAGTTCTGCCCGTTCTTGGGCTTGCCGGAGATGAGGCCTGCACCGACTGCCCATGCCATGCCGTCGCCTGCCCAGGAGCTGACCTTGTCATTGTCGGGGAAGCCGATGAGCATCACGCCGGCATCGGGATCGCACTCGCCACGGAAGGAGGCATATCGCATCATAATGGAGGCAAGCTGCTCTCTCGTGATGCTGGCATCGGGGGCGAACTTGCCGTTGCCGACACCGGAGACGATGCCGTTTTCAGCAGCCCACACGATCGCGTCGGTGTACCAGAAATTGTTTTTGACATCGGAGAACGGGTTGCTGCTCCAGACCGTGGGTTCCCCGGACAGACGGTAGAGGATGGAGACGACCATCGCTCTTGTGCAGACGGTGTTCGGGCTGAACTTGGTGCCGTCACCGGTGCCGGAGATCAGATTCTGACCGTAGCAGTAATCTGCCGCTTCCTTATACCAGTCGCTGCTCTTCACGTCTTTGAAGGGCGTGCCCTGACCTTCGGTCCACAGGGCGTGCAGCGTGATATTGTGCGTCGGCACATAGTTTTCGTCGACAAAGTCCCACAGATCGGGCTCGTCGATGTACCAGCCGGAGAAGTACATGTTGTTGAACTTGCCGTCGCGGAAGGTGGTGTTGACGGGAACGGGGAGCAAACCGATCTTTTCGCCGTAGGCGTATGCATAGATGGACTTGTCGTTGCCGCCCAGATCGCCGAATTCGCCTGCATCAAAGGTCACATAAACCTTGTCCATCTGGCGGAAGTACATGGATGTCATCGCGTTGCAGCTCAGCGTGCCGTTATAAACACTATCCGGTGTGCCGTTGACGATCAGATCATCCGTCCACTCCGGCTTCATCCAGGAGAAGAACTTTGCATTTTTATAACCTTCCCCGAAGTCGAAATTTTCGCGGCAAGCCAGTTTGCCGAAGTTAAATTCGCCGCAGCCGTTCGTGAAAGAGACAGGATCCACGCCGTAATCTCTGTTGAACATGAGCAGGATGCCTGCCTGATTGCCGTTGCAGGTGGTATAGCCGCCCGCGACATTGAAGAGGGGTTTATATCCGCTGCCCTTGACAAACAGACCGTAGTATCTGCCGGTGAAGGTCGAATTGCCGGAGTTGACGGTCATGGGGCCGTTGATCCACATGCCGATGTTGCGTTCCGTTTCGAGCTGGATGTAGGGCTCGCTGAAAGCACCTCCGCCCTTGACCGCGGGAGTGCCAATCGTGAGAGAGTTGTTGATATAGGCGGCATAAGCATCGTTCGTGTTCTGACCGGTGAGCGTCAGTTCGCAGGCATCGACATAAACGTCGCCGTGCTCTACGGAGAACTTGCCGTTGACCGTCAGCGAGCCGTCGCCGGAAGCACCGGAGAGGAAGTTGGTTGTGCCGTCCAGATAGGTGGAATCGCCCTGAATGCGGAAGGTGCTTTCGCAGACGTTCTCACCGTTCAGCTTGACGATGACATTCGTGATATCCGTTTTTACATAGAAACCGTAAGAAGTGCTGTTGATGTTGACCGTGCTGCCGATCGAGCAGTTGTCAAGCGTGATGATCAGCGTGTCGGTACCGCCGTTGTATTCTGCTTTTGCAGTGCCGCCGTTGACGCTTATTGAACTGCCGATGCCGAGGGATTGACCGTTGACGTAAATGGTTGCCGCAGGTGCCGCAGATGCCGTCAGAGCCACGGCGGAAAACAGCGTCAGGCACAGGCACAGACACAAGATCAGGGAGAGTGCTTTTTTTATAAAAAATACCTCCTTTTGTGTGCAAAACGGGGGAAACCCCCACACTTACAATTTCAGTATAGCATAAAATTCACAAAATCAACAACTTTTTTGAAAAAAACAGAAAAAAGCGGGAGATGTAAATGTCACATCTCCCGCTTGAAATTTGAAAAATCAGCCGAGCTTCTGCAAAATCACCGCGAGCTGTTCGCGTGTGACCGGCGTCTGCCAGCCGTAGTCACCGCTGCCGTTTCCGGTGATGAGCCCTGCTGCTTTGGCCGCTTCGCAGGCCTCGACCGCCCAGCTTGACGGCGTATCGCCGGTTGATTCGATCGAAAGTGCCGCACGGAGCATGGCGTTGAACTGTGTCTGTGTCATTTCATTCTCCTTTTTTCTCTGCAGGCCGAATCTGGCGGCGATGCAGTCTGCCTCCGCGTAGCCGCAGGCAGTTGCGTAGGTATCGGTCAGGATCACGGGCACGTCGGTGCTCGAGTCCATAAAGCCGTGCTCGATGAGCACGGCCGGCATGTTTGTCTGCCGCAGCACCGCGTAGTTGGCGGTAGCTTTGGGCGTTGCACGGTTGCCCTTAAGCCTGCCTGCCGCCAGCACGGCGTCGTACAGTGCGTCACGCCATTCGGCACTGACGGCACTGCCGGGGTAGGAGAAGGCGACAAGACCGCCGCCCGAGCCGCCGTTTATCCCGCCATTGTGGTGGATGGACAGAAAGAAATCCGCACCCGCCGCATTGGCCACGCGGCAGCGTTCGGCGAGCCTGACGTCGACCTTTCCCGTCACGTCGTCCGTGCGAAATACCGTAAAGCCCTCATACTGTGCCGCACGTGCCTGCACGGCACGTGCGACGCGGTCGTTGAGCCACCATTCGCGGTGCTGATCGGGATCGAATTCCTTACTGCACCGCCGTCCCGGCGTACTGATGCAATGCCCTGCGTCGAGGGCAAGCAGACATTTACCCGCCACGGTTATCCCCCTTTTCATGCTGTGTGCCGAAATAGAACGAGATCACGGAGGTGACGATCAGCATGACGTTATCCGCGTTGATCACGCCCCGCAGGGCGAGGATCGCAAAGACCGCCATCACGGAAACCGTCACCAGTGTTTTTACCTTCAAGAGGTTTGCCAGATTGATCAGAAATTCCTTCACAGGTCATCCCTCCCGTCATTTCTAAAATATGCGTGTTGTGTCGAAGCCGTGCTTCAGTGCGGGGCGTCGGTGTTCGAACCGCCCGTACCGTTGCCGGAGCCGCCGATCGCCTTCTGATAAGCGACCCACGCCTGTGCCGCACTCATCCCGGCAGTGCCGAACATCGCCTCTGCGGCGGCCTGCGTCTTCGGGCCGTACTGCCCGTCCACGCTGACACCGAGATATTCCTGCAGCTCCATCACCTGTGCGGCGGTCAGATTGCCGTTGCCCGCATAACTGTTGCTGCTGTTTCCGCCACCGCCACCGCTGCTGCTGCCGCCTCCGCTGCCGCTGCTTCCGGTGCCGTAGAACTGCCCGAGTGCCGCACCGGACTGTGCGGAGAGGCCTGCGGCGGCAAGCTCGTCTGCGGAGGGCTGGATGCCGTTTTCCAGCATTGCGATACAGCGTTCAAACGCCGCATCCCGGGCATCCTGTGCGGCCTTCTGTGCCGCCTGCTTCTGATCGGCGGCAAAATCCAGACGGTCAAACAGCCAATCGGTCTGACGGTCGTAGTCGCTGCGGCTGCGGTCGTACAGCTCGGGCAGCACGTTGTTCAGTTTGTCGAGATACTGCCCGTAGGACGTCATGCCGGCGTTTTCCGCATAGGTGCTGCCGTAGCCGCCGGTCAGACCGGAGGCGACGCCCACGGTGTCTTCCATCGCGAGCTTTCCTGCGTTGTGATACTGATCGCGGTATTGCTGATAGAGCATATCCGCTTCCGGATCGTAGGAAAACGGCTTGCGGTTTTCCAGCTCGTCCATCAGCGTCCGGATCTGCTCTTCCCACTGTGCCGCAGTTTTGTCGTTATAGGTACTCATGCTTTTTCCTTTCCTTGTTTGATAAATCGGGATTTAGCGAGGTCATTATAGTGTCATCCTGAACGCAGGATGACACAAGTATGGAAGCTCGGCAAATTCCGATTCAGCGTTCTGCGTTCAGCCGCTCGATCAGCTGATACAGATAATCCCACAGCTGACGCAGCTGCTGTTCGGGCGTGCCCGTGAGCACGGGCGGGCAGGGAAGCGGCATCATGAAACGTCACTTCCTTGCTCGATCTGACAGCAGACGGAAAATAGTTTCATCCCGCCGATGCCGGAAAGCTTCAACTGCAGATGGTCGCACCGCACGGGAACGATCGGGACGTTCACGGTGTGCAGGCGGTTGCCGTAAAGCTTTGCTTTCTCGTGCCAGTGTCCGTCACTGTCGTACTGCACCGAGATTTTTGCCTGTGCACCCTGCTCCAGCTGTAGCCGCAGATCGAGCCTGCCGATGCGTTTCTGATCGGGCATCGTCAGCCCGATTAGCCCAGACTGTGCCATCCACGGCACGTTGGTGCATTCGTCCGTGCCGCCGATCTTCTGTGCCTTTCCGCTGCCGTCCTCAAAATACAGTTCTCCGTCAAATTCGGCGGTACAATCAAAGCGGGTGCGATCCTCCTTGTGCCACAAACCGCGTAACGCGTCAAAAACAAAGAGGTGATAACTGCCCGCACCGTCGCGTACGGAGAGATAGTATTTGCTGCCGCGGCTTCCTGCCACAGCGTCAGAATAGGGCGTGTCGCCGAGCTTATAAGAGATCATCTGCGGCACACTGCCGGTGTAGGCGTAGACACCGTCCGTGCCCTTGTAGTACAGCACGCCGCCGATGACAAGGGCGGACTGCCAGGAGCCTTTCTGAATGCCGGGTGCGTAGACGGTGACGATGCGATGGGCACCGTCTGCTGCGGGGAAGACCTTTTCAAAGCTGCCCTCGCGGAAAAACAGCGGCGTGTCGTTCAGCACTGCCGCACCGGTGAAGGCACCCTCTGCACCGCGGGACGCGGCGTAGCTGTCCGTGCTGATGCCTTGAAAACTCTGCCAGTTTTTGAAGTCACCGAGCTTGCAGGCGTAGATCTCGTTGATCCGCTCACTGTCTGCCACGCCGTAATAGCAGCCCCACAGCCGGTTGCCGCATTCCACAACGTAATCCATGTCGGGCACGACGGTGCGAACGGTGATGCGTGTCAGGTCGGTCACCGTGTGATGCTCCTTGTTGACGTACAGATTGTCTATCACGATCTGGTGCAGTGCCGTGTCGACGGTTCTGATCTCACAGAACAGCTCCTGCCCGCCGACCTTTGCACTTTGCTCCGCCCCGGCAAAGCAGGAGATCCGCACGTGATCGCCCGCGGCAAACCGTGCGTCGGTGTCAATGCCCTCACACAGCACCGAGGTCAGACTTTCAATTTCCTTCCACATCCCGAGCTCTGCATTCCACTGCCGGATCACGTAGGGGAAATTGCTGATATCCCGCCAGTAATCCCCATCCTGCACGTCTTCCGGTGCGGTCTCGGCGTTGATGAGATCCGAGAACCACGTGCCGTCCGGTTTGCAGGGCTGGATCGTGATCGAGACCGACACGCCGCCCACGGCGTAGTCGTCCGAGTCGTAGCCTTTTTCAAGCGTCCCGTAATCCTCGTACTCGACCAGGGCATCGCCGCTGCCGAGCCTGACGGCGTTGAAATACACCTTGTCGGGGAAGATGATGCACCACGCACCCATGGAAACGATTTTTTACGGCAGCATCAACGCCGGCACCGTGCCGCCTTCCGTGTGCAGAAGCCCGGACAGACTGTGCCCGCCGCAGAAAATGTCGCCGTGAGCGTTGCATACCACCGGATGATCGGAGCGGGTGTGCAGTGCAACGCAGTCCTGCATGGGCGAGCCGTCGAGATATGCGTAGGCATAGCGAGCCTTCCGCACGGAGAGCATGGGATAATCGTCCGAGGTCAGATTCTGCATGTCATAGCACTCGCCGCTGTCGATGACGGGACGGTGATGGTAGCCGCCGAAGACCGTCAGATACTTTCTGCGGACGGGCGGGACGGTCAGTTTTTTGATTTGCCGCATGGGGCACCTCCTTTGTCAGAACCGCACCTTCCGCACACCGAGCGGACGGTGGGTACGGTTGTACCAGTCCGTAAAGCTGCGGTAGGCACGTTCAAAGTCGTTTTTTGCCAGATCAGCCCGTCCCGCGTCGGCGTTTTGCAGGTGGATCCGCATGGAAAGAAAGATCGGATACACGCCGTCATAGGGCGGGGCGATCAGCAGCTCGGCCGTTTCAATGTCCGTCGTGCCGTCGTAGCCGCGAAACGGCGTTTTCGGTGCACCGCAGTGGGTGTCGAGCACGTCCTTGCGGACCTGCCCGTCAAAGGCGGAGAGCCAACGCAGCTTCGTTTCCGCACTGTAGTCGTTGGGATCCATGCGGTCTGCTGCCGCGATTGCCTGAAGAATGGTCATGGCCTTCCTCCACGCGGTCAGATGCCTGCCGCCGCACTGCGGGCGGCAAGATCGAGCTGCTGCTGCATGAACCCCGCCTGCCTTGCCTCTGCACGCTCGGAGGCACGCAGAATGTCATAGACAGGACGCGGCACCTTGACTGCCTGCCCACGCAGAATTTTGTAGCCCTTGCCGTTGAGTCCGACAAAGACGAAATTTTCCTCTCTGCCGGTCGCCCGCGGCAGAAAGACGCTGACCATGTCCTTCATGGGATCATAGGTCTTTTTCATAGCAATACTCCTTTCGATATGCTGTAGAATTCATAATTTTAAGGAAAAGGGGCATAAAGCCCCTTTTCCTTAATTTGCCTCGTCGGTCAGAGAGTAGGCGGAGCAGCTCTCCACACGCACCATGCGGTTCTGATACAGGATCTTGGTGCCGTTTTCGAACTTGTAGCCCACGGTGCTGAACTGGTTGAGGGGGCCGCCGATCTGGGATGCCTCCTTGACGATCAGCTCCATGCCCATGCCCTCGGGATCGACCACGCCGAAGGCGTCCTTGCCGAAGAACATCGTGCCGTAGACGGCGACGGGGCTGCCTGCCGCCTTGCTGTCACCGCCCTCACCGGGCCAGAGGGTGTCCTCACTGCCGGAGGTGCCGTCAAGCGTGACGGGTGCGGCTTCCTTCAGCCACAGCTTGCCGCCGGTGACGGTGGCACCGATAATTTCACCCGTGCCGACCATCGCGGAGGCGGAGGTGTCGTAGAAGTGGATGCTTCTGCCGACCAGCTTTTCCGCGATCTCATCGGTCAGCGTTTCGCTGACGGTGACGAGAATTTCGGAGGTCATGCCGAAATCCGCAGAGGCGGTGGTGTCGCTCTCGCTGTAGGTGGCAACGGTCAGGTTCTGCGTGTCACCGAAGAGGTTTTCACCGTTGAAAATGGGAGCTTCGGTGCTTTCGATGAAACGCACGCCGTGCAGTTCGCCGATCTCACCGGAGAAGATGGGCGTGACGTCCGCATACTTGTGTGCCTCGATCCAGTCCTGACTCGAACGCAGGTCGTACGCGACGGACGGGTGGATGACGGCGGCATACTTGTTGCCGTCAAAGAAGGGAGCCTTCTGCTTCTTGAGGAAGGTGTAGGCCTTATTGACCACGTCGGAGGTCAGCTTGTTATTGGAGGCGGTCATCGCGTATCTGCCCACGGGGGTGGAGGAATAGGCACCGCTGTTATCGAGGGTATCGGCGTAGATGACGGAGGTGCCGGTGACGAGCTCGTTTCTCACGAGAGCGTCTGCGGTCTCACCGCCTGCCGCACCCATTTCCTCGGTACAGCCGAGGATCACGTCGTCCACGGCGTGCAAGTCGAGACGGTCGGTGATGGCGGCATAGTCGCCGTACTGTTGTACGGAAACGTTGATCGCACTCTGACCGAACTTCTTGCCCGAGGGAATGACACCCTCGGTCAGGGGCGTCATGGCTCTGTCAAAGGTGTTCCACTTCCGCCATTCCACGCTGTCGCCGTGATTGGCGGGCAGTGCCTGATGCTTGCCGAGCTGGGAGAAGACCATCTTTGCACGGGCGTTTTCCAAAAGCTCCGTGTCGTAGTAGGTCTTCATGGTGGGGGACATGTCGTTCGAGGCGGTTTTCTCGCCGGTGTAGGCATTGACGGTGCCGTCCGTCGCGTTCACCAGTGTGCCCGCAGCTGCGAACAACTGAAGGTCAAATGTGTTCATAAGTTCTCCTTTCGTTTTTTCGGTAATTCATTGGAGGATCAGGTCAGCCGAGTTTATCTGACCACTGATCACTGGCCACTGATTTACCAGTAGATTTTTTCTCCGCGGCGGACTCTTTCACGCAATTCCTTCCGCATCTGCCGCGTGAGCTGACGCGGGTCGGAGATCTGCACGGTCGCAGGTGCTCCTGCACCCAGACCGTTCTCCACAGGCCGCACTGCATTTGCCTGCACGGCGCTTGCCACCTGCCGTGCAGCCTTTTGTGCCGCAAACTGCATCCCGCCCCGCAGAATGTCGTCCCGATGGGCGACTTCATAGGCTGTCTTGGCATCGATCCCGTTCAGAACAAGACGGGTGAACGTCGGATTTTTCAGTTCCTGCCGCAGATCGAGTCCGGGATAGATGCCTTTCGCCTGCTCTGCCTGTGCAGTCAGCCGCTCAAACGACTGCCGCACGGCGACTTCCGACTCCTGCACGGCTTTGGAAAGACGTTCGTTGTCGCGGCGGAGCGTTTCCGCTTCGGCAGTGCTTGTCTTGAACCGTTCCCGCAGGATGGTCTGTACACGCTGATCAAAGTCTTTTTTATACCGCCCTTTGATCAGCGACTCAAAGGATTCCTCCGTAGCGGTCGGTTCCCCGGCGTCGGGAGCCGTGTTCTGTACGCCCGCGTCCGTGCAGCCTTCTGCAGACGCACCGTCTGCAAACAGCTGCAGGGACAAAAGATTGGTATGAAGTTTCATGCTAAACCCCTTTCTGCCCGTTCGGTTTCCCCGGTGGGCGGTTCCGTGATGCAGTCTAACAAAGAAGTAAAAATAATGTCAGTCCCCCTCTTTCCGCACAGCCGTTATCCTGCCAAATCGGAATTTCGAGCATTGTCCGCGAAGCAAGACGCGAAGCGGATTGAAGTGCGGGTAACAATGCCGACGCAAGGCACGCCCAAAATGCGGAGTCGAAGACGAACGCATTTTGGCTGCGGGCTACTGCACTGTTCCCTCTTTTTGCAGAGTCTCTTAAGATGTCATTGCGAGGGTGCTTGCACCCGTGGCAATCTGTCCGTATCGACACTGTATACAGTTGCCTCCGGCGGCTATCTTTTCTCTCTTGTCAGAGAAAAGATAGGAAAAGAGGGACAGTCAAGGGGGTCTTTCCACAAAGCCGACCCCCTTGACAATCCCCCCGATCCTTGTAACTCAAGCAATCAGTATTCCCTATGATTCCTTAAAAAAGCGGGTAGGTACGGCATCCGGCGGTATCCCATTGATTGAAACCGCTTCAATGAAATCACACTTTATCAGTGCGACAAATCCCAATTTACCGTTCCTCAATGTACACGTACTGCGGATACTGTCCGGCAAGCAGCTGCAGGCCGGTTTCCGCGAAGGAAAACGCCGCGAGCGAAGTACGGCTGCGTGCCGCCCGTATGTCGGCAAAACCCGGCTCGAGCCGCGAACTGCTATTGCAGTTTGCCGGCTCTAATTTTGCGGCAAGGGTGCAAAGCAGGGTACTGACCGCCGCACAGACAAGATCCTCCCCGTGCGGGGCGGCACCCGCGTGCCCGACGGCGGTCAGATGCAGGCACGGCCGCTTCCGAAACGTGATTTTTATCATATCAGCGTGGCCTCGTGGTTTCTGCCGCTGTCTGCCGTGCGGCGGTCATAAAGCCGGTCTCCTTCCGTACCGCACCGCCCAGACGGTCGGTTTCGGGCAGACGGGGCGTGCCTGCCTGTGCCTGTGCAGGTGCAGCCCGGGATGCAAGGAGCATCTGCAGTTTTCCGTTTTCGCTGATCCTCTGCAGCACCTGCTGCTTGCCTTTGAAATCCATCATCTGCACGCACGCGGCCGCCTGCGGTGCAAACTGCGGGTTGAACATCCCGAGCTTGAACAACTGCAGTGCCAGCTCGTTGTTAGAAAGCTTGCTGTAGGCATTCTGCTTCTGTGCGGAAACCTCCACGTCGAACAAAGGAGAGCGGAAAATGCCGCTTTGCACGGTCGGCTGCAGGCCGGTGCTGTCAAAGCTCACAAACTGCGGTGCACCGTCTGCACCCGTGATGCGGAACTGTCGCGGTGCGGTGTAAAACTGACGGATCAGCTCGATCACGAGCAGCAGTAGATTGCGGTAGCAGCGGTAGCTGTTCTGGATCTGGTCACGCGAGAGCTTGCCGGATTGCTCCTGAATGGCGGCGATGGCGGAGGCAGCCGTGACGCCTGCCGTGGTGCCGCCGTTGCTCACGTCGCGGTTGCCGGAGGTCTCTTTGAGCTCGCCGATCTTCTGCGACAGAAGGTTGAGGTAGTTTGCGGACATGCCCTGCACGGTGATCTGACGGATCGCCGCCTCATCGAGCGTGCCCTGCACGTGGACAAAGGGCTTCGTCCAGTCGGCGTATTCCTCTTCGTTGATGCCGCCGTCCCCGCGTACGAGCCAGCGGGGCGTTGCCGCCGCGATGCAGTTTGCGACGATGGCGTTGTTCATCAGGTCGATCTGACGCTGCGGATCCTTGCAAAGATCGATGTAGCTGAAGCCGACGGGCGTACCCTCCTCGGGAAACATTGCGTCCACCACGAAGGGGTATTTGCCGTGGTCGTAAAGACCGTGCTGTGCCATCGCGGGATCGTTTTCGGTGACATAGAGTACCTCGTCGCCGACAAATTTGACGTACTGCAAGGTGCGTCTGCCGCCGACGTTCTTGTGATAATACCAGTCGATGACCGCACTCATGCCCGCGGTGTCCACGTTGTCGTCGTACAGATACCGTGCACCGGTGAAGGCTCTGCCGCCGAGCCTGCCCGCAAGCTGCGGGTACTGTGCCTCGAGCACCTCGTTGTCCGCCAGCTCCACGTGGAACAGGTTGCGGCTCTTCTGCAGATCGGTGATGCCCGGCTCCCAGAAGAGATTGAGCGGATCGACCGCACACACCGCGATGTCGCCCAGACCGTTCTGAGCGGACTTGTCCCAGTACACGCCGTAGATGCCGGCACCCGCCTTGAGCTTTTTCCACCAGTTGTCCGACCAGACCTTTTCAAAATCGTTCTGATCGAGCACCACGGGCAAAATGGCAGACAGCATCTTTGCCTGCCCGACGTCGTTTTTCTCCCGTGGCAGGCAGTTCGGCTCGGGGAAGGCGTCGATGGCGTCCGCGTGCTTGGACAGCAGCACGTTGACGAGCCAGCCGGACTTGGTTTTCAGATCCGTTGTGCCCTGCTCCTTCATGTAGTCCCAGTGCCGCAGCTTCCACCTCTGCTCGTTTTCCACGATGCGGCGGTCGAGATTGGCCTTGCCGGCCTTGTAACGCCGCAGTGTGTCCATCGCTCTTACGAGAGTCTCCTTGTTGACCGGCAATGTGATCAACAACTCTTTTTCTTCCTGTTTTTTCATTTCATCCTCCTGATAATTTCGAATTCACTTATGCCAATGGGTTGATGACGGGCTGTTTGACCTCCGCAGCTTCCACAGGGCGAATGGGCCTGCTCATACATAAGTACCGCCACTCGTCGCACACGTGATCTTCGAGCGTGCTGTCCAAATCCTCCACGTGATTTTTGTCAAACACCATCAAAGGCACCGTGCGGATAAAGGCCTCGCAGGTGCGGAAAACGTACATCATCGGGATGCCGTTTCGGTCAAAGGCGAGGCGGTAGTGACACTGCATCCAGCCGGGAATGCGGCGGTGATCGCCGGGTGAAAAATAGACGCCGCAGTTCTGTGCGGTCTCTGCGATCGACTCCCCGGTGCTGGCGTCCCAGATCGCGGGATCGGCGATCCCTTCGATGTGACGGCCTTTGAGATACGGATGCTCGCGTTCCACGCGGGAGATCTCGGCAAAGACCTGCTGCGGCGTCCATTTCACGCCCTCGTTGGGCGTTTTCGTACACCCGTACAGCTCCAGAATGCGGTAGAGTCTGCCGTCAAAATCCACCGCCCACCACGCACAGGAAAAGGGCCTGGAATAGCCCCAGTCAAAGCTGCGGTACACCGTCCACGTCCGCGGCGGCGTGAACGGCTCGATGACGTGCGTGAAAAGACGGTCACGGTAGTGCTGCGGATCGTCGCGGAACTCCTCAAAAAACTGCCCTTCAAAGATGTCCCACTTGCCGTACCGCCATGCGTCACGCAGCTTCGGCGGCAGACTGTCCAACTGTTTGACGTAGTCCGGCTGTGCCTGCATCAGTGCCTTGTTGTCCGTCACGAGCGACTGGATAAAGGTGTAGTCCTCGGGATTTTCATCCGGCAGGAAGTGGCGGTCGATAAAGATCCTTTTGATATAGGCGTGTCCCTGCCCGCCGGGGTTCATCGTGTAGTAAATGCGTTTGGGAAAACTGTTCGCACCGCGAAGACACGCGGAGACCGTCCGCATCTGATGTTCGGTCAGCTGCGTTGCCTCGTCAAAGAAAATAATGTCGTATTCCACGCCCTGCAGTCTGTCGAGATCGGCGTCCTTTGCACAGTACATAAAGTGGAGCGTGCTGCCGTTTTGAAACCGCAGCACCTTGTTTTTTTCGTTGTAGACCGCCACGCCTGCCGTTTCCTGCCGCAGCTGTGTGATGTGGTTGTTCACAAGCTCCGGGTAGGTGCGGCGGACGATCAGCATCCGGATGCCGGGGTAGCGGATCGCAAGCAGCTTTGCCTTTGCCCGCACCGCCCAGCTTTTACCGCCGCCTCTGGCTCCGCCGAAGCCGATGTATTTCTGCTTTGCATTCAGAAATGCGATCTGCTTGTCGGAAACAAGTGTCCGATCACCGAGTATAAATTCGTTCATGTTGCTTCCTTCTTTCCGAAAAAATAATTCCGCATTCCGCATTCTCCTATTCCGCCCATTCCAGTGCTTCCTCGGAAAAATGCACCTCCAATGCGTGCGTGTCGGTTCCCGCGAACTTCTGCCGTGCCAGGTCCATCTTTTCCTGTGCAAGCTTTCTGCGTTCGGCATCCGCACCGTTGGGAAGATCGTAAAGGTCGCGTTTGAGGCAGACCAGACTGTCCAGCACCGCCGTAAACTCTTTGATTTTGCCGACGTCGATTTTGCCGGTGGGTGCTTCCTCCGACCAGTTCTGCTCCGTCGGTCCGTCGGGGCCGTCCTGCTTGCGTTTGCACTTGACCGTCTGCGTCATCTGCAGTGCGGCAGG
Organism: Faecousia sp.; assembly: GCA_045639485.1. Lineage (GTDB taxonomy): Bacteria > Bacillota > Clostridia > Oscillospirales > Oscillospiraceae > JAFRPC01. The sequence continues at coordinate 12,452 of JAZUDF010000157.1, read as the reverse complement.
ATCCTGCAAAGCCTCCTGCACCGCACACAGCAGCAGATCGACACAGTCGCGGGCGAGTGCCAGCTGTTTTTCTCTTCTTCGTGCCATCGTGATCCCTCCTTGTGCCGAAAGTATAAAATAAGAGGGGGACTGAATGTCAGTCCCCCTCTTTGGGAAGTGCATTATGAAGTTTTTACCGGAGTTCAGCCTTCCGCATAGGCACGGGCGGCCTCACCGTAATTGTAAAGAGCCTGCATCATCTGTGCAAGATATGGCACGGAGGTGTTGTTCTGCACGCCGCAGATATAGGTGTTGACGCTGTAGCAGACCGTCCTGCCGGTCGGTGTTCCGTTCCGGCAGAAGCTTGCAGTCACGGCATCGCCGAATTCCGTTGCCTTGATATTCGTGAATTCCACGTACCACAGACCGTCGCCGCAGGCGGTAAAGTCATCGGCGGTGAAGGTCTGCACGCGGCCGTTGAGAGTGCACTGCACGATCAGGCCGTCGGTGCTGTCTGCCGCAAAGGTAAAGCGGACGGCAAGAGAATTCCGCAGCACCAGAGCTGCCGCACGCCAGTCGTTTGCATCGCTTCTGTCGCCGGAGAAACTGACCTTCAGACCGGACAAACCGGGGTAGGCCGCGGGCGTGAGGGACAGACCGTTCGTGACAAGGGCTTCTGTCTGATAGCCCGTGTAGTTCTGTGCTGCCGCACCGTAGGTGAGAAGGTCGGAAACGAGCTGCCTGAGCTTTGCGTCGTTCGGGTATTTTGTGAGCATATTCTCACAGTAGGTACGGACGCAGTAGTTTGCTTTCACGCAGGTGTAGGTCTGACCGTCAAAGTCGGCGTACAAGGTTGCCGTGATGTTCTCGCCCATATACTGCGGGGTGATGCGGGGGAAGGTGAACGCATATTCGCCTTCGCCGCTCACGGTGCATTCCGTCGTTTCAAAGGTTTTGCCCATGAAGGAGAATTCCATGCGGGCATTCGTGAAGCCCTCCGGAATGGTCGCGGTATAGACAAGATTGATGTCCTCGTCCAGCTTCAGGGAAGCGGAAGTGATCTTATAGGTCAGGCCGCAGCCGGAGCAGACACCGTTTTCAAAGGTGTGTCCCGTGGGAGCGATCACGGCAAAGTCCATGTAGCCGCAAAGGTCACAGCTTGCACCGTGATAGCCGTTTTCCGTACAGGTCGGTGCCAGAGCACTGACAGAGGCACGCACGCAGCCACCCGGCTCCGTCGTGTAGCACTTGGCAAGGCCGGTGAGCTTTGCAGGATCGATCAGCATGCCCTGCTTTAAGAGCCCGAGCAGAGCGGTGTTCTGTGCTGCCGTGCCGGTGTAGCCGTAGCAGTAGACGGCGGGTGCGACATAGGTCTCACGGTAGCTGTAGGAGGTATTCGATGCACCGACGGCATTCATGGCGTTGACAAGGGAGCCGTCTGTTCCGGTGTAAGCGGGATAGTAGATGTCGCCCGTGATCGCACCGCTGTTCTTATAGAACGCGTAGACGGCATAAAGTGTTTCAGTGCCGCTCACCGTGTAGGTCGAGCCCTTCTGCCAGAACGTCGGCTCGGCGGTCGTCTCCGTGATCGGGGCAGATACGAAGCCCATGTGGACGTAGCCACAGACAGTTTTGAGCTCGGGCAGCTCAAAGCTGTCGCCGATGTCATAAAGATCACTGTCGGGGACGTTTGCGAAGTCGGGTGCAGAATAGGAGATGCGATACTTGCTGACCGTGCTCCGGCAGACCGTGCAGGTGCCGGTCAGTACGCCGTTTTCCTCCGCGTATTCGTAGTTGTGTCCGGTCGCGGGAATGACCTCGGACTGCGTGTCACCGCAGAGAGTGCAGGTATAGGTGATAGCACCGTTTGTCGTGCAGGTGGCGGCAGTCGTTACGCTGCCTTCATCGAAGCTGTGACCGCCGGCGGGAATGACCGTGTGCTCGCGTTCGAGCTCCTCACCGCAGACTTCGCAGTAAACGACCGTGTCAAAGCCGCCGTTTACCGTGCAGCTTTCGGTCGTGACGCTTTCCGTCACGGCAGCAGCCTCGGTGTGTCCGAGGGCAGGCACGAACGTATCCTGATAGCTGTCGCCGCAGGTGCAGGTGTGCGTCGTGTAGCCCTGTGCGGTGCAGGTCGGTGCGGTGACGGTACTTGTGTAATGATGCGTGTGCTCGAGCATCGGCAGCGTGTACTGCTCTGTGGTCTGACAGACGGTGCAGGTGTGCTTGGCCAAACCGGTCGCGGTCTCTGTCGCGGGCGTGAGGACCGTTTCCGCACCCCAGCTGTGACCGGTCGGATCGGTGTAATCGTCATATTTGCCGGCTGTGCAGCGGGAGCAGGTGTAGCGGGTGAAGCCTGAGTCCGTGCAGGTCGGTGCATAGACGGCGGAGGGCACGTAGTTGTGACCGAGGGCGGCAATGTCACCCTTGTACTTGTCACCGCACTTCGAGCAGGTGAAAATACCGCGTCCTTTAGCGGTGCAGGTCGCGGAAGTCAGGGTGGAGGTTCTGGTATAGTTGTGCGTGCAGGTCGTGACCGTGCCGCGTGCAAACATCGCGGCGGTCGCGTGTGTTGCCAGCACGTAGTAGGTCTCGGTCAGGTGCGGATCTGCGATGCCGGCAGCCGCACAGATAATGACCTGATCGCGTGCCGGCTCATAGCGGGCGGCGAGGTCATAGCCTGTGAGCGTCGTGACCATATCAAAACCGCTCGATGACATCACGTCTGCAAGTGCCTGCATGAAGAAGGCGGGCAGCTGGCACGCCTTGTACTTGGTCGTGCCCCAGAAATTCGTATAGGTCGAGATCCTGCAGTACTGCCTTGCACGGGCGGAGTAATCGCCGTAGGCCTCGTCGTAGCTCAGACCGTCCTCGGTCATGTCGTCTCTCGTGCCGTCACCGTGACAGCTGCAGTGGTAAACGTAACAGTCATCCCAGCCGGTGGCAACGGCGGCAAGCTTTGTGCAGAGGTTCTGGAGCTTGCTGTCTGCCATCTCGTTGTACCAGCTGTTTCCCGTCACGCCATGCCATTCATTCTGATAGGCATCGGTCATGTCGATCGTGGCGGTCTTGCCGTAGCGGATGAAGCCCCATTCCTTCATCGGCACGCAGGGAACGAAGTCGTCTTCGTTCACAACGTTGAAAATGGTGGAATATTTGTAGTCGTGTGCAAGTGCACGGGTGGTGGTGTTGGGCGTGGCGAAGGTGTAGCCGAAGACGGTCTTGCCCTCGTCGATGAGGTCGGCGGAGAGAATGTTTGCGATCGCCGCACCTCTGGAGTGTCCCATCACCCAGTAAACGACGTCGGTGCCGTCGTTGACGTAGGCGTTCGTATAGGTCGTCAGGCGTTTGAGAGCTCTCGTTGCCGCCACGTCGAAGCCCTTGTGGTTGTAGTAGTGCACCCAGTCGGAAACGGAGTTGAACTTCGTGTGGTCGCCCAGGTCGAAGTTGCTGCTCCATTCGGTCTGCGTGCCGTTCGTGCCGCGAACGTCCACAATGACGATGTGCTTTGTCTGACCGTTGTAGGTGACCTTGCGGTGACCGAGTGCGATCTCGGACACGTCGTCATCGGAGAACTCCGTGTAGTTGTAGTCCACGGGGTTTTCAAAGCCGTGCAGCTTCAGAAAGGTCACGATGCTGGAGGTGCTTGAAACCGTGCCGCCGGAATACCGCACGGCACTGTCATAGGCATACGTGCCCTGCGAATAGATCATCGTTGCAAACACCAGAGAGGTGACGCAAAGGTTCGGGTTGTATGTATAGGGACTATCAAAGAACCAGCGGAAGTCCATCTGGTAGCTTACGTCGCAGTCGTAGGAGCTGGCGGTCATCGTACCGGGAAAGACGTTGCTGTACGGTGCGTTGTCATAGGTGTCCTCGATGCCGTCGTAGTCCGAGTCGGTGCCTGCAGCATAGGAAATAACGGGGAACAGGGACAAAAGCAGGATCAAAGCGAGCAAGATCGCAGTCAGCCGTTTCATCGTGCGTGCCTCCAAACGGTAAAATTTGTTGTCAGGATATATCAAAAATAACACATTTTTACCGCCTGTGCAAGCCGTATGCAAAAAAGTTTGCATATTCATCCCCTTTTTTGTTGTTTTGTGAGAAATACACCTGCTTTGTTGACATAAAAATCAATTTTTTCGGTGAAAAAATGCATAAACTCTTGCAAAGAAAACAGGGGGAGTTTATAATATTACTTATCTTATAAGGTGTATTTTTTCGTAAGGGAGGCAACCCTATGAAACATAAAATGAAAAGGATCTCCGCCGCACTCATGGCCGCGGTCATGGTGCTGACGCTTCTGCCGCTCGGCAGCATCACGCTGACGGCAAGTGCCGCGTCCGCAGGTGACATCGTTTCCGATACGGACACCCGTATCGTCGGCTCGCTCGATCAGAACGTTTCGATCTCTCTGCCGATCACGATCCGGGACTATGACAATGACGGCATGCTCTTTGAGTACGCGGAGAACTCTGTTTTGTGGAACGCGAACACAAGCAGCTCCACGACTTTGACACGCACGGTACCTGTCGCAAGCACCGTTGCCGCACCCGTGACGGCGACCGGCTATAACGCCGAGCAGGGCGAGAGCTTTGCGGGCCCTGCGGGCAACGCAACTGTCGGCTACGGTACGGATGACGGCAGATACTACCATGTTGTTCACGGCGACGGCTCGACTTCCGGGCAGGTCGGTGCGGGCTTGGGTGCCCGCTTCCGTATCAACTATAAATCGGGCAGATACAACGCGGGTGCAACGCAGTATGTGGCGATCCGCTACCGCGTGGCATCGACCTCCTCCGACCCCACGGACGGAAACTCCACCCTGACCGCGAGCATCTTAGGCTCCACCTACCAGTCCTCCGCCGGTACCTTCACCGAGATCCGCCCCGACAACTGCGTCCGTGCGGACTTCGACTTGGATTCTGACGGCGAGTGGCATGAGGTGATCGTCAACATGGCGGATTACGTCAGCACCACGCCCTACTATGCCGCTTATTCCAACTACATCTCCTGGGCATCGAGCCTGAACTTCTACTCCTACTATTTTGCACTCGAATACAACGAAAACCTCGGCGAGGCCGTGGATATCGGCTACGTTGCCTTCTTCCCGACCAAGGCACAGGCACAGGCTTACATCAATCAGGCAGACTGCTACCGCGAAGACGTGCAGACGATCGAATATACCGTTCCGGCAGGCACGCCGGAAGCACAGATCGGTGTGGATGTCCGTTCGGGCGACAGCTTTGACGGCTACGGCAGCTCGGTCGATTGCGGCGTGAGCTATTACTTCACCGATGAAGGCGGCAGATTCTGGGGCGTGTCCGATACCAAAAAGGGCGGCTACGGCGTCGGCTTCAAGGCACTGCTTCTGAAAAACGTCTACAGCCGTTTCGGTGCCACGATGGATGACATCCGCTATGTTGCCATCCGTTACCGTGCTTCCTCGACCGGCTACGAAGACGGTGCTCAGATCCCCCTGTACCTCTTCGCCGAAAACCAGTCCCTCGGCTACTACAACAAAGACGATTTCATGGATCATTCGTCCACCACGACCGACCCCGTGACTGGCGAGACGACCACAAGGTATACCCCGTATTTCTCCAACCGCCTGTCCACCTTCACAAGATTCTATGCCACGAATGACGGCCAGTGGCAGACAGCCGTTGTTGATTTTGCAGACTATGTTTCCCAGTACCCCACCGGCGAAGGCTACTACTATCAGCCGTACGACGGCACCGACCTTGTCGGCCGTATCGGCATCGCGGACGAGCGTGCTCTGATGTACAACGACATCGACATCTCCTACATCGCATTCTTCTCCGACAAAGCAGACGCACAGGCCTATAACGAGCAATACGCCGCTTACTTAAACGGCTCTTTGGAGGCAACCACCGCCACCTACACCGCGCAGATGACCGACACCACGGAAAGCCGCACCTATCTTGCAGGCAACAACCGTCAGTTCGGCCTCTACGGGCCCGGAACCATCTATAGCAGCAGCTATGGCTATTATGATTACACCCGCATCACCAGCATGGGCTATGACGGCATTGGTACCGTCGGCTCCAATGCATCCCTTGCAAGCTACGGCCTGAGTGCGAAAGTCGGTGCAAGCGGCGGTATTACGGTCGGCCTTGCGGAGAAAGAACTGCAAAACGGTCGCCTGACCTACCGTCAGAACACCGTAGATTACCTTGCGGGACTTCTGCAGCACACGCTCGTCATTCCGGAATCCTACAATAACCGCTACGCCAACAACTACGTTGCCGGCGAGCCGGACGGTGCAAAATACGGCTGGTATGACGAAGACCGCGAAAATGCACGCGACTATGCAGGCTATCTCCGCTATGCACTCGGCATCACGAACGCCGACGGCAGCTGGAATATCACCGGGACGGATCAGTCCACAGACGCAAAGAGACTGTCTGCTGCAGCAGGCCTCAACGCAGGCCGCGGCATCCTGGGCAGCTATGCCGACACCACGGCAAAGGCGTGGACCTTTGACTGGCAGACGGACAAGGATCAGATCGAGACCTGCTACGACGCGGCCTACTTCATGCTCAACAGCATTTTCTCCGACGGCGGCGTCAGCAGAGCCGTGCCGGAATACAAATATCTGACGATGGTGCAGGAGACCGATCCCACCACGCAGCAGAGCTACTACGTCTTTGACGGCGGCTATACCAACGTTTCCTACGACTATGCGACCGGCGTCATCGGCAACACCTCGCACGAGACTGTCGATATTAACGGCACGAGCGTCGATCTTTCCGAGAACGCGATCAAGCCCTATTACTACTACACCGCCGGCAATACGACCACCTATTATCCGTTCCTGCCGATCACGCAGGAAATGAACGAGTTCCGGCAGACGGACACGCCGTATTTCTCCGATGAAGGCGTGCAGCAGCGTGCCTCGGTCTCCGGCACCTACGAAGGCCGCGACTACAACTACGTCATGGAGGGCCACGGCAAGTTCTACTACAACGCCGAGGACAACCTCTACTTCAACTTCGAAGGCGACGACGACGTGTACCTGTTCATCAACGGACAGCTGGTGCTGGACATCGGCGGTGCACACGGCATCACGGAAGAGACCGTCAACATCAATGACTGTGCGGCATCCATCGGCCTCGAGGACGGCGGCATCTACGACTTTGACTTCTTCTACATGGAACGCCACGGCTTCGGTGCCAATATCCGCATTGAGACCAACATCAACATCGTCAACGAGGACGTGACGGTCAATAAGGGTGCGGAACAGAACGGTACGCCGATCGACGATTATTCCGTCATTGACAGTACTCAGCCGCTTTCCTACTGGTTCTCCGTAACCAACAACTCAAGCAACACGCTCTACAATCAGTATTTCAACGACGTGGACATCGGCTGCTATGTCGGCTACGATATGTCGGTGACGCCCAACGACACCTACGCAAACAAGGGACTCGGCAGTTACACCGATGCAGGCGGCACAGTTCAAAACCGCAAGGTCAGCGACCTGACAGTGCAGATCACCAACAGCATCACCGGTGAAAGCCTGACCTATCATCCGCAGACTCTCTCCGAGCTCAAAGAGCTTCTGCGTGACCTTGACTATACCGCTGCCGATGCAACAGCCATTGCAAACGGCACGGAGCCCGGCTACGGCAGAGGTCTGCGTCCCGGTGATACCCTGACGGTCAGCGGTGTCCTGTTCGTACTTCCCGATGATTTGGGCGGCAAGACCTTCACCAACACCGTCTATGCCGCAGCCGGCCCGAATCCCGGTATCGGCACCCTGCACATTATCGGTGACATCGGCAACCCCGTCTACTATATGTGGGCAGGGCACACCCTGACCGCACCCGTCTCCGAGATGCTCACGGAGTCCGGTGCAAGCTGGTCGTCCGGCACCTACCGCTGTTTAGCCGACGGCACTGCCTTTAACGGCTCCGATGCCGTTCTCTCCTGCGGCAACATCGAGTTCCGCTATACGACCACCGGCATCAAGCACTGCTATTTCACCTCTGCATCCAATCCGGGAGATCCGATCCATATCACGGTCTATGTCTACGATACCAAGGACAACACCTACGTTCTGGACTACGGTCTGCCTGCAGACCTGACAGGCAATGACAAGACAGCCTTGACCGCCAACGACACGCTGACGCTGTCCGGCAATGCCACGACCGCCACCTGGGAAGCCTTCACCGCCACGGCACCGACCTATAACCTCGCGAAAAACCGCATTGAGAGCACCGACTGGGAGCTCCCGAGCAGCGGCGGCAAGACCTTCCTCTCCGGCAAGCAGAAGGAAACCTCCGAAGAAACGGAAGTGCAGGTGCCGTACGAAGCACCTGCCGAGAGCTATTCCATCGGCTACCACGTCGATGAGGGCGACAGCTTCAATGCCGTCAACCATACCTCCAACGGCTCCGGCTCCTATGTCGGCACGGGTGCAGGCAGGTATTACCACATGGTACCCAACGACAAGGGCTACGACATGGGCTTCCGTGTCAGAGCCTACGGCAGCAACAGCGGCACCGTCAAGGTCTCCGACGCAAACTATGTGGCCTTCCGCTACCGTGTTTCCGCAGGCAGTACGCCCGAAGACTTCCACGTCCTTCTCGGTACGACCTATGCAGGTGCGGCTTATCCCGCCAACCAGAGTGCCTACCGTGCAGATATTCAGCTTCCTGCCGACGGCGAGTGGCATACCGCGACGCTCTGCATCAGTGACAATTTAGTTCCCAAGTACGACACCTCCGCATCCGTCTATCTGTCTTCGTGGGATGCAAGCAAGACAGTCAAGGAGATCTGGCTTGCCACGGGCTACAACGACACCAAGACCGTCGATATCGGCTATGTTGCCTTCTTCGGCAGTCAGGCCGAGGCGGATGCCTACAACACCGCATACACGCATTACCTCAACGGCGACACCTACACCGACGTGCAGACGGTCACCACCGACCTCACGCCCGATGAGGGCACCGCGATCGGCTACTCGATCGCAGACGGCGAATATTTCAATAACACCAATTCCACCGCCTCCGGCACTGCCATCATGAACGGCACGCTGACCTATGCTGCCGAGAGCACCAACAATCCCGCCTATGCCGAGGTCGTTTCCTCCGCAAACACCGGCGACACCGGCTACGGCTTCGGTGCAAGAACGCTCGTGTGGGCAGACAATACAAACGGCATTTCCGGCAGCAAACTGCAGGTCATTGCCGTCCGCTACCGCGTGGCGGACTACGTCGGCGGCGACTGCAGCATCGGCATCCTCACCACGAGAACGAAATCCTCCGGCACAACGATCTCGACCACCACGGCAGCACCCGCGGGAGCGAAGTTCGCGGCAAACACCGACGGCGAGTGGCATACCGAGTATGTCCTCATGGGACAGAGTCCCTACGCACAGTCCACCTATAAGAACTACGCAGGCACGAGCAGCTACAGCTATTCGACCTTCGGCACTTCCTACACCTACTATCAGCTCTTTGTCGGACAGCAGTGGGTGAGCCAGAACAAGATCGACTATGCCTATGTCCTCGGCTTCGATTCTCTTGCCGCCGCACAGGCTTATGACGCGGCCTTTGACAGCTTCTACTATCAGCCCAATCCCGCCACCGGCACGGAAGCCGGCACGGTCAACCCGACCGGTCTTACCGGCAGCTACGGCACCTACGCCGGCAGCCTTGCAGACGGCAGCCTGACCTTCACGCCGGATATGTTCTTAAACGGCCCGACGGACATCTATCTGACTGTCCGTGTCAGTGATAGCGAATATGACGGCTCCGACAAGATGAGCGACATCGACTACCACCACGAGGTCGAAATGTATCAGAAGATCACGGTCGTTCCCGCGTCCGTGATGTACTACGAAAACGATTTCCCCGCCATCGACTATGACGAGGGGAACGTGCAGAACACCATCGACTACGGCATGGCATCTGCAGGCAAACAGGATGCCGATCAGGCCGAGGCCTACGGACACGACAACGGCTATGAGGCAGGCGGCTTAGCGGCCAGTGCAGGCTCCGACACCGTCATCACCTCCACCGGCGGCAGGGCATTCTCCTTTGCCTTCACCGGAACGGGCTTTGAGATCGTCAGCCGCATCGCGGATGCCGCCTCCGCCACTTTGGACGTGTTCGTGTATGATGACGGCGGCGAGCTTGTCTACAACTTCCCGGTCATCACCGAGTACGACAACGACGGCGACGATGCAGGCGGCGAAAAAATGTATCAGGTGCCCGTCATTTCCTACAACGACCTTGCCTACGGTGACTACACCGTTGAGGTTCATGTCGTTTCCGCACAGGACTACAACACCTGGCAGGTCGGCTATGATGCCGCAAACGGTTGGGTGTACTACACCGACGGCACCAACTACTGGAAGAGCATATACAACACCGAAACATATGCGACCGAATACGCCAAGTTCCTGAGCAGCTACACCCCCGGCACTGCTTACACAGGCAGCTTCGGCACAGCGACCGCCACCTCTCCCGCAGCCAAGCAGTCGATCTTCCACGTGGACGGCATCCGCATCTACAACCCGCTGTCCGCAGAGAATGCCGCACGGTACTATCCTGCAGATGAGGCAAATGCCGATATCGTCAACGTCCGCGAGCTGATCGCCGACGGCAAGATTGCCTTTGCGGAGCTTGACGGCGACACGTTGATGCTCGGCACGGATGCCTACACCTTTGTCGAAAACCGCAACAACGTTCTGTCCGATGATGTGACGGAGCTGACCGGCAACGAGGTCACGGGCGTGGAAGATTACCTCAAGCTCGGCCCCAACGATGAGACCTATCTCAACGGTCTGGGCAAAACGCAGGGCATTTTGCTCTACGTCAAGCCGACCGGAACCGATGCCGCTGCCCGCACGCTGCAGATCGGTGCCCACCGCATCGACGAAACTGCGGCACAGGCAGACGGAACGGCAGGAGCCGTCACACTGACTGCGGTCTACATTGACAAGAGCGGCAGCGTCATCCGCGAAACGCTCAAAGCCTCCATGACCTCCGGCACCGAGCAGTATTACAGACTGTCCCCGGAAAAGAGCACCTTTGACAGCGAAAACGGCTACTTCGTCCTGATCACCGCAGACAACGGACTTATCTCCCTTAGCAACGTCAAATATAAGGGCTACACCTTCACCGCCTTCACCGAAGGCTTCACGGGCATCTGGGGCGATCCGACGCAAACGGAACAGACCGCCCGCATCCGCAGAGCGATGCGAAATGCTGCGATCATCCTTGATCCGGACGAACAGCCCGAGTCGCAGGATACGTCGATCAAGATCAAGTCCGCTTACCTCAAGCTGGACGAGGACATCGACGTGATCTTCACTGCGGCTGTCCCCGAGGACTGCCGGGATCCCTATATGACCTTTACCTGGCACGGCGAAACGGTGACCGCCCGTCCGTTTACCCGCGACAGTGACGGACTGTATTGCTTCGAATTTTCGGGTGTCACGCCGCAGTGCATGGGTGACGGCATCGATGCCACCGTCTATGCAACAAGAAACGGCGAAACGGTCAGCGACACGGTCGCAGGCTACAGTGTGCGTACCTACTGTGTCAATCAGCTGGAAAAACAGCCGGACAACGCAAAGCTCGTGCAGCTGCTCTCCGACCTGCTGCGATACGGTGCGGCGGCACAGTGTTACACGAATTACAAAACGGACGCTCTTGTCACGGAAGGGCTTGCACTTGCTCCCGCCGCGACGTTCACCCTGACGGATCGCACAGTCGTCCTTTCGGGTGAAGCAGATGATACGGCGGACTGGAGCTCCGCAACGCTGCTTCTGGGAAGCGACCTGACAGTCCGCTTCACCTTTTTTGCACAGCAGACGGAGGGCCTCACCGTGCAGGTGCGGCTGGGCGGCAGGACAAAGACCTACGGTGCAGACGACTTCATTGCCGCCCCGGGCAGAGAAAACACGTGGTATATCGACTTCGGCAACGTCCTTGCCACGGAGTTTGACGATGAGATCACAGCCGGCTTCTTCCTCGGCGGCGAGCCGCTCGGCAGAAGCGTGAGCTACTGCGTCAACGCCTACGTGTGCAGCAAGCAGGCGGATACCGCCGTTCCGTATCTGGCAGAGCTTGTGCAGGCACTGTATCGCTACGGTGCTTCCGCAACTGCCTACCGTGCGGGTTAAGGGGGTGGCTGCCATGAAGAAATGCTACCGCAAACCGCAGATCCTGGTCGAGCGGTTTGAACTGACGCAGCACGTCGCCAACTGTGCCATTTCCGTCAACGCACTCGACATCGGCTGCGTGATCAACTCGTCTGAAGCGACACCGGAGATGAAGGACCTCGCTATTCAGGGCTACTTTTCTCTCGACTGCATCCGGCAGCCGATCGCAGGTGCACCCTACATCACCTTCTGCTATCTCACGGCAGACGGTTTAGCCTACGGATCATAAGATGAACAGTTACACTCTTGAAATCGCAGGCCTCCGCATCCTTTT
>JAZUDF010000156.1:0-5018 GCA_045639485.1 Faecousia sp. | reverse complement strand
CCAGATGCAGACAAGTGCGACGGTGGCTGCCCCCACGACGATGAACACGCCGAGCAGCGTCAGCCAGATCCAGAACATGGGATCCATAAAACTACCTCCTTGGTGAGAAATTACTGCTTGATCAGCTGTTCGAGCACGGGCTGCTCGTAGGGCGGCAGGGAGATTTCAAAGGTTTCCCCGTTGTGATTGACGGTCACAGCACAGTAGGATCTGAAATGCAGCACACCCATAGAATCTGCCGTGATCTTATATTGCTTGTATTCGCCCTGATTGCAGGCAGTCGGCTTGTTCCAGCCTAAAACGGTGATCCGCTTTTGGATATTTTCAATACCGGTGATCTCATCGAGCGGAATGCTGACGCATTGGCTTAAGTCTGCAAGGCAGAGCATACCGTCGCGGACGAACGCTTTGAGCTGAGCGTTGGCATAGTTTGCAACCGCCAGAGTCGCGGGCTTGAGCTCACCGTTTTTGATTTTATAGCGGAATGTCAGAATGTCAATGTCCGTCGCGGTTTCCGGCACGCCGAGCGTGAGATAATTGCTTGCCTCGAGCGTCTGCACGCGATGCTCCTCTAATTTCGTTTCCTCACTGTTTTCGACTTTCTTTTTGTGCAGATGCTTGAAGATGCCGAGAACGGCAGCGACTACGGCACAGACGCCGCCGATCCAGAAGACCGCCGGGGCATTCTGATACGCCTGTGCGAGACTGACTTTTCCTCTGGAAAGGCCTTTCACCACGCCCGCGACGCAACAGGCTGCGGCAGCAAGCGTCAGGTAGTACAAAATCGAAAGCAGGAACGGAAGATCTTTTTTCTCGTCTGCCTTTTCTGCATTCTCAAATTCACGGTCAAGTGCCTTTTGCTGTGCATCGCTGATCTTTGCCGTGACAAACACTTCACCGTCCGGACTTTCATTGGACTTGTTGTCCGTGATGTTGATGCCGAATACATTCTTCATTGCATCCACCTCCTTTCTTTCAGTATATCTGTTTTTTGTTTTGTGTCAATGCGAAGTCGCGGGTTTAATTTTTGACAAGAAAATTTTCCTGCAATTATTTTTTGTTGCTATTTGTCGAAAGTCTTTTTATAATGGAAAAAGATACAGTATGGAGTAGTTATATGAACGAATTTACTTGTTCCGTCCCCTGCCTGTTCGGGTTGGAGGGACCGGTTTCCGACGAACTCAAACGCCTCGGACTGCAAAATGTCCGTGCGGAGGATCGCCGCGTTTTATTTGACGGCGGCTTTGATGCCATCGCCACGGCAAATCTGCGGATGCGGATGGGCGAACGCGTGATGATCCGGCTCGGCACCTTTGAGGCACGCAGCTTTGAAGAGCTGTTTCAGGGTGTGAAGGCTCTGCCTTTGGAGGACTTCATCCCGAAAGACGGGCAGTTCCCCGTCAAGGGACACAGCCTCAACTCGCAGCTGCACAGCGTGCCCGACTGTCAGGCCATCATCAAGAAGGCGGCAGTCGACCGTCTCGGCAGCAAGTACGGGCTTTCATGGCTGCCGGAGACCGGCGGTCTTTATCAGATCCGTTTTTCCATCATGAAGGATCAGGTGGAGGTATTCCTGGACACCTCCGGAGCCGGCCTCAACAAACGCGGCTACCGTGCGGTGGCAAACGATGCACCTTTGCACGAAACCATGGCGGCTGCGATGGTGACGCTCTCGCGGTATCGCGGGCGGGACTTCTTCTGGGATCCCTTCTGCGGCAGCGGTACGATCGTCATTGAGGCGGCTCTGATCGCCCTCAACCGTGCCCCCGGCCTGAACCGCAGCTTTGCGGCACAGCAGTGGGCTTGCATGGACGAAAAGTTCTGGCAGGACGCGAGAACGGAGGCGTTAGACCGCGAGTATCGCGGCGAGTACCGGATCCTCGGCTCCGACATCGATCCGAACAGTCTTGACATTGCGATCTCCAATGCCAAAAAAGCGGGCGTTTCCAAATACATCCGTTTTGAGGAAGCAGACGCGACCAAACGCGATTTCCCCGCGGACGGCGGCGTGATCGTATGCAACCCGCCCTACGGCGAGCGGATGCTCGAGCAGCGGGAGGCTCAACGGCTCTACCGTGCCCTCGGCAAGCACCTGCGTTACGCGGACGGCTGGCAGAAATTCATCCTTTCCTCCGAACCCGAGTTTGAATATTACTTCGGCAAACCCGCCGACAAAAAGCGGAAACTATACAACGGCAGATTACAGTGCAACGTGTTCCAGTACACGAAGGGAGAACGAAAATGAAGCATCTGTTTATTATCAACCCCGCAGCGGGAAAATATGACCACACGCTCGAATTTTCCAATAAGATCCGCGATTTCTGCACCGAAAAGGGGCTGAATTTTGAGATCGTCTGCTCCAGGCAGGCGGGTGACTGCACGGCGGCTGCAAAGAAGGCTGCCGAGACCGGCGAAGAGCTCCGCATCTACGCCTGCGGCGGTGACGGCACGCTCAACGAGGTCGTCTGCGGTGCGGCAGGCTATCCGAACGTTGCGGTCACGCACTTCCCCGGCGGCTCCGGCAACGACTTTATCAAAATTTTCGACAAGCCCGAGGACTTTAAGTCCTTGGAGCGTCTGATGGACGCAGACGAGGCGGAATTCGATCTCATCGAGGTCGGTGACAGCTACTCTCTCAACATCTGCTCCATGGGTGTGGATGCACGTATCGGCACGGAGGTCGCAAAGTATAAGCGGCTGCCGCTCATCACCGGTCACGGTGCGTACAATCTCTCCACGGTGATCAATCTGGTCAAGGGCATCCACCGTCACTACGTGATCGAGGTGGAGGGCGAGACCATCGACGACCGTTTCTCCATGATCTGCGTGTGCAGCGGCAGATGGTACGGCGGCGGCTATCAGCCGGTACCCGATGCGATGCCCGATGACGGCAAGCTCGAAGTTCTGCTTGTGGCACCGGTGTCCAGACTGAAGGTGGCAGGAGTGGTCGGCAAGTACAAGGACGGTAAATACAAGGACTATCCCGAACTGTTCCGCCGGATTACAACGGACCGTGTGATGATTCATTGTGACAAAGAAGAAGTCATCAACCTCGACGGTGAGGCACGCTACGGCAAGGACGTGGAGATGAAACTCTCCGACAAGAAGCTGCGGTTCTTCTTCCCGAATGGACTGACGTACCGTTAATACATCAAGCAAGCCTCTTTTGAAGCTGCGGCAGATCCTGCCGCAGCTTTTTTTATCTGCCGTGCGTACTGCTTTTGGCTGTCATTGCGAGGCTGCGAAGCAGCCGTGGCAATCTATCCCTATGATTTTTGTGAGCAGATATTCGTTTGCAAAAGCTGCCAAACAAAGTCATTGCCACTGAATTGGCTATGCAAAACCTGCAACGGACAGATTGCCACGCTCGCAGGCTCGCTCGCAATGACACGACTTTGGTGCAATACAAAACTGTGGGAGGAGCAAGCCCCTCCCCTACGGGTGCTTCGCACACGGCGGGACGAGGGCGTCCCGCCCTACGGAGTGGAGGTGGCGATCAGGGCGTACAGGCGGGCGGCCTGCTCGGGTGTCAGGTCTTGGTCTGCGATCAGTTTGGCGGCATTTTCCGCACCGATGACCGTGAAGTTTTCGGCAGGCAGGGCGGCTTTGAGTGCTTCGAGCAGATCGAGCATATGATCGAGATCGACACAGCCGTCAAGACGAAATTTCATGTTCTCCGGCTGTACGGTGAACAAAAGTGTCCAGTAACCGGCACTGTGTCTGGGGTGTTCATAGAAAATTTTGAGCGATACAGCCTCGGACTGTGCAAGCGGGCGATCCTTTGTTTCGACGTTGAAGGCATTGTATTCGTGCAGGCGGAAGTCCTCCGTGATCGTGGTACGGGTGTAAAGCCACGGGAACGCAAGTGCGGTAAGCAGGACAAAGACCGTGCAGAGAATGACTGCGATCGTGACGATGCGGCGTTTTTTCTTTTTGGGCATCGGGCGGGTCTTTTTTGCAAAGATCGGCTCCTCGCCCCACACGTACCGGACCTTCGGGTTGCCGAAAATCGGGACACGGCTGGTTTTCAGCGTTTCCAATACGATAAACGGGCAGAAGATGATAAACATCCAGAACGGGATGGTCAGCAGCTCTCGATAGTCATTTGCGTAGGCGACCGTTCCCGCGACCGTGAAGGCGATCCGCTCTCTTGCGATCAGATATAGGATCAGAAGCAGAAACGGAAGTGCGATCAACAGAACGAGCAGGACCTAGTAGATCGATTTGGCCTTTTTTGTGAGCCACGGACGGCTGTTTTTGCTTTTTCGATGGCTTTTGCCCATTGAATTGATCCTTTCTTGTGGGCGACGGCAAGCGTCGCCCCTACGGGTGCTTCGCACACGGCGGGAGGAGCAAGCCCCTCCCCTACGGCGATGAACGGAGTGCAGAGTGTGCGGGACGGGGAACCCGTCCCCTACAGTGGGATACGGAGGTGCGGAGGGGGAAAAACAAAAAACTCATGTGCAGAAAGAATTTCCGCACATGAGTCTCATCCATTCAAACGCGCCGACCGAGTGACCTCGGTGTGATGACGACCACGCTTTCATAAGCTGTGGATTACTCCCCCATGTTGAGTATGAATTTGTCCTTGTGGCTTCAGTATAGCACGTTTTTTGCGGTTGTCAAGTACTTTTCGATAAAAATTTATCGATTAAGATTTTTTTGCGGATGAAGAGGATACCGAGGCAGTTCGGGCCGCAGTGGCAGGTGATGGTGCAGCCTGCGTGCGTCTGGATCAGACGGTCAAAGTGACCGTAGGTCTCTGCGGCTGCAACGGACCTTGTCACGATCTCCCCGTCCTTGGTGGGGCTGTAGGTGATGAAGGCCAGATCGCGGATGATATCGTCACGGTCTGCGACCCGCTCTTTGATATACGTTTCCAGACACTTGGCGAAGTTGCCGCGGTACTTCTTCCCTACCTTCATCTTGCCGTCCACGACCTCGATGCAGGGCTTGAGCTGCAGAAGGTTGGCACCCAAAGCCGCGACCATGGAGCATCTGCCGCCCTTGACCATGTA
>JAZUDF010000155.1:0-3489 GCA_045639485.1 Faecousia sp. | reverse complement strand
CCCCCGATCGGTGTGTGTGAACCGATGGGGGGATTATTTTTTTTATTTCATGGTTTTCAAAACGGCTTTGGGGACGTATTTGGACACGTCCTTGCCGAAGGTGGCAAGCTCCTTGACCATGGACGAGGACACCGCCACGTTGTCTGCACGGAAGTAGACGTACTCCAGCTTCGGGTTGATGAGCTTGTTGACCTCCGCAATGTTTTCTTCATAGTTGTAGTCCATATTGTTCCGGAGGCCTCGGATCATATAGCCGGCATTCTGTGCCTTGGCAAACTCCGCGACCAGGCCTTCAAAGGCACACACCTCGCAGTTTTCGATGCCGCAGGCCTTCACAGCCTCCGTGATCGCCTTCACCATCACATCGGCTGGATAGGTGCGGTGCTTCTGCGGGTTGACACCGATGACGACATAGACCTTTTCAAACAGTTTGGACGCTTTTTTTACAATATCCAGATGTCCGTTGGTGAACGGATCAAAAGAGCCGGGATAGATCGCAGTCTTATTCATGGTTCTTCTCCTATTTCTCTTTATAATACAACATGCAATGGCAGAAGCCTTCATAGTTCGGATCGGCGATCTGCTCGCGGAATTCTTTGCACATGCACTTGTTTTCTTCTTTCTGCCCCAGTTTGCAGGGACAGTAGCCGCCCTTCGCGGCAAGTCCCTCTTTGATGCGGCGGACAACTTCTGTGTCCGGGTTTAAACTGATCTTTGCCATAAGATTCCTTTCACGACACCTTGCCGTAGTTTCTGTGTCTGTAATACTGCACGATCCAAAACTCTTTTGCAAGCGGCAATGCTTCGTCTGACAGTTCAAACGTCAGGCCGTCTTCGAAGAAGAGGTTGACGGAGGTCAGCACCGGGATCGTCTGCCGCACGTGTTCGGTGAACTGCATATAGGCAGGCCCCTTCCAGCCGAGCGTGTTGAAGAGGATGTTCATCAGGTAGCCGGAGCTTGTGACGGGAGCTTCGCCGGTGAAGTCAAACGAGAGCATTTCTTTTGCCGCATCGTTTGCCCAGATGAGGTAGTCCGTGCCATAGTAATCCAGCACGCCCTGCTCCGTGGACAGATCAAATTCAATGCCGAGTTCGCGGTAGATCGAGGCATCGTTGCCGAGCCACGGCTTGTGATCGCCGTAGATCAGGATAACGACGGGCTCATCATCGTCCTTCAGTTCATTCAGCATCAGAAGCAGCTGTGCGGTGGTATCTTTGACGGAGGCAAGGTAGTTATTCACGGCATAGTATGCCTGCTCGGAATACCCCGTACCGTCCCAATAGACCTCGTCTGTCTTCAGGCTGTCCGTGCTGTACGGGCCGTGTCCCTGATAGGTCACGACAAAGTCGAAAACAGGGCCTTTTTTCGCCGCTTCCCGATACTGCCGCAGCACCTCGGGAAAGAGCACCTCATCCGGTGCGGTGAGGTCACCGGACAGCTCGCGATAACAGTTTTCCGTGTAGGAATAGGTTTCAAATCCGAGATAAGCATTGATGCTTCTGCGGTTGTAGAACTCCCAGGTGCAGGGGTGGCTGCCCGTTGTCTGATAGCCCTGCGACTGCAGATACCAGACGTAGGACGGGGTGTTCTGCCCGTAGTAGTGCAGAACACTCGAGCCCGTCAGGAAGCACCGCTCCGTGTCCACCGTGCCGCCTGCGAAGATGTTGGTCACGAGTCTGCCGGAATAGGACGAACCCCGCAGCACGCGGTAGTCCGCGTAAACGGACGGATCGATGCCGGCAATGCCGAGATCTTCCAGATCGGCATAGGCCTCCAGCTGGATAGCAATGACGTTCACCTTCCGATCCGCCGGAATGTCCGCATCCGTATAGGCGGAGAGGATCTCGACCGCTCTTTCCTCGGAATAGCCGTCCGGTGCAGGTTCGTACACCTTTGTTGCACTGTAAAGGAAGGAATAGACAAAGCCTTTGGACACCATCTGCTGGGTATCCGACCAGGCGTAGATCGCGTCGTTACTGTTCATTGCGGGAGATTGATACACGCTCTTTTGCGAGTAGACAAACAGCCACAGCGGCACGACCGGTGCCAGTGCCGTCAGTGCCGTGATCAATCTTCCCTTCCAGCCCAGCCTGCCGCGGGCGAAGAAGAACAGAAGCAGCGTCCCCGCAGGAACGGCAAGTGCCGCGATCAGCACCCGCAGGCCGAGCCGGATCTCATAGCGTCCCGCGACACCGAAGGCGGTGAAGAGGACGGACAGATCCGAAAAAACAAACGGATCGTTGCGGAGCGTCAGCTTATAATAGTTGCCGATGGAGGCTGCCATAAAGATCAGCGACGTGATCAGGTAGGCGATCCACTGCCTGCCCGTGCAGGCATAGAGCAGCAGCTGCAGAAGCAGGATCGGCAGGAAGTTGAGAAGCAAGATCGCGGGGTGATCAAAATAGCCGGAAAAGATCTGCGAAGCATACGGGCCGTAGGCGAGTTGCAGAGAAAGCACGCACAGAGCGAAAGACGACAGCACAAGACACAGCACGTTCCACAGCCGGAACAGCCATTTGTTTTTTGCAGACATTCCTTCGGACGTTTTTTCAAACAGAAAAAAACGCTGCTTTGCCGCCGTTTCCATGCACACACCTCCCCCTGAAAATCCACCGTTATTTTATTCTCCTTTGTTTCTTTTGTCAACCGCCGCCGATTTGCGGCAGATCCGCATGAGCGAAGCAGGAAAAACAGCACGTTTTTTGCGGTTTTGAAAAAAATTTGAAAAATTTTTTGAAAAATGCGAAATATATCACAAAATTGGCTCAGAATTAGTCGAGATTGTCCATGACGTGTGTTATGATCACTTCACCGTTGAGAAATAAAATAATTATATTGTTTGAAAGGAGTTTGTTTTTTTAGTTTTATTTTGAATTTTTGAGATTGGGAGGTTGTTTTATGAGTTATCAGATCATGAACGGCTATTACGTTCTGAACGTAAACGGCAAGAATTATGTGGTGGATGAAACCTCCGCCTGCAGCTTTGTGCTGCACGGAAATGACAAAATCAAACTAAACGGCAAAACCTTTGCTCCCCGCTTTGCCTACGGCAAAAAATATTACGACAAAATGATCGGCTGTGCCGTCGACGGCTTTCTCTGCCGCGACATCATCGACGCGGTCGGCGGGATCGAACTTTGCAAGGGTGCTGTCTATATCGGGCAGCAGCCCCTTGCAGCCTGAATCGGAGGTGTTAGAATGGCAGAAGACAAGTTTTTCGATTTTGAAGAAGACGAAACCCCCGGAAAGATGAACGACCGCAAGCGGCTGGTGCCACTGTTCGTTTATCAAATTCTCAAGGACTGCTCCACTCCTCGCAAAAAGCTCACGCAGAGCGACCTCATCAACCGACTTGATGCCTATCCCTATGCTCTGAGCATCGAACGAAAAGCCCTCAGCCGCACGCTCCATCTGCTCGCCGACGCCGACATCGGCATCCACAGCTCCCGCAACGGCTCATGGTACGAGCCGTATGACTACTGTGCATA
>JAZUDF010000154.1:0-5228 GCA_045639485.1 Faecousia sp. | reverse complement strand
CCGAGAATTTATTGCGAAGAGAGAGCGTTGCAAGTCCGTTTGCATCACAATCCGTCACAATGGCGACGACCTGATATTCGCGGATATAGCGGGAGTCGGCATAGTACTGTCCCGGCTCGCCGTAGAAGAAGCCCGTGGAATAATGACGGTGCGACACCTTTTCCACCTCGTCCCGCCAGACAGGATCCACCGGACGGCCGGCTGCGACGTCGTCGATCACATGACGGTAAGCCGCCGTGACAATCGCCGCATAATAGGCAGATTTTGCCCTGCCCTCGATTTTCAGGCAGTCCACGCCGACATTCATCAGATCGTCGATATGGTCGATCATGCACATATCGCGTGAATTCATAATGTACGTGCCCTTTTCATCTTCAAACACCGGGAAGTATTCTCCCGGACGTTTTTCTTCCATCAGAGCATACTGATAGCGGCAGGGCTGGGCACAGGCACCGCGGTTGGAATCGCGTCCCGTCATGTAGTTGGAAAGCAGGCATCTGCCGGAATAGGACACGCACATGGCACCGTGAGCGAAGGTTTCAATTTCAAGTTCCTTCGGTGTCTTGGCTCGGATCTCACGGATCTCGTCAAGATGAAGCTCACGTGCAAGCACAACTCTGCTCGCACCGAGATCGTACCACGCAGAGGCACTGGCATAGTTTGCGATGGAGACCTGCGTGGACATGTGCCGCTGGCAGTGGGGTGCGTATTTTTCCGCCAGGCGGAACGCACCGAGATCTGCAATGATGAGTGCATCCACACCGCAGTCATCGAGCAGTTCCAGATGTGCGGGAAGTGCATCAAGCTCACGGCTGCGTGCCATCGTATTGACCGTGACGTGCACGCGTACGTTGTGATCGTGTGCCAGTTTCACTGCTTTCGGCAGTTCCTCGGCAGAGAAATTGCCGGCAAAGGAACGCATGCCGAAACTTGTGCCGGCAAGATACACCGCATCTGCTCCGTAGCGGATCGCCATATTGAGTTTTTCCATGTCCCCTGCCGGTGCAAGCAATTCCGGTTTTTTCCGTTCAGTCATCCGTTGTCTCCGTGCTATTACCGATGTATTCGTCGCTGTTGATAAATTCGTTGAATGCGGACTCTTCCTTGAAGAACCGGTTGAGACCGTCTTTTGCCGTGGCAAAATAGTAATAATCCGTATCATTCGGCTGCAGTACCGCCATGATGGAATTCATGCCCGGGTTATTGATCGGGCCGGCAGGCAGTCCGGGATACCGGTAGGTATTGTACGGGCTGTCGATGGAGGTGCTGAACTCAACGCCGAGAAGCTTTGCCGCATAGTTGACCGTGGAGTCCATACCGAGCAACGGATACTCCCAGTTGTTCATGCGGTTATACATGACGGAAGCAACGTCCGGACGCTCTTTATCATTTGCGGCTTCGCCTTCGATGATGGACGCCATGGCAAGCACTTCGTGGAGCGTATAGCCGCTGGCCTCTACCAGTGCCATCACCTCTTCGTCCATCTTATCTTCGAAGTTATCCAGGAATCTTGCCAGAACGTTTTCCGGTTCGTCGTTGAGATAGAACTCATATGTATCCGGGAACAGATAGCCTTCCAGACGGTTGCCGTCGCCGTAAGGTCTGTCCTCGAGGAACGCGTAATCAAATTCCGAATTGGCAGCCGCTTCTTCCAGTGCGGCACGGGAGCAGACACCGTTTTCTTCCAAAAGGTCGAAGATCTCATAGCAATCAAGACCTTCCATGACCATGACCGTGACGGTCTCGCGGTTGCCGGAGCTTGCCATCAGATTGTTGACCAGTGCATGATAATCATAGGTCAGATTGATCTGATAGACACCCGGATCAAAGAAGTTTTCCTTGTGCGTGACGTGGCAATAGAGTTTGAACAGCCACTCTTTATCAATAGCACCTGCTTCTTTGAGCGTTTTTGTGACCGTATCCAGATCGTCACCGTCATTGATGACGATTTCAACGTTCTGATCCGGCCGCGTCAGAGCAGCTGCATCATCGACACACGACCAGATGAAATTTGCGAGAAGCACGGAAAGGCCAATCACAATCACAATCCAGACTGCAGCAAAGATCAGCTTCGGAAAACGCTGACGTTTCAGGTGTCTGCGTGCCTGCTGCTGCTCCTGCTCGTCGGAGGAGTCGTCGTAGTCGCCGAAATCGTCAAACGCATCTCCGAAATCAGGCTCAAAGACCTCCGAAGCACGCTCCTGTGCCGGCAAAACGTCATCGTAATCAGGCTGTTCATAGGTCTGTACCGCAGTGGGAACGTCATCATAGCGTACCGCATCCGTTTCGGCATAAACGTCGACCGGTTCTTCCTCGGGCAGAAGCTCTGCAGCCTTCCCGCTGTATTCAGGATAGCCGACATCATCTGCGAACAGATCTTCCAGCGGCTCATCTAACGTTTCATGTGCATCGCGGAGAAGTTCGTCCAAAGTCGGCTCCTGCGTATATTCATTTTCAAATCTGTCTTCGTCCATGTGTTTCCTCCGTTTCGGCTGACTGCTCAACCGTAAACTACGTCAGATGCAACTTTATGTGCGGCAGCCGTGCCCTTCAGTGCTTTGACAAGTTCGAGGCCGAAATCCATCGCACTGCCGGCAGCACGTCCGGTGATCAATTTGCCGTCAGTCACCGCAGACTTATTCTGCATTTTTGCACCGGACATCTTGCTTTCCATGCCGGGATAGCAGGTAGCTTTTCTGCCTTCCGTGATGCCGAGGCCTGCAAGGATCGTCGGTGCGGCACAGATGGCGGCAACATAGGCACCGCTTGCCCACACCTGCTTTGTCAATTCCATGGCCTTCTCACTGGAAGACAGCGTCTGCACGCCGCGAAGGCCGCCGGGCAGCACGATCATTTCAAGCCCATCTGCCTGAAGATCCTCTGCGGAGCAGTCCGCCTGCACACAGATGCCGTGAGAACCTTTGACAGTCATGCCGCCGACACCTGCGAAGCAGACGTCAACGCCGGCACGTTTGAGCAGATCGTAAGGTGCGATCGCTTCCGTTTCTTCAAAGCCTTCGCCAAGCAGGATTGCTACCATGTTCTTTACTCCTTCAGGCACTTTTGAACAAGTGCGTATATTTCTTCGTGAATGTCTTCGATCGACCGCATCTTGCCGTCCTTTGCACATTTGATGACCGTCCAGTTGTAGAACTCTGCCGCTTCCATGCCGGTCTGACGGCAGTTGCGAAGGTAGTCCATGTTCTGTTCGTGGATGTCGGCCTGTGTATGCGTCGCATTTTCACGCTTTCGCATCAGCTGTTCGGTGATCTCCGTGGGTACGTCCAGATATATGACGAGGTCAGGTACCGGAAGTTCCATGTGGCGGTATTCCAGATCATAGAGCCATTGGAAAAAGTCGCGTCTGGTGGCAGGCTTTTCCTTCGATGCCTGATGTACAGCGTTGGAAGTCGTGTAGCGGTCGGAAACGATCAGGCCTCCCTGCTTATAGTAGTCTCCCCACGCTTTATGAAAGGATGCATAGCGGTCGACAGCATAGAAGGTCGATGCAACGTAGGCATTGACGTCCGCGGGGCTTTTGCCGAATTCGCCGCCGAGATACATCCGGATCAGTGCGGAGGATTGTTCGGAATACTGCGGGAAAACGATGGTGCGGAAATCCGTGCCTTCATTTTCCAGGCGTTTGGTCAGAAGTGCAAACTGTGTCGACTTACCGGAGCCGTCAGTGCCTTCAAATACAATGAGTTTTCCCATGAGGTTTCATCCCTTTTTACGATTTGCATAAGCTGCTAGAATAAATTTCGGAAGGCGGAGCATCCGTTTGAACCGTTTCGGTTCTTTGATCAGGCGGTACAGCCATTCAAGCTGCAGCTTGATCATCCATTTCGGTGCACGCTTGACGTTGCCCGCAAAGCCGTCCAAGCTGCCGCCGAGACCTGCCATCAGACGGACGTTTGTCAGTTCGCTTTGATGATTGAACATGAAGTTCTCCTGCTTCGGTGCACCGAGGCAGACAAAGAGTGCTTCCGCACCGGAAGCATTGATCTTCTCGATGACAGGTTTCTCTTCTTTGAAATAGCCGTCTGCCGTGCCGCAGATCGTGAGGCCGGGTGCCTGCTCGCACATTTTCTCCGCCGCCGCTTCCGCAACGCCGGGCTTGCTGCCAAGCAGGAACAGCTTCGTGCCGCTTTGTGCGAAAACCTGCAGCA
This sequence comes from Faecousia sp., assembly GCA_045639485.1. Classification (GTDB taxonomy): domain Bacteria; phylum Bacillota; class Clostridia; order Oscillospirales; family Oscillospiraceae; genus JAFRPC01. The sequence goes on along the minus strand of JAZUDF010000154.1, from coordinate 1,059 downwards.
TCTGCGTGGCAAAATCGATGCCCGCCACTTTCTGCTTGAGCGGGGTTTTCAGGATCTTTGCAGCCTTGACCACGCCCGCTCCGTCCGGAAGCATCAGATCCGCACGGTTGAGCAGTGCACAGAAGGCTTCATCCTTCATGGCGTCGTATGCGATCTCTGCATTCGGCGTGACTACGACCGCCGCTTTCTGTCCCTGCAGGAAGCCTTTGCCGATCGCGACGGCTTCTTCCATGGTAACGTTATCATATGACAGTCCGAGGACGTTGATTTTGTTTTCGTTCATAGGCGTATACCCTTCCATGATATTGTGTTCATCATACCATATTTCTATGTTTTTGTCCATAACCAAATGGCGGTTTTGATGGCAGCCGACGTCTTTTGCAGATATTTCACGAAACCGCATGTAAAACGTCATTTTCGGTAAAATTTACTTGCTTATAAGACGTTCAGGATATATAATATTTTCGATACTATGGCATATCCTTTTTCTGAACATTCTTTTTCCTTATGGAGATGTAAAATATGTCCTCTGCTATGAATGACAAAATCAAATCCTACTTTCAGCCCGGCAAACGAATCCACCTTGTCGGTATCGGCGGCGTTTCCATGCGGCCGCTTGGCCTCGTTCTTCGCGGACGCGGTCTGGAGATCACCGGCTCCGATATGAATTCCTCCGTTTCTACAGATGAACTGATCGCCAGCGGCATCAAGGTTTTTATCGGTCACAATGCCGAGAATATTGAAGGTGCTGACTGCATCATCCGTACCGCAGCCGCACACAATGACAATCCCGAGATCGCCGCTGCCCGTGCAAGAGGCATTCCCGTATTTGAACGTGCACAGGCCTGGGGTGTGATCATGCAGGAGTATCAGAATGCGATTTGCGTTTCCGGTACCCACGGCAAGACTACGACGACCTCCATGATCACGCACATCTTCATGGAAGCCGGAAAAGATCCCACCGTGATGATCGGAGGCTTCCTGCCGCTGCTCCATGCCGGGCATCGCGTCGGTAACGGCGATACCATCATTGCAGAAAGCTGCGAGTACTGCAATTCC
>JAZUDF010000153.1:0-3650 GCA_045639485.1 Faecousia sp. | reverse complement strand
CGCTTCGCCAGGCTGTGCGGGGTCTCCGTTTTCTATGTGCACCCTCCGCACGGCTCAGGAAACCCGAGCACATTCTGTGCCGGCTTTCCTTCGACTGTGCTGCGGGGCACCTCCTTTTCCCCACGCAGCCCGCTTCGCCGGGCTGTGCGGGGTCCCCGTTTTCTATGTGCACCCTCCACACTCAATCGTCCCCCTTGCTAAAGGGGGTAGCACGGCGTAACAGTGCCGGTGGATTTTTTCCCTTTATTTAAAATGTGTTCTCAAAAAAGCAAACCCCGGAAAGTCCTTGACCTTCCGGGGTTTGTAACTATCAGTGCTTCTGCCGTTTGAGCCAGATTTTCATCACGAGATTGTGCGGCAGCAGCTTCACCATCAGTCGCTGGAACTTTGCAGTTCCGCCGTAGACGGAAACGTCTTTTCTGCCGCGTTCCAGATCCTTGAGTGCCTGTGCAACGATGTCCTTCGGCTCATACATGACCTCAAACTGCGTGACGGCAGTCGGATCGGTCTCGTTTGCACGGTCGAAGAATGCAGTGTTTACCCAGTAGGGACACACGGCCATGACCTGAATGCCGCTGCTTTGCAGTTCCACACGCAGTGCACGGGTGTAGGACAGAATGAAGGATTTGGATGCTGCGTAGACGTTGAGCAGCGGCACCGGTTGGAACGCAGACAGGGAGTCCCACTCGACGATCCTTGCACCTTCCTTCATATAGGGAATGGTCATTTCCGTGATGCCGACCAGTGCACGGACGTTCAGATCGATGATATTGAGACTGTCTTCCACGGGAATACGCTCATAGGTGCCGAATCTGCCGTAGCCGGAGCAGTTGGCGAGAAAGCGGACGTTCGGGCGTGCAAATTCGAGCAGATCACGGTAGCGGTCGAGGCTGTCTTTTGCAGTCAGATCCATGGGGATCGGGCGAATGGGAACCGTAACTTCTTCTTTTAAGCTTTCCAGAAGCTCTGCACGGCGTGCAATAACCCAGATCTCGTCAAAATGTTCCTGCTGCGACAGCTGCAAAACGAGTTCTCTGCCCATGCCGGAGCTTGCACCGGTGATGATAGCAATATCCATAAGTAGTATCCTTTCTGAAAAAGAATGTATTTCAGGACGCAGGCGTGGCAGCGGGTTCGGGTGCCACGGTACCGTCCGGTGTCACACGAAACAGCCCGAGGCTGTGGTGCTCGCCGTCGTCAGTGCTCCAAAATGCTTCATAGATATAAACGGTCTGCCCTTCTTCTGACAGTGTACCCTGCAATGTGCAGTCGTAGTCCTCTGCGTCAAAAGAAACGAAGTCACCGAGATATTCAAGCAGAGCTTCCTCGGCTTCCTTTTCGCTTGAAACGCCGTGGGTGGCGGTACAGCCGCAGAGTAATAGCACCGCAAGCAGAACGGCACATAGTTTTTTCAGATGTCTCATAGATCCTCCCGTCTGCCGGCAAGCCGCTCGGCGAGCGAGCCGTCCGGTGTCACGTAGCAGGTGGTGTAGTTTTCGTAAACGACCATGCCGGGCTTGGCACCGGCAGGCTTTTTGACCTGTTTTACAGGGCAGTAATCCACCGGGACGTTTTGTCCCATCCGTGCCTGCGAATACCACGCCGCAAGCATGGCGGCCTCCGTCACCGTCCGGTCGGGCGGTGTCCGGCCGTTTGTCGCAATGATCACGTGGCTGCCGTGGATCTTCTGCGTATGCAGCCACAGATCGGACTTGTAGGCAAGACGGCAGGTCAGTGTGTCGTTCTGGCGGTTGTTGCGTCCGACAAAGATGGTATAGCCGTCCGAAGAAGTGAATTCCATCGGGCGGGAAGGCGGCACCTTCATCTGCTTTTTCCCGCTGTCCCGCAGATACCCGCCGTCTAACAGCTCCGCACGGATATCGGTCAGGTCATGTTCGGTCTCAGCACGGTCGAGCTCGTCGAGAATGCTGGAAAGATAGGTCAGCTCTTTCTCACCGGAAGCGATCTGTTCCGTCAGCACCTTTTCGGCGTTTTTCGCCTTGGTGTAGTCCTTATAGAACTTCGCGGCATTCTGCTGCGGCGAGAGTGTGACGTTCAGATCGATTGTGATCTCTTTCATTTCCGGATCGTAAAAATCGGTTGCCGTGAGCCTGGACTGCCCGCGTTCCATCTGATAGAGATTTGCGGTCACAATGTCACCGAGCTGACGCAGGCGTTCGCGTCCGTAGGTCGCTTCGAGTTCCTTTCGCTGCAGCTCCAGCTTGCGGGAGGTGCGGGCACAGAGACTGGAAACAGTCTTTCGCAGTACCTGCGAGCGGTTCTGCATCCGCTCCGCCTGCTCACGTCCGGTGTAAAAATCGTCCAACAGCGTCGAAAAATCCGGCTGCTCTTTACGCTCCATATAGTCACCGTACTGCCGGATATCACGGTAGGTAAAATCCTTTCGTGTGCCTGCCTGCGACAGCAGGATCGGACGGAACGGGGCATGCAGGGAGGAAAGTTCTCCTGCAAGCTGTGCACAAAGCACGGACTTATCGGCATAAAATAGATCCGTGTCGGTCTCTCCGGTCACGCAGAAGGAAAGCTCCCGTGCGATCAGCGGTGAAATACCGGCAAATGTTTCTGTCAGCCATTGATCGAGGCGTTTGGAATATGTGATGCTGCCGAGCAGAGAAAAGAGCATTGCCTCGGTGGCGGAAAGCGGATCAAGCTTGCCCTGTGCAGGCGGCTCGTGATAGAACAGCCCCGGCAGCACCTGCCGCTTTTCGGACATGCCGAGATCCACTCTGCGAAGACAGTCGATGATCCTGCCGTCTGCTCCTGCCAGAATGAGATTGGAGTTTCTGCCCATCAGTTCCAGATACAGATGGCGGTCGGACAGCTCACCGAGTTCGTCCGTGCATTCCATGCACAGATCGACCGCACGTTCTAACGGCAGCTGCGTCAGTGATTTGATCTTTCCGCCCGTCAGATGCTTTCGCAGCAGCATGCAGAACATCGGCGGCTGTGCAGGCTGCTCATACCGTGCCGCCGTCAGATGGATACGGGGATGGTTGACGGAGGCGGAAAGCAGCAGTTTGCAGTTGCCTTCCCGCGAACGCAGAGAAAGCAGCACGGTATCACGGGTGGGCTGCTGAACCTTGTCGATGCGTGTGCCGCAGATACTTTGCAGCTCTTGCGTGACGGCAGAAAGAAAAACAGCATCAAAGGGCATGGAACGCCTCCAGTCCGGCGGCAAACAGCGTATTGATCCGGTCACACTGTCCCGAGAGATAGAGATAGCCGAACAGTGTTTCCAATCCGGTCGCACGGGCATACTGCCCGGGTGTCGCATTCTTGGGAGCTGCGTGGGAATGTGCATTTCTGCCGCGTTTGTAGACGGCAGTTTCCTCTTCGGTCAGCAGCGGCAGCAGTGCTTCCACAAAGGCGGCCTGTGCCGGAGCGTGCACATAGGACACGGTCAGCTTATGCAGATTTTTGTTGGTCGCCGCAGCATGGTTGCTGCAAAGCCAGCTGCGTACAAGCAGCTCATACACGCCGTCACCGACGTGAGCCAGTGCCAGTTCGCAGACACCTCGCAGCTCCAGAGCAACCATAAGCGGCTCAAAGAAAAAAACCAATAGCGAAGTAAGTGTGCTCGCATACAGCCGAACACTAACGGCACACGGAGTGCCAGCAGCATGGGAACG
>JAZUDF010000152.1:0-4164 GCA_045639485.1 Faecousia sp. | reverse complement strand
CTGCAATCTTTCCGAGGACTGGGTAGGCTACTCTACCCGCTACGGTGATTCCGTGGGCGACTTCAGTCCCTGCTCGCACCTGACCGTGGACGAGATCAAACAGATCGGCAGATTGCTCGGCCTGCCTGCTTGCCTCGTTGACAAAGTGCCCATCGATGGCCTTTGCGGCAAGACGGATGAGGACAACCTCGGCTTTACCTATGCAGAGCTTGATCGCTATATCCGCACGGGCGAGATCGATGACCTCGACCATAAGGCACTCATCGACAAAAAGCATAAGCAAAACCTCTTCAAGCTGCAGCTCATGCCGTCCTTTGACCCGGGGATCTGTGTAAATGCTTGAATTAAAAACGATCGACAAAACCAACCGGAAAGCCGTTGAAGCACTGACGGTCGCGGAGGATCAGGAGCAGTATATCGCCTCCAACCGTGAATCCCTGAAAACTGCGGAAGAAGAAAAAGCCGTTGCAAGACCGTTTGCGATCTGCGCAGACGGTGAGATCGTCGGCTTTACGATGTTTGCCTTTGATCTTGATTATGAAGACACCGAAGACCGCTACTGGCTCTGGCGCTTGATGATCGATAAAAATTTGCAGGGCAGGGGATACGGTTCTGCCGCCCTTCACAAGATCATCGACTATTTCAATGCGAACGGCGCAGGCTATATCAAGCTGTCAACCAAGCCGACCAACCGGGGTGCCCTTTCCCTCTATCACAGGTTTGGCTTTCTGGAAAACGGCGAAATGAACGGCGAAGAAGTTGTTCTGCGTCTGGAATTGTGAAGAAAAATCCACCGACCAAATCGGTGGATTTTTTGTTAGAATGTGCCATCAAATGCTGTCTATATGGGTGAAGGGCCCATCAAGAAGGAGTTGAACTACTTGCAAGACATAGAGATTGTTCGCTGCTTTGAGCAAAAGGAAGAAACAGCACTCACGGCTGCCCAACTCAAATACGGCGTGTATTGTCTGACGATCGCCGAACGGATCGTCGGCAGCAGGGAAACTGCAGAAGAATGCGTTAATGATGCGATGCACCATGCGTGGCAGTCCATCCCGCCGCAGCAGCCGGAAAATCTGAAACTGTATCTTGCCACGATCACACGCAATCTGGCACTCAACCGTATGCATGCGGAAACGGCACAAAAACGCGGCGGCAGGGAAGTGGATGCTGTTTTTGAAGAGTTGTCTGAATGCATCGCCGCAAACGAAACACCGGAAACAGCTCTTTTAGAGCAGCAGCTCGGTGAAACAGTCAGACGTTTTCTCAAAACCCTGCCACAACGGGAACGTGATATCTTTTTGCGTCGGTATTATTTTGCAGAGCCGACGCAGGACATCGCCAAACGCTTTGACGTAAGGCAGAGCAACGTGCTGATGATCCTGTCAAGAACAAGGAAAAAACTCAAAACATATCTGCAAAAAGAGGGGTATCAAGTATGAATGCAGAAGATTTGTTTCGTGCGATCGGCCAGGCAGACGCCGCCGATCTGGAGCATAGCGAAATACAGGAAACCAAACGGAAACGGATCCTTCCCCGCATTGGCCTGATCGCGGCTGTCGTGGGAGTTCTGTGTATGACGGCGATGGCGATCCCGTCCGTCCGCAACCTGCTGTTTGGCATCAAGGTACAGCAAAACATGGTGGCGGTCGTCGATGTCATTGACGGCGTGGCGATGGTTGCAGGCGGCAGTGCAGAGGTACGGTTGGACGTTACGATCCCGCAGGATGCACCGGCAGAGGTCGAAACTGCCTACGTGCCGCTTTATGCCGCAGAGAACTGGAAGCCGATTGTGGAGTACCGTGCCGAAGGTGCAGTTTCTGCTATGAATCCGTGCAATGACCTCGGTTGGGAAGATGAAGACGGAAACTACGTTCTTTTCCGTCAGCTTGCCTGCCCGGGCTATAACGGAGACTATCCGATCGAATATGTAGACCTCGGCTTCAATGCCGACTATGAGATTACAGCATTGAAACTCGGCGACGAGGAAGTGCAGTGCATCACTGTTCAGCCTTCGACCATCGAGGGCGGAGAGAGCATGAGTGCCAGAGACAACGGCAGAAGAAAGATCTTCTGGTCGGACGGCAGTTACCTGTTTGCCATGGAGGTCAACTTTGAAATGAGCGATGCGATGCTCCGACAGATCTATGAGAGCATTGCACCGGTCGAGGATGTTGATCAGTATCGTGAAATCGTCGAAGAGCCTGCAATGCAGTCGGTAGTCACCGAAGTGCAAACGCCTTATTATCCGTCTGCATTACCGGATGACTGGAACTGTACGGAAGGCGGCGTGCAGCCCGATGGCAGCTACCTTTACCTGTTCAATCCGGAATTTGAGGAAAACACGATGAGTGTCCTCGTGTTTGTCCAGAGCTGTGACAAGGATTATTACCGCTGCACCATGATGGGCCTGGAAACCAGAGCTGACTCGCACACATTAACGGAAGTGGAGATCAACGGAACAACGGCAACGGCATTTTCTTCCGAAAACGAAAATGCCCTCCTATGGAAGACAGAAGACGGAACCTTCGAACTTGTGAGCGAAGGCCCCAACTGCCTGACTGTGGAACAGCTGACACAGATCGCAGAATCTTTGAAACCGCAGTAAAATAACAAAACACCCGCCGAAATTATTCGGCGGGTATTTTTGTTTAAAATTTTCGTTCTGCGTAGAGAATGACACTGTCCTCTTTCTCGATTTCTTTGAGAATTTCAAAACCGTTCTTCGTCCAGAAACGGATGCCGTTTTCGTTATTCTTGTCGATCCCGAGCCGGACGGCGGCAAAGCCGAGTTTTTGCAGATACGTAATGATCTCACCGATCAACCGGCTGCCTTCGCCTGCACCCTGCAAAGAGAGCCGCAGCATAAAAAAGCCGATAAATGCAAACTGATCTTCTGGATACCCGTCGATCAGATCCATCACGGCGAGCAGCCGACCTTCTTTGAAAAAGCCGAGATAGTATTTCTGATCCGCAGGAACGCCGGGAGGACCGACGGTAATATCAGACTGCACCAGTTCTTTTGTCGGCTGACTGCCGCAGCAGAGAAAGTACGGCTGATTTTCGATCAGCAGGTCAAACACCGCATCGGTGTCGTCAAGTGTCATCCGACGCACGGTATATCGCGTAGAAAAACGAGAAATGTCAATCGATTTCATACTTTAAGATCCCTGAAAAGGTAATAAGCAAAATCGACAATCATCTTACGAGGATTGTCGATTTTGGAGCTGGTGGCCGGACTTGAACCGGCGACCTGCTGATTACGAATCAGCTGCTCTACCGACTGAGCCACACCAGCATATGTACTTCTGCCTGCTTCGCAAGCAGAAGTACTATATCACAGTTTTTTTGTTGCGTCAATCCTTTTTTCCGCGGAAAACAGAATTACCATGCAAGACCAAAGTCGACGCACTGCCAGGTGCCGTCCGCCTGCTTTTGCAGGTAACAATATCTCGTGAGAATGACGTAGCCCTCATAGGCATCTTTCCCTGCCTGATAGTTGCCTTCGGTCAAAATCGCGGTGTCTTCATCCGTCGGATCGACTGCATCAACAGCAAAGGTCAGATATACGTCAATATAACCTTCTTCGGATTCGTCACGAATGCCCCACTTGGTAACGACGACTCGCTGATCGCAGGTAAACTGGGCTTTCCATGTGTCGGGGAAGACAGACTTGATAAACTGATAGGCGATCTGCTCCTCTGTGCCCTCCGCAGAAAACGGTACACCCCAGCTTTCACGGACATCGGGCTCCGTCGGTGCAGTGTCAGCCGTTTCAACAGAAACGGGAACGGTTTCTTCCGTGTCGGATCTTGAGCCGCATCCGCTGAATAAAGAGAGCAGAAGCAGCAGTACCGTCAGATAAATCAAAGTTTTTTTCATAAGATAGCCTCCATTCGTTTTACCGGACGAAAAATACTGTAAATTGTTCCCTGCTTTTTCCGAGAATAGGGGAAAAGCAGTTGCAACTTGAGCAAAAGTAGGTTAAAATATATAAAATCTCAAAAAGGAGCATCAGACATATGGCAGATGTGAAAAAAATCCCGGAACGCAGCGAAGTCTGCGAAAAAGACCGTTGGGCGATCAATGACATTTACGCAACCGATGACCTCTGGCAGGAAGATTTAGAGAAGGCAAAGAAGATCGCTTCCGAGCTTGCGTCCT
>JAZUDF010000151.1:0-12825 GCA_045639485.1 Faecousia sp. | reverse complement strand
CACCGAAGAAGATATCAAGAAGATGACCGACGCCACTGTATGGTGCGAAGCCGGCTTCGATAACTTCCGCGGCGGCGGATTCTCTTCTCACTTTGTGACCCGCGCCGAAATGCCCGCCACCATGATCCGTCTGAATCTCGTCAAGGGTCTCGGCCCGGTCCTGCAGATCGCGGAAGGCTGGACGGTGAAACTGCCCGACGAAGTGACCGATACGCTCATGGAACGCACCAATCCCACCTGGCCCTGCACCTGGTTCACGCCGCGTTGCGACGGCATCGAAGGCAGCCCGTTTGCAACTGCTTACGACGTGATGAACAACTGGGGTGCCAACCACGGTGCCATCTCCTACGGCCATATCGGTGCAGATCTGATCACGCTTTGCTCCATGCTTCGCATCCCGGTCAGTATGCACAACGTGCCCAAAACGGACATCTTCCGTCCCGCCGCATGGAACGCTTTCGGCATGGACAGGGAAGGGCAGGATTACCGTGCCTGTGCAGCGTACGGACCGCTGTATAAATAAGCCGAAAAACAGTGAATAATTTCCAAATAAAACGGTGATGCACGACACAACAATCGTGCATCACCGTTTTATTTGTTATATATTGTAAAAATGTCCTAGAAAATAGTACCAGGGTACCACTTTGTGAGAGAAAAATGTGGACAAGAGAGTGCTGAAAATGTAGAATGATATCAGGTAAAAATATAAGTATTTCTCGAGGAGGGATTTTTTGAAAAAGCGTTTATTGATCCTGCTCGCAGGACTGCTTGCCGTAAGCCTTCTTGTGGGCTGTAACGGCACGCAGGGGAGCGAAACGGAGACCGAAACGTACGGCGGCTGGGAAGACGTGTCCCCCACGTGGGCGGAAGCGTCTGAAGACCTCGGCCCGCGGATCGTGGAGGCCGGTACGCTCAACAAGCACGAAAACGGCTGGTACCAGAATCTCGACAACGGCACCGACGGCGTGTACTTCAACCTCTGGACAAACGATGTTCCTGTAGACACCAGCTGGACGGTCCGCTACGAGACGACGCTGCCCAGCAATTTTTACCTTGTCCGGGACGGCGTGCTGTATGACGTTGACTGCAGAGTTCTGAAGTGCTCCACCACCGGTTACTTCCTTGTCTGCGATCCGTGGCTGCTCGGAGATGTTTCTCCGTTGCAGGCAAACGACGTGCTGATCATTCAGGGTGACTTCGTGAACTATGACAACGGTTGGGGACTTCACTTTGACACGACCTACATCATGCTCAAAGGTGTCAACGGCACAAAGTTCTACACCGGGCCGCCCGAAGAAATTATCGACGTACTCCCGTAATTACCGACTTACAAATCATTGAGAAAAGAGGTTCATTCCATGAAAAAGAAACTCACAGCAGTGTTACTGATGCTTGCTCTGCTTGCAACGATGTTCCCTGCCTGCGGTATCGGCGTTGTCCAGAACTCGGACAGCACGATGGAAAGCGTTGACTACTCCAACGCAACGCAGCTCACCATTGCAACGTGGGACGGCGGCCTTGGCAGCCAGTGGCTTGAAAATGCTGCCCGCCGTTTTGAAGTGCAGATGAAGGACGTCTCCTTCGAAGAAGGCAAGACCGGCTGCCACATCACCATTTCCGCAAGCCGCAGCTTTGATGGCTCCTCCATGGCATTCACCCCGCTGACGCACGACATTTATTTTGTCGAAGCTGTTGACTATTATGCAATGATCAACAACGGCCAGATGGCGTGCCTCACCGACATCATGACCGAGCCGCTCACGGAGTTCGGCGAAGACAAGACCATCCTCGAGAAGATCCCCACGGCACTGCAGGAGTTCCTGCTTACCGACGATGGCAACTACTATGCGATCCCGTTCTATGAAACCTTCTATTCCTTCTCCTATGATCTGGATCTCTGGGATGCCAAGTCCTTCTACTTTGCAAAAGACGGCGGCTGGACGAACGCCAGCGGCGAACTCTCTGACGGCCCGGACGGCAAGCCCGGCACCTACGATGACGGCATGCCCGCAACCTACGCTGACTTTGCAGTTCTCGTTGACCACATCAAGGAAGAAGGCGTGCTGCCTTTCATCTGTGCAGCCAACGCTACCGACTACGTCGCAAACTTCCTGTATGAATACTATGCAAACTATGAAGGCAAGGATCAGATGGAACTGAACTTCTCCTTCGACGGCACGGCTACCGACCTTATCGAGGTTCCCGAAGACGGCACCGTGACCGAACTTCCCGCAACGGACATCTCCTGGGAAAACGGCTATGAGCTGCAGCGTCAGGCAGGCAGATATTACGGTCTGCAGTTTGCACGCGACATCCTTGCACCCGAAGACAACTACAAGATCTCCGACACGCACATCAACGCACAGAAGAGCTTCGTTCGCGGCGGTATCGTCAATGATCAGCCGATCGCGATGATCCTTGAAGGCTCCTGGTGGGAAAACGAAGCCAAGGCAGGCTTTGAAGAACTCGAGGACGGCGGCTATGAACGCCACAACTACGCAGTCATGCCGAAGCCCCATGCAACGGAAGACAAGATCGGTCAGACTCCCTGCTGGCTCGGCACTTCCAGCTCCTACGGCTTTGTTGCAAGCAACACGGCACATCTGGATCTCGCTCTTTCCTTCATGAGATTCCTGCACACTGATGCAGAGCTTTCCCACTTCACCGCAGAAGTCAACATGACTCGCCCGCTCAACTACCCCATCACCGAAGAAGACAGTGCAAAGCTCACCACCTACTGCAAGTCCATCCTTACGCTCAAGGAAAACAGTGACATCATCTACCCCTACACCAACCGCGAACAGGTGCTCGACAATCCGCTGCAGTTCGGATCGTTTGCGTGGGCATGGATGACCAGTGTGGACGGCTATGAGTACAGGAACCCGTGGCTGTATTTCTGCGAAGTTGACGGTGCTTCTGCCGAGGCGTACTTCTCCTCGCAGGAGGTCTACTTCGAAACCCGTTGGGACGGTTTCTGATTTATAGAAATCTCTGAAATCATCTGCGGAGGGCAGCGGATCTTCCGCTGCCTGCCGCATGACGACTGTTTCATCTACTCCTTTGTGAGCCGATGAAATGAAAGTATTTACCACACAAACTTAAGAGGACGGCAACATGAATACTCCACAGCCTGTCGGACTTCAAAAGCACCGCCGCGACAAAAAAGATATCATCTTTTACTGTGCACTGATCGCCCTGCCGCTGATTCAGATCTGTATCTTCTATTTCGGCGTCAATTTCCAGACCATTCTGATGGCGTTTCAGCACTATGATGCTTACACCGACACTTTCTCCTGGGATTTCCAAACAAATATCAGAACCTTCCTGACAGAAGCGTCAACGGCCGGCTTCTGGGAGATGATGAAGAACTCCTTCTGGATCTACGTCTTCACGCAGCTTGCCGGTACGGCACTTGCCGTCTTGTTCGCTTACTATATCTACAAACGGCACAGAGGCAGTATGTTCTTCCGTTTCATGCTGTTTTTGCCGAGCGTCATTCCGGCCATCTTGCTGACTGTGCTCTACAAAGACACGATCGGCCTGGGCCTGCCGGCATGGCTGCAGTATCTTTTCGGTAAAACGATGGAAAACCCGTTTTCCTCAAACGGTGACGGACTTCGATATGCCCTCATCACGCTGTTTACCGTCTGGACGGGTTTTGCGGCACAGACGCTCATCTATTCTGCCACAATGGACAGAATCGACACTTCTGTGATCGAAGCGGGCAAGGTGGACGGTGCATCGCCCTGGCAGGAATTCCGTCATCTGATTTTGCCGAGCATCCTGCCTGCGGTCAGCGTGTTTATCGTGACCGGGATCGCCTGCTTCTTTACGAACGACAACAATGTCTTCAACTTCCTGAGCTGGCAGGCAATGCCGCAGGAAAAGACGATCGGCTACTATCTGTACATCCTGGTCGTCAACGGCAAGACCGGCTATTGCTATTCTGCATTCCTTGGTCTGATCTGCTCTGTCATTCTGATCCCCATTGTGACGGTTGTCCGCAAACTGCTGAATAGGGAGGACGACTGATATGGACAGACGATTGAAACCGAAACGCGAAAAAGCCGGTGTGATCGGCGTTCTGACCGGCATCCTGCTTGTCGTTTATGTCGTCGGCCTTCTGCTGCCGATGCTCTGGTCCCTTGTTACTTCCTTTACGGAAGTCAACAGTTACTTTGATTTCTATGTCGACAAGGTGTTCACGAACGGTCCTGCTTTCAAGTTTACTGCAGACAACTATAAGGTCGCCGAGCAGTACATGACCGTCACCACGACGACCACCTCCGTGACCTACAACATTATCGGTCTGTACATCCATTCCGTGCTATATTCCGTTATCTGTGCAGGCGTCTGGGTTCTGGTCACCTCTGTGGTGAGTTACCTTGTCGCACGCTTTGATTTTAAGTTCTCCAAGATCGTTTACAACTTTGTTGTTATCACCATGTGTATCCCCATCGTCGGTGCTCTGGCATCGGAACTCCGCATGCTGCAGACGCTCGGCATCTATGACACGTGGCTCAGCATGGGTGTGCTGAAATTCAACTTCCTGGGTGTCTACTTCCTGACCTTTGTCGCCATGTTCAAGGCGATCCCGAAGGAGTACACCGAGGCAGCAAAGATCGACGGTGCATCCAATCTCCGTATCATGCTTCGCATCATCTTCCCGCAGGCACTGAACATGATCGTCACGGTGTTCCTGCTCAACTTCATTACCTACTGGAACGACTACAAGACAGCAATGCTCTATCTGCCGTCTTACCCGGTTGCGACCTACGGTGTTTACTACTTCATGAATACACCGATGGGTTCGGGTGCCACCTCGCAGGTGCCCGTGCAGGTCGCCGGTGCAATTTTGATGACGCTGCCGATCCTGATCGTGTTTATTGTGTTCAATAAACGTTTGCGTGGCGGTGTCTATGTTGGAGGTATCAAGGGATAAATGAAAAAAATCATCTCACTTCTTGTGATTTTGGCTGTGATTGCATCGATCCTGCTGCTTGCAGTCTCTGCGACCGGCGAGGGCGAAACGGCTCTGAAAGTTTCGGATCTTGCCAAGCAGGAATATTCCAAAGGCGACACGGTAGAAATCCCCTCCTACACGGTAGGAGGCGTCACGGAGTATACCTGTGACGTCATCGTGTTTCTGCCCAACTCCGAGATCATGCTTCTGTCCCACGACGAGAATGGCAGCATCACAAGCTACAGCAACAACACCAATCTCTACCGCGAATCCTTCTGCGTGAGCGATACTGCGTTTTGTGCAGAGATGAAAGGTGAGTACACCCTGCGATATGTGCTCTATGACAAGGATTACAACCGCACGGTGAGTCAGCTGACCTTCATAGTCAACTGATAGGGGAGGCGGAACGATGAAAAAATTCTTATGTCTGATCCTCTCCCTGCTGCTCCTGCTCTCCTGTCTGGCAGGCTGTGCAGGCAACAGTGTTGACGAGCCTGAAGAAACGGAAGCTCCCAAGCTGACCGGCGAGCCGATCGAAGACAAATATCTCGTCAAAGACGGCGAAACAGACTATGTTCTTGTCATTCCGGAAAACGCAATGGAATACGAAGAATTTGCCGCGGAAGAATTCACGACGTTCCTTGAAATGGGAACGGGCTGCAAGATCAAGACCGTTGATGACGATGACACCGACAAGATCACCGGCAACTACATTTCCATCGGCATCACGAAGCAGGTCAAGGAAGCCTTCCCCGACCTGCAGATCGGCCGGATCAGCGGCACGCAGTCTTCTTATTACATTGCCACCAAAGACGACAACATTTATGTTGTCTGCCCTCCGGGCTTCCAGGGTGCGGGCACCCTCTACGGTGTCTACGATCTGCTGCACGATCTCATCGGCTATACCTACTACGATGAGACCGAAATCTACGTCAACGAATCCGCAGATGTCAATCTGTGGAACTATGAAGGTCAGTTTGTGAGTGCATCGATCGATATGCGTACACATTCTACCTCCACGATCTACACCAACGACAGCTACAACACGCGTCTTCGCTACATCAACTTCTCCCGTGGCAGCGAATGGAACGCTCTCACCAACGGCCACAGCCAGCTCAATGCGTACCTGCATCCGAGCTTTACCAATGCAGACGGAGTCAGGTACGGTGACCTCCATCCGGAGTGGTTCGTTGATCCCTATGAGATCGCACCGAACATTTCGACCAATCAGCTTTGCTGGACGGCGGGCGGTGATCCCGAAAGCCTGAAGGAAATGCAGCAGGTGGTCGCGGACAAACTCATCACCTTCCTGCAGATGGACACCAAGGCAAACTACTTTATGTTCGGTCAGCACGACAACAAAAATGCCTGCAGCTGTCCGGGCTGCCAGAAAGCACTGGAAGAATGGGCAGGCACCTACAGCGGTCTGCAGATCGGCTTCTTCAACGGTGTTCTCGACATCGTCAATGCCTGGCAGGAAGAAAACCAGCCCGGCCGAGAGGTCTTCTACGTTGTCTATGCCTACTCCTTCACCGAGGCACCTCCCGTCAAAGAGAATAACGGCAATCTGGAGCCTTTCAGTGATCAGGTCATTCCCAATGAGCGGATGAAGATCATGTGGGCACCGGTCAGTGCGAACTATGCGTTCTCCTTCGATTCTCCCATCAACGTCAAAAACGGCAATGATCTGGAGGGTTGGAAGGTAGTCTGCTCGTCCAATCAGCTGTTTACCTATCTGTACGACCTCAACCTCTGGTACTACTTCATCAACTTCTATAACTTCGGTACCGTGCAGAGCATGGTACTGGAGCTGGAAGATGCCGGCTGCTCGTACCTGCTCATCCAGGGCCCGTCCGATCAGGTCAACGTACCCGGTTTCCAGTCATTGCGAGCCTACTGCACCGCCAATATCATGTGGGATTCGAGTCTCAACTATCAGGATCTGGCTGCCGACTTTATCACACATTACTATAAGGATGCAGCAGAACCGATGCAGGAGATCTTCGACATGATCTGTGAGCGGAACGCTTATTATGCTACCGTTTTGGATCCGGGCCTCGGCACCATCAACGCTTATCCGACCTTCACGGAACTGTATCCGAAAGCCTTTACAGAGCAGATGGATGCACGCTTCCGGGAGGCACTTGCTGCAATCGAGCATTACAGCACGGAGGATCCCGCCCTTTATCAGCTTCTCAAGGACAGAATCATGAAGGAATATCTTTGTGTTATCTTCCTGAAGGCAACGGTCTACGGTGACTACTACACCAAAGCCGAAATGGATGAAATGCGTGAGATTTGGACTTATTACATCATCCGCTTCGGTATCACCGGCGGCGGTGAAGGCAGCCCGCTGCCCGTATTCTGATTCGACTCGGTCACAGCCGATCCTGCACTCGGCTGTGACCGCACTAAAGGAGGGAAACCGTGATGAAATTATCGCTTGCCGGAAAATGGAAGATCTGCTCTGCAAAATGCAATGATCTTTCCGTCACGGTTCCCGGTTCCGTCCTCTCCGCACTTTTAGAGAACAAACTGATCGACGATCCGTTTGTCGGAGAAAACGAAGCGGCGGCAAGAGCGTGGCTCTATGACGACTACACCTTTTCCCGCAGCTTCTGCATGACGCCCGAACAGCTTCAGGCAACCAACTTCCTTTGCCTTGATGGCATCGACACGGTTGCAGATGTCAAAGTCAACGGGCATCTGATTGCACAGCTGCGTGATATGCACACCCCGCAAAAGATCTTATTAAATAACAGCATCCTCTCTGCGGAAAACGAGATCCGCCTCTGCTTTACTTCACCCTATAAATATATCGAAGCGTACGACGACCGGGGACTGTTTGAGACCTACGCCGTCACGCAGCCGAAATCCCCGTGCATCCGCAAACCGAATTCCATGTTTGGTTGGGACTGGGGCCCCGATCTTGCGGATATGGGCATCGCCCGTGATATCTCCATTTTGTCCACCGATCTCGGATATCTGCAAGACTTTAAACACACCTGTAAGTTTTTGCCGGACGGCAGCGTACAGCTTGAAATCGACGCCAATGTGAACAGCCTTTGCAGCGGAGAACTCCGTGCAGAACTGTCACTGGATCATACAGAACATCCGTTTTATGCCTGCGAGACCACGCTTTTTTCAAAAGCACGTCCCTACGGCACACTGTTCTTCCGCATTCCGCAGCCGCAGCGTTGGAATCCCGTCGGCTTCGGCGAGCCGACGCTTTATAACCTGAAAATCACGCTGACAGGGCAGAGCGGGGAAGAACAGACCTATTCCTACCGCATCGGCCTTCGCGAAATTGAGATCGACAACAGCAAAGACGAAATCGGTACGAACTTCTCCGTTTCCGTCAACGGCAAAAAGATCTTCCTCACCGGTGCCAGCTACATCCCCGAAGACAGCATTCTTTCCCGCATTACACCCGAGCGTACGAGAAAACTTCTCACGCAGGTGCGTGACTTCGGCCACAATACCGTGCGTATCTGGGGCGGCGGCTATTATCCCACCGATGATTTTTACGATTTCTGCGACGAAAACGGCATTCTCGTCTGGCAGGATCTGATGTTTGCCTGTGCGGCGTATAACGCTTCCGACGAGGACTTCCGCAGGCTGATCGTCGAAGAAACGAATGCCAACGTCAAACGTCTGCGTCACCACGCATGTATCTTCATCTTCTGCGGCGACAACGAGTGCGAGGACGGCATCAACGGTCACGGCGAGGCCAAGATGGAAAACTACCGGTTTATGAGCCAGAAGATCCTGACACCGGTCATGCATCTGCTGACCGACACCTACTTCCTGCGATCCTCACCACGCTCTGCCGAGATGTTCCGCCACCAGAACGATCTGGAGCATTTCGACACCCATTATTGGCACGTCTGGGGCGATGAACAGCCGCTCGAACTTTACGAAACGGTCTGTCCCCGCATGCTCTCCGAGGTCGGTCACAGTGCTTTCCCGTGCATGGACACGATAAGAGCATTTGCCGAAGAAAAAGATCTTGCCGCAGAATCTCCCGTCATGCAGCACCACCAAAAACGGCCGGACTGCAACGGCCGCATTCTCCGCTATATCCGCGAACAGTACGGTGAACCGAAGAACTTTGAAGATACCGTCTATCTGTCCCAGACCATGCAGGCGGAAGCCATCTGCATGATCACGGAGCATATGCGTCGCCACAGAGATATCTGCAACGGCGTGATCTACTGGCAGCTCAACGACTGCTGGCCGGGCATCACCTGGAGCTCCGTAGACTACTTCGGCCGTCCCAAGGCACTGCACTATGCTTCCCGCCGTTTCTTCGCGCCGCACCTCATCAGCATGGCAGCGAAAGACAGCAAAATGGACGTTTTCATTTCCAATGACAGTCCCGAAGATGCCGGCTATACCGCCCGTGTCCAAGTCATGCGTTTTGACGGTACGGTCCTCACGGAGAACACCCTGTCTGCCTCGGTGCAGGCAGGCAGCTGCAAAAATATCCTGACAGTTCCCGTACCCGCAGAGCCCGACGTCGTTGTCCGGGCGATCCTGATGCAGCCTGACGGTACCGTCCTTTGCGAAAACTTCCGTCAGATGAAAAAGGACAGGGAAGTGCATTACGCACAGCCTCATTTCACTGTCAGAAAGCTGAGTGACTGCAGCTTTGAACTCACCGCAGATACCTTTACAAAATATATCTGCCTGCACTGTGATGAAGAAATCGAATTTTCCGATAACTTTTTCACCCTGTGCAGCGGCGAAACGAAACTGATCAAAACCAACCGATCCGTAAATCCCGATACCTTGCACATTACATCCGTCAATCAGACACAAGCCGATTGAGAAAGGAAGAGCAACGTGCTGCAATTTGAACCGTGGAATAAATACGAACAAGATTTAGAGATTTTTGTCGGACGCTTTATCCGGCAGAAATTAGAGCCGCTCTGCTGGCCGCACGTCATGGATCTGCATGCAGAGGTTGCCTGCTCTGATGAGCCGGTCGCCTTTGCAGACGTCCCGACGCTGACCTTCCGCCCCATTCGGGAAGGGGAGGCCTGGGCAAGCGAGAACTTTGCCTGCGGCTGGTTCCACCTGACCGGCAAACTGCCGGAGGGCACTGACCGCAAAGACCTGTGTCTGGAGTTTTTCAATGACGGCGAAGGTCTGCTTGTGGATGCAGACGGCAATCCCGTCAAGGGCTTCACCGCAGGCTCACCGGTCTTCGGTGCGATGGATGAGTCCATCGAAAAGCGTTTCTATCCGCTTGACGGCTTTATCGACGCAGACGGAAACATCGACTGCTACATCGACGGAGCATCGAACAGCCTGCTTGGCGAGTTCCATGATGCTGCAAAACTGAAAAAGGCAGCCGTTGTCCGCAAAAATGCGGAGTACCTCGACCTTTATTATGACTTTGACACGCTCTATGACTATGTCACGGGAATCGACTACGAGAACCCGAACAAACTGAAAGTCCTCTACGGCTTGCGTGAAGCGGAAAACCTCATCAAATATCAGGATCCCGACTTTTATCCCAAGGCAAAGGAAATTTTCAATCAACTCTACGCACTTCCGGGCACGGAAAAGCTTACCGCAACGGCAGTTGCACACGCCCATTTGGATTTGGCGTGGCTCTGGCCGATCCGTGAAACCAAGCGGAAGGCAAAGCGTACCTTCTCCAATTTCATTCACCTTTCCGAACAGTACCCCGACTTCCGCTTTGTCGTTTCGCAGCCGCAGCAGCTCGCGTGGATGAAAGAGGAAGAGCCTGAACTCTACCGAAAGCTGCAGGAGCTTGCAAAAAAAGGCAATCTGGAGCCAATCGGCGGTGGCTGGGTAGAAAACGACACCAATCTTCCCGGCGAAGAATCGCTGGTGCGTCAGATGCTTTACGGCCAGAAATTCTGGCAGGAAGAATTCGGCAGTTACGTCAGAACCTGCTGGTTACCGGATGCCTTCGGCTATACCGGTGCCTTACCCCAGATCCTGAAGCAGTCCGGGCAGGACAACTTCATGACCATCAAAATTTCGTGGTCGAACCGCACGGTATTCCCGTACAACACCTTCCGTTGGGCAGGCATCGACGGCAGTGAGGTGACCGTCCACATGCCGCCCGAAGGCAACTATAACTCCCTTGCAGGCCCGAAGGCACTGCTTGCAGCGAAGAAGGGCATCAAAAAGACCGATCCGCACGATAAGATGATGCTGGTCTACGGCATCGGCGACGGCGGCGGCGGACCTTCCGAGGTCAGCGTCGAACGTTGCCTGCGTACCAAAGATATCCCGTATCTGCCGCACAGCCGCTTCGGTACGGCACAGGCATTTTTTGACGATCTCGATCCCGACACCCTGCAACGGTATGAAGGCGAGATGTATCTGGAAAAGCACCGCGGCACTTACACCTCACAATCGAGAAACAAATGGGCCAACCGCGAGTTTGAAGAACGGATGTCGGCTCTGGAAACGCTGCTTTCCGCACGCGGACAGTACGGTGACACGGAAACGGTCAACACGCTTTGGAAAGAAGCCCTGCTCTATCAGTTCCACGACATTCTTCCCGGTTCGTCCATCTCCCGCGTCTATCAGGAGACCTCCGAGGCCTATCCGAAGATGCTGCACAAACTCGAGGAGCTTGCCAAACAGCTCGGCGTCTCTTATTGCCCGGGCGGCAACCTGATCAACCCCGGACGGGAGGACGTTTTCTTTGCAGACTTTGTCAGTGACCGCTGCTTGCTTTACCGCGGCAACGGCAATCTGATTGCACCGCAGGTTCTGAAGCGTACAAAGGATGCAGGCCGTATTGACAGTTACCAGACGGAATTCTACCGTGTGGAATTTGCAAAGGACGGCTCGTTTGCCCGCATTACGCTTCCCACAGGCGAGGTGATCGCGGAAAATGCCAACCGTCTGCGTGTGTTCATCGACACCGGCGATGCCTGGGATTTCGAAGACGATTACCGTGATCAGCGTGAGGTCTATATGGAGCTCGAGCGTACCGAGGTGCAGTACTATGAAGACCTTGTTGAGATCCAACAGGATTACACCTTCAAAAACTCCACGCTCACGCAGACGATCCTGATGTATAAAAAGCATCCGTTGATCCAGATCATGCACAGTGTTTCGTGGAACGACGTCGGCTATATGGTCCGTGCGGAATTTGCTCCGAAGGTATGGAGCGATACCGTACACAGCGACATCCAGTTCGGTTATCTTGACAGACCGACCACCGACAACACCGCCCACGAAAAAGCACAGTTTGAGATCTGCTGCAGCAAATGGTTCGATATCTCCGAAGACACGGCAGGCCTTTCCGTTCTCAACTATGCAAAGAACGGCTTTATGGCAAAGCAGGGAATCCTTTCCCTCAACCTGCTGCGTTCCACGGATTATCCGTGTACCGAAGGCGAACGGCTGCCGTTCTGGTATGCATATGCCCTGTATCCTCACAAGGGCGGCTTTGATCCTTTAAAAACGGACGTTCTCGCACAGCAGTTCTCCGCAGCACCGCTGTTTGGCGACCTTGTGCTTGAGATGCCGTCTTTCGACAATCAACAGATCCAAATCACAGCATTCAAGCCCGCTTATGACGGCGACGGCTTCATCCTGCGTGCTTTTGAGCGTATCGGCAAACCTGCCGAAACGAAGCTCACGCTGCCGCAGGGCTGGGTGATGGACAGCGAAGTAAATCTCCTGGAGGACACCGTCGGAGAGGCAGAACAGAGCCTTTCCTTCCGCCCGTTCCAGATCCGCTCTTTCCGGCTCAGAAAAGCAGCCGAAGCACTCTGATGAAGGAGGACAATCATGAAAAACCTTACGATGAAACGATTGCTCGCAGTCCTGCTTGCAGTGTTCATGTTTACCTCTGTGTGCCCGCT
>JAZUDF010000150.1:0-6200 GCA_045639485.1 Faecousia sp. | reverse complement strand
CGGCAAGCTCTTCTTCCGTGCAGGTCTCCGCGTTGAGCACGCGGCGGTGCAGGAAGTCTTTGAAGCGGACGTTGAACGCCAGTTTGTCGTCAAACACCTCGCCGAAGCCCGGCTGATTCATGACGTCGCAGACTTTTTTGTTCCGCACGCGGGTGAGGTAGGTGTCACGCTGCTTGCCGTTCATGTCGTAAAAGCCGAACATGACGTAGTCGTAATAGCCCGCTCCGTAGCGTGCCGCACACCACAGAATGTCGAGGAAGGTGCGTGCTTTGGAGTGCCCGCTCTTTTCCCTGACGACGGTGAGCATTTTGTTCAGTTTCTCAAAGCGGACGCCACGCAGCACCCGTGCGAGATATTTGACAGAAGGCATCGCATCGTCCCCCTTTTAGAAATCTTCAGTATTATATACTATTTTAGCG
The DNA here is from genome assembly GCA_045639485.1 of Faecousia sp. Taxonomy (GTDB): domain Bacteria; phylum Bacillota; class Clostridia; order Oscillospirales; family Oscillospiraceae; genus JAFRPC01. Next base: position 5,781 of record JAZUDF010000150.1, on the reverse strand, counting down.
ATAAAATCTACCTCTTTTTCTTTTTTCTGCAAGAAAAAGCACCCGGGCATTGCAGCCGGGTGCTTTTGGTTTTTCGTTTATAAGTTCAGAGTTTCCGAAAATCACGGGATCGGGAAGCCGAAGGGGTTTTCACTTTCTTCCTCTGTCGGCTCCGTCGTACTTTCAACGTCACGCGGGCGTTCGCTGAGCGTCAGCGTCAGATCGAGAGTTTCGCCGTCACGGTTGACTCGCACGCTGACGGTATCGCCCGCCTTGTAGTCAGACAGTGCGTCCGACAGATCGGTGCGGGTGCGGATGACCTTATTATCCAGTCCGATGATCACGTCACCCGGCTGAATGCCCGCCTTTTTGGCGGCATAGCCGTCCACCACTTCCGTGACGTACGCTCCTGCAGGCAGGTCTTCATCGTACTGCTTTGCATCGGCCACCGTAACACCGAGGTAAGGTCTGCCCTTGACATAGCCGTACTGTGTCAGATCGTCGATGAGTTTCATCACATCGTTGATGGGAATGGCAAAGCCGAGTCCCTCCACCGTGGTACCGCCCGCGATCATGCCGGAGTATTTGGCGGTGGTGATGCCGATGACGTTGCCGTTCATGTCGAACAGCGGGCCGCCGGAGTTGCCGGCGTTGATCGCGGCATCCGTCTGGAACATATTGATCGGCGTGCCGACGGTATTGACTTCACGGTCGACCGCACTGATATAGCCGACGGTCAGCGTGAAGGTCAGCTCGCCCAGCGGGTTGCCGATGGCACAGACCTCCTCGCCCACGACCACCTTGTCGGAGTCGCCGATGGCGACGGTCGGCAGGCCGGTCGCATCGATCTTCAGAAGTGCCACGTCGCAGATCGTACCCTCGTAGCCCACGACCGTTGCGGGATATTCCGTGCCGTCATAGAGCTGCACCGTCACGGAGGTGGCATCCTCCACGACGTGATAGTTGGTCACAATGTAGCCGTCTTCGGTGATAATAAAGCCGGAGCCCGCACTTTGCTGACGGGCTGTCTGTCCCCAGGTGTTTTTCCCGGTACCGGTGCTTACGATACCGACGACTGCTTCGACGTTTTCACTGTAAATGTCGGCGGGCGTTTTGTCCTTGTTGCCTTCGTTGGTGCGGACGTGGTCGGAGATGGGCGGATTGACCGTCTTTCCTCCGTCGGGCTTTGCATCAACGGTGCCGTCTTCCTTCTTCGTCAGCGTGATGCGGGCGGACGATGCGATGCCGTAGCCGATCGCTCCGCCGCAGATGCCGAACAGGATCGCAACAACAAGCAGGATCGGGATCCAGACGCTGCTGACGGTTTTTTTCTCTTTTTTCGGTTTGGCAGGCTGCACCTCGCAGGGTGCTTCTTCCGGGCACTGCGGTGTCTCGCAGGGTGCCTCTTCCGGGCACTGCGGTGTCTCGCAGGATTCTTCCTCGTAGAGCTCGACCAGATCCTGCAGATCCTGCTCTTTTTGCTCTTCCGGATCTTCCTCCGGTGCTTCCGTTGCCGGTACGTCCGGCGTCAGTTCCTCCGGCACCTGCGGATATTCTTCGTCCATAATGACAGTCCTTTCCATGGGGAATCTTTTTCCCCTGCTTTATCTAACGTTATAATTTCAAAATATGAAGAAAGTATGTCCTTGCTGCGAACTGTTTTTGAACAGTCGGCAGTTTATTTTTTCTGCATGATCTCCAGAATGGTCTTGTCCGTCTGCAGCATGCCCTGCTGTGCGAGGATGCCCACGTTTTTGATGGTGCTGTCCACGGAGCCGGAGACGATGCCTTCGCCCTCGCGGAACTCCTTGTGATGCAGGTACATCCGGTAGCCCATGATGCCCGCATCGACCGCCGCGGCGATCTTGGCGGCACACGACGGCTTGGCACCGTCGCAGATCGTGCCGGACAAAATGGCGACTGCGTTGACGATGGTATGGGCAACGGCCGTGTAGCCGCCGCCGGAGAGATAGCAGATGCCCGCACCTGCACCGACGCCTGCAGAGATGGCACCGCAGTAGGCGGACAGCCTGCCGATGCCGGTTTTCTGATGTACCGTTACGAGGTCAGACACCGCAAGGGCACGGTAGAGCTGCTCGGTCGTGCAGTCGAGCCGTTTGGCGTAGCGGATGACGGGCAGTGATGCCGTGATGCCCTGATTGCCGGAGCCGGAGAGGATGACGACGGGCATTTCACACCCGCTCATTCTTGCGTCCGAGCCTGCCGCCGCCCATGCCTTTGCCTCGTTTTTGATGTCCTTGCCGTCATAGTCTTCCATCAGGATCCTGCCGATCTGTGCTCCCCATTTGCCCTGCAGACCTTCCTCCGCGATGGCGGAGTTTAACCGCACCTGCGGCTCTAAAATCGGCTCGAGCAGTTCGACGGGAACGGTGTCTGCAAAGCGGATGATGTCCTCGACGTTCAGGCAGCTCTTGTCGGTCAGGTGCTCCTCTGCCGAAGCCGTGACCGGCAAATTCATCAGTTCTTCGCCGTTTTTCGCCTTGTAGACGATGTTGGTGTGGTGGTTGGCGATCCGCACGGTGGCACAGTCTTCGCCCGCATAGCCGCGGAGCGTGATGTCGAGCATGCACGGCGTGGTGGCACAGACAATCTCGATCTCGGTGTCGATGAGATAGTCACGGATCTCCGAGAGCTGCTGTGCGGAGACCTCTGCAAGCACCTGCAGACCGTTTTCGCTGTTGCCCGCGATCACGCCGGCCGCGATGGCAGCTTCGATGCCACGCATATCTCCCGTGTTGGGGACGACCACGCTCTTGACGTTTTTGATGATATTTCCGCTGACCTCCGCCACGATCCGTGAAGGTCTGCCGCCCAGCACCTGCCGCAGCGTCGCGGCACAGTAGGCGATGGCGATCGGCTCGGTACAGCCGGTGGCGAGGATGAGTTCCTCTTTCAAAATGGACAGATAGTTCTGCTGCGTCTGTGCGTTCATGATTTGCCTCCGCTTTTTCTTTCTGATATTCAATATACATCTTTTTTTCCGCACGGTCAAGCGATTGACATTATCGGTGCAAACCGATATACTGGGGTAGATCCTGTTTTTGGAGGCGTTTACATGACTTCCCTGCTTTTGCGGCTGTTCGTCAGGGACTACCGCAACACCGCTTCGCCCGCCGTACGCTCCCGCTACGGCAAGTTTTCCGGTATCGTCGGCATTGTATGCAACGTGCTTTTGTGCATCGCAAAGTTCCTCATCGGCACGCTCTCCGGTGCCGTTTCCATCGCCGCCGACGCGGTGAATAACCTTTCGGATGCCGCTTCGTCTGTGGTGACGCTGCTCGGCTTCAAGCTTTCGGAAAAACCCGCAGACGAGGAACACCCGTTCGGCTATGCAAGAGTGGAATATCTCTCCGGGCTCGCCGTTGCGGCACTGATTTTGGTCATCGGCGTGCTTCTGATCGTTTCTTCGGTGCAGAAGCTGCTCTCTCCCGCACCCGAGGCCGTGGACTTCTCCGTGGTACTTGTCATTGTGCTGGTGCTGTCCATCGCAGTCAAGCTCTGGATGTCCGTTTTCAATACCAGGCTCGGTAAGGAGATCAACTCCGCTACCCTGCTCGCCACCGCCGCAGACAGCCGCAACGACGTCATCTCCACCGCAGCCGTCCTGCTTGCCTGCATTGCGGGTGCTCTCATCAAGCATTTCTGGGGGCTGGAGATCGGCGGCTACATCGACGGCGGCATGGGCGTTATAGTCGCCCTGTTCATCATCTGGTCCGGCTTCGGCATTGCGAAGGAGACCATCTCTCCCCTGCTCGGCGAGTCGAACGATCCCGAGCTGGTGGCTCTCGTCAGGGAGCACATTGAGGAATATGAAGACATTCTCGGTTGCCACGATCTGATCGTGCACGACTACGGCCCCGGTCAGCGGTTTGCCACCGTCCACGTGGAAATGGACGCCGCCATCCCGCCACTCGATGCCCATGACCTGATCGACAACATCGAATTCGATTTCCGCAAAAATCACAACATACAGCTCGTCATCCACTACGATCCCGTTGTGACGGACGACGCAGAGGCGAACGAACTGCAGAAAAAGCTGCGTGCAGCCGCCCGCTCGATCGACGAGGAGCTGACGATCCACGATTTCCGCATGGTACGCGGTCACACGCACACCAATCTCGTGTTTGACCTGGTCGTTCCGCACCGCCTCAAGGGACAGGAAAAGGCCCTGCAGGCACAGTTAGACGCCGCCATGCAGACGGACGAGATGAAATATTACTTGGTCGTCACCTTTGACGACGCGGCATTTAACCGCATATAAAAAAACAGCCCGTTTCAAAAACGGGCTGTTTTTCTCTATTCAACCGGTACAACGGTGCGTGGCTCGGTGTCCGTCAGCTTCACCTTGACACCGTAAAGCCGTTCGATGAGCTCCGCCGTCAGCGTATCCTGCGTCTTGCCGCAGGCGATCGCACTGCCCTGCTGCAGGGCAAGCACGTGGGTGGCATAGCGGATGGCGTGCTCCGGGTTGTGGGTGGAGAGCAGCACCGTGTAGCCCTGTGCCGCAAGGTCGCGGATGCGTTCGAGTACCCGCTGCTGATTGCCGTAGTCGAGGTTGGCGGTCGGCTCGTCCATGATGAGGATCTTGGCATTCTGTGCCATGGCACGGGCAATCAGAACGAGCTGCCGTTCACCGCCCGAAAGCGTGCCGATCCCACGCCCGGCAAGGTCAATGATGCCCAGCGTCTGCAAGGCGGCGGTCGCCGCGTCCTTCTGCGTCTGCCCCGGTGTTCTGAGCAGTCCCAGACCGCCCGTCGTGCCCATGAGCACGGTGTCAAAGACCGTGTAATCAAAGACCGGCTCCGCACTTTGCGGGATGTATGCCGCCATGTGCGAAAGCTGTGCACGCGACAGCGTGCGGATGTTTTTGTGACAGATGTCGATCTCGCCCTCGTAGCCGTGCAGCAGCCCTAACATGCACTGAAAGAGCGTGCTTTTTCCCGCACCGTTGGGGCCGAGTACCGCGACCAGATCGCCGCGGTTGGCGGTGAAGGTCACGTGCTTTACCGCTTCGTGCTTTCCGTAGGAGAAAGAGACGTCTTTGAGTTCAATCGGCATTGCGTTTCCCTCCCGTCACAATGAGATAGAGGAAGATCGGTGCACCGACCACGGCGGTGAGGATGCCGATGGGGATCTCCGAGGTCGCCGCAAGCCGTGCGATATCGTCCACAACAAGCAGGAAGGCCGCACCGAACAGTGCCGTGGCAGGCAGGAGCCTGCGGTAGTCACAGCCGAACAGCATCCGGCAGAAGTGCGGGATGATGAGCCCCACCCAGCCGATCATACCGGAAACGGCAACGGAGGAGGCAGTCAGAAGCGTTGCACACAGCACCACGACAAGACGCAGCAGTCCCGTGTTGACGCCCATCGCCTGTGCTTCCGCTTCGCCCAGTGTCAGCAGGTTGATCCGCCAGCGAAGCAGGATCAGCGGCGTAAGCCCGATCACGAACGGAATGGCGAGGAACAGAAGATCCCGCGTCTTGACGGAAGACAGGCTGCCCATGAGCCAGTAGGTGATGGCGGGCAGCTGCTGCTGTGTATCCGCCACGAGCTTGAGAAACGAGGTGCCGGCGGAAAAAAGTGCCGACACGACCATACCGGCGAGGATCATCGCGAGGGCGATGGATTTGCGCTTCAGGTTCGCCTCGTGGAAGAAGAGCGCGCCGAGAACGAACGTGATCGCGACGGAGAAGCGACGCATGAGCGAGCCGACGGAAATCGGCACGTCGGGAATCGCGAGGCCATGGAAGTAGAGCCAGTCCGCGAGCGCGAGCAGCAGAC
>JAZUDF010000149.1:0-19973 GCA_045639485.1 Faecousia sp. | reverse complement strand
TTCTGGTTTTTTACTGGCACGCTCGATAAGGCGGAATCTGACACATTGAAAGCGTGTCATCCTGAGGAGCGGAGCGACGAAGGATCTTGTCGGAACAACGTAGCAGATCCTTCACTTCGTTCAGGATGACACCGAAACCGGCTCGCTAAATTCCGATTTGGCGGGACGTCGGGGACGCCGTCCCCTACGGGACGGGAGGAGCAAGCCCCTCCCCTACGGCGATGGGAGATGGCACGCGGGCGACGGTGAACGTCGCCCCTACAGACGCAAAAAGAAAATCGGGTAGCTTTTTGCTTCCCGATCGTTGCATATTCTGTTTTCGGAAAAGTGCTCAGTCCTTCTTCTTTGCATAAGGTTTTCTTTCGTCCGTTCTGCCGAGCAGGTAGTCAATGCTTGTGCTGTAAAAGTCCGCAAGCCTGCACAGAACGTCCGTCGGGATGTCCCTTTTGCCGATCCCGTAATAAGAATAACTCACCTGCGAGCATTGCAGATACTCCGCGAGCTCCTTTTGCTTCAGATCCCGGTCTTCCCTTAAATCACGCAGCCTTCGATACATAGCACACAGTCCTTTATGTCGGTATGTGCATAGTATATGTAAAACATTTTGTTATATTGACATGTAAAACAAAATGTTTTACAATTTAGACGTTTGGAAGATTCAAAATTAGTGCAAACAGATAATCAGTCTAAATTATAAGCAAAGGAGCATTACAATGACATTCGATGAAATCATGAATGCTGTGATTCCCGCCGTCAGCAGTCAACTCAAAGCCCCTGCTTCTGCACAATTTCCTCTCGAACTTGTATCAATTCAAGGCGACGATTATTACGGCTACCAATTGCACGGATATGTTGATTCTCAGAACAGCTACGGAGCTATGATAAGAAATGATTTTTCTGCAACCGTGTCTGTCCAATACGGTTATCCGGTTGTGACAAGCTGTTCCGTAGGTAAAGAAGCAAATGCACAAAATGCTGCGTCGTTTGGCATCAACTACCTCCTGATCACCTTGTTCACAGGCATTGGCGGTGTAGTATTGTATTTCCTCATCAGTGCACTGGTTGGCTGACAAAAAAGAAAAGCGGAACCTGCCGAAAAGCAGGTTCCTTTTTTACGGTTATCTTACTTGAAATATCTCTCCAACAAACCTTTGAGTGCCTTGCCGTGGCGGGCTTCGTCCCTTGCCATTTCGTGCAATCAAAAAGCAATTCACATCAAGGCACAAAAAATGACACCAAGCCTTCTGCGACTTCTCCGTTGTCTGGGAGCCCCACTCAAGGCAGGGAAGCGTTGGTAAGACACTTAAGTCAGTTACCGCCGCCGCAGAAAATCTTGGTGACGAAGAATATATAGCACAATCGCGGTATTCTGTCAAGATATTTGCGTAAACACAGAGGCTGCCGAAGCAGCCTCTGTTTTGCGGTTATCTTACTTGAAATATCTCTCCAACAAACCTTTGAGTGCCTTGCCGTGGCGGGCTTCGTCACGTGCCATTTCGTGGACGGTGTCGTGGATCTCGTCCAGGCCGTTCTTCTTTGCACACAGTGCCAGATCGAACTTGCCCTGGGTTGCACCGAATTCGCACTCGACTCTCCACGCGAGGTTCTTCTTGGTGGAGTCGGTCATGTTGGGCTCGAGCGTGGAGCCGAGGAGCTCTGCAAACTTTGCTGCGTGCTCTGCTTCTTCGTAAGCTGCCTTTTCCCAGTACAGGCCGATCTCGGGATAGCCTTCGCGGTGAGCGATGCGAGCCATGCACAGATACATGCCGACTTCGCTGCATTCGCCGTTGAAGTTGGCCTTGAGCTGCTCAAGGATGTACTGCTTGTCTTCTTCGGGAACGTTGTCGAGCTTGTTGCCGATGCCGAACACGTGCTCGGCTGCGAGCTTCATTTCGCCTTCGACCTTCTTGAACTTTTCGCCGGGAACGCCGCAGACGGGGCACTTGAAACCTTCAGGCATTTCTCCTTCGTGAACATAACCGCAAACGGGGCATACATACTTCATAATTTTGTCCTCCAAAAATATAATATTTTATTTTTTTACGGCCATGCAGGATTTGCAGGTGCCGTGGTAGACGACGGAAACTCCCTCTACCCTGCCGCAGTCGGTCTCGGGTGCGGGAAGGGTGACCTCCGCAAGGTCGATGACAGCACCGCAGGTGCTGCAGATGAAATGCGTGTGCGGAGCAGTGTCCGCGTCAAACCGCTCTGTTCCTTCGACATTGGCGACGGAAACGATCTGTCCGGAGCGGCGGAATTCCGCCAGATTGCGGTAGACCGTGCCGAGGCTCAGGTCGGGGATCTCGGGTTTGAGCTGTGCATAGATCCATTCGGCAGAGGGATGGCTTTTTGTGCTTTGCAGACACGCTAAAATCGCATCGCGTTTGCGGCTGTGTTTTTGCATTTTGATCCCTCCAAAACGATAATAATTATCATTACTGAAATCAATATAGCATCTCTTTCTCCGTTTGTCAAATGTTTTTTTCAAAAAATTACAAATCGTTGTTGCCGCTTTGTCGAAAAAAAGATATATTGTATTTATAATGAGTGAGAATCTGTCGAAAATGAGAAAAGACGCACATTATGAAGAAACGATTACTCTGCGGAGCCGGCCTGCTCGTTTTGCTGTTTGCCGCTTTCGCTTTGCGATACAACCTGTTACATAAAGCCGCTGCAGCGGACGGCTCTTTGCCCGAGCCGCCGGTTCTGTCCGAGCCGGTCGTCGACTTCGGGCTGTCCGGTGTGGAGCTGACGGCTCCCGAATCGCTCACGGTGACACCGGATGCACCTGCGGCGGATTTTTCCGTGGCGGTAAGCGGTGTCCGTCCCGGCCCCGAGCGGCTGTGCACCGTGACGCTGATCAAAGACGGTGAGATCCTCGAACGTGCAGACATGCTCCTGCCGGAAGGCAGTACGACGCTTGATTTTTCCGTTGAAATTCCGTTTCAGAGATACGTGCCTGCAACGGATCACGAGCTGACCGTCGAGCTTACCTGCAAGCAGGAGTCCCGCTCCGTCACCGTGCCCGTCCACGCACAGGATTATCCCGACGAATACTACGCGATGACATCCGGCGATCCTTTCCCCTATGCACTGACCGTCTACACCGATCAGAATATCGTGATCGTTTTCGGCAGGAACGAGGAGGGTAAATTCACCCACGCGGTGAAGACCTTTATCTGCTCGACCGGTATCTCCACCCCGCGAAGCGGCAGCTTCTGTCTGCAGCGGAAATATGACTGGCGGGCACTGATCCACGGCGTTTACGGACAGTATTCGAGCTGGATCACAGGCGATATCCTGATCCACTCCGTGCCGTATTACGGCAGGAGCAAGGACGCACTCAATTCCGGTGAATACAATCTGCTCGGCACCTCCGCTTCGGCAGGCTGCATCCGGATGCGGGTGTGTGACTGCAAGTGGATCTACGACTACTGTCCCTGCGGCACGTCCGTCACCTTTGTGACAGGCTATCAGTTCCCCGAGGGCTTTGCGTATCCGACCTTTGAAAAGATTGACCGCAGCAGTCCGAACGCCTCGTGGGATCCCACCGATCCCGATCCGGGCAACCCCTGGCACCCTGAGGTGCCCGATACCTCGTGGTCAGCCTTCGTCCCCTGTTATGACGAGCTGCACGAGGCCAACACCTCGCTCGACCGCAACGGTTATGCATGCTTTGTGAAGACGAGCGAGATCTTTGCTGAGCACGGAGAATGATGTCAGGACGCAAGCCTGTCCCCTACAATTCCATATTGTCGGGACGATGTGGGCATCGTCCCCTACAAATAAAAATTCATACGGAGTACACAGAAGATCCATGAAACATTCCGCATTGTTACTATTTCTGGTTCTCGCTCTGCTGCTGACAGCCTGCGGCCCTGCAGGTCTGTTCGGCACAAGACAGACCGATCATATCCCCGAAACGACGGATGCCCTCAATGGCGGCGGTGAGATCGTCGACATGGGCATCGGCAGCGTACATATCGTTGCACCCGACCATCTGACCGCAACGGTGGATGCCCCCGACGTGACCTTTACCGCCGTGTTTACCGGCGTCAATCCCGGCGGTGCACCCGCAGACGGCCGCGTGTGCACGGTTCGACTGTATCAGAACGGTGAGGAGATCTCCTCGGTGGAGGATTTTCATCTGAAGGACGGTGCAAGACTCGACTTTACCGTTCCATTCTCGTTCAAACGCTATCAGTCGCAGGAGGATGCCCATCTGCTGTTGGAGCTTGAATACAACGGCGAATTTTCCTACAAGGAGATCGAGGTCTCCCTCGCGGACTATCCCGATGAATACTACGCGATGTCCTCCGGCGATCCGTATCCCTATGCGATCACGATCCTCGTCAACAAGAACGTGGCGATCGTTTACGGCAAGGATGAGGCGGGCGAATACACCCATCCCGTGAAGACCTTTATCTGCTCGACCGGTGTCAACACACCGGAGCGCGGCACCTACAAGCTGCTGCATAAGTACGAGTGGAAGGAGCTGATCCACGGTCTTTGGGGACAGTACGCCACCTGGGTGACCGGCGATATCCTCATCCACTCTCTGCCCTATAACTCCCCGCAGAAGGACGATATGTGGTCGTGGCAGTATAACCGTCTCGGCGGCTCCGTTTCCACGGGCTGCATCCGTATGCGGTGCTGCGACTGTAAGTGGATCTTTGACTACTGCCCGTGCGGTACGCCCGTCACCTTTGAGATCGTGCGGGAGCTGCCCGAGGGCATCACCTATCCGACCTACGACAAGCTCGATCTTGACAGTCCCGATGCAGGCTGGGATCCTACCGATCCCGATCCCGAAAACCCGTGGAAGCCGGAACAGCCTGACACTTCGTGGACAGAGCTGATCCCCTACTATGACGAACTGCACGAGGCCTACACGACGCTCGACTGGTCCCAGTACGGTGACTTTACGAAAACCTTTGAGGCCTTTGTGCCGGAAGAATAAAAAATCACGGGCTGTAACAATACTGTTGTTACAGCCCGCAGCCTGTCAAAAAAATGTTTTTGACAGGCTGACTGCAGTTTTTCGAACTTCAAAATGATCGTTACAGCCCTTAATGAAAGGAAGGATCAACGATGCTGCAAACGGACAAACTCATCAAAAAATCACCGGAAGCACCCGATTTTTACGCCGAACGCAAGGCGTGTGTGACCGCAATCACGGAGTTGATGCAAAAAGAGCACACCGAACTGCAGCAGGCAGAGCTGTGGCTGCAGATGGTAGATATTGCCGCACGCGAAAAGGGCGACGGTGCTCCCGAGATCGGGGCGTATCTTTCCTCGGCACAGGCACAGATCTCCGCACCCACGCTTTCGCACGACGCCGCTTATGCCGCCGCCTGCCGCCGCTTTGCTCCCGTGTTTGCAAAATACGGCCGCGAAGCCTATGCGAAGCAGCTGCTGACGGAAGCGTCCATGCTTTGACAGTTTTTTCCCCCGCACCGTGATAGAGTAAAACACATTGACAGAAAGGGAGTTTTTCAATGAAAGACCTGAATATCAAGATTTTCGAAAAGTTCGATCAGCAGTGGGCTCTGCTGACCGCAGGCACGCCCGAAAAGTTCAACACCATGACGATCAGCTGGGGCGGTCTCGGCACGCTGTGGAGCCGTCCCGTGGCGACGGTCTACGTCAAGCCCTGCCGCTACACCTATGAGTTCATGGAAAACAGCGAATATTTCACCGTCAGCTTCTTCCCCGAAGCCTGTAAAAAAGATCTCGGCATCCTCGGAAGCAAATCCGGCCGCGACGGCGACAAGCTGGCACTGACAAAGCTGCATGCAAAGAAGCTTGAAAACGGCATCGGGTTTGAAGAGGCAAGCCTCACGATCGTATGCCGCAAGATCTATTTTCAGGATCTCGAACCCGATCGCGTCCCGAAGGATGCTGTCGAGCACTATTACAGGACAGAGCCGGTACACCGGATGTATATCGGCGAGGTCATTGACGTGATCGAAAACGGCTGATTCAGCCGAAGCGGTGATAGATCCTGCCGCACTCCGGCACGGTGCCGTTTGCTGCGGCAAGCTCCGACACCGTGAGAAAGGTATAGCCCTCTGCCCGCAGGCGGTCAATGAGCTCTGCTGCCGCTTCCACGGAGCTTGTGCTTGCATCGTGCATTAAGATAATGTCCCCCGGTGTAACATCCTGCATCACACGGCGGACGATCAGGTCTTTATCGTCCGTTGCCCAGTCCTCGGGATCGACCGACCACAAAATGACCGCGTAGTCTTCGAGGCCTTCCCGGTTTTCCGGGAGCAGACCGCCGGGCGGTCTGACACAGCGGACGGTACTGCCTGCGATCTCCGCGATCTGCAGGCTCTCCTGCGTCAGATCGTTTTGCAGCATCTGCGAAGGAAGATCTGAAAAGTATTCGTGATTGTTGCCGTGCAGCCCGATCTCGTTTCCCTGCCGTGCGATCCGCGACACCAGTTCCGGATACTGTGCGATGCGGTAACTGCACAGAAAAAAAGTGGCACGGACGTTCTTTTCTTCCAGAACGTCCAGAAGGCGGGACGTGTACTTCCCCGTCGGGCCGTCGTCAAAGGTCAGTGCGACAACCTTTTTGGGCGGCGTGGCACTGCCGACGTCAAGGAGCACGCACAGTGCGAGCAGAGCAAACAGTTTTCGCATCGTCATTCCCCCTTGATCCGAGTTTCATTTCAGTATTTCCCGTTGTGAGGTTTTTTATGATTGATCCGATCTGTCCCGTCTGCGGCCTGCCGCTTTCGGAAGACGAACACGCATGGCGGTGCGAAAACCGCCACAGCTTTGATATCGCAAGACAAGGTTATGTCAACCTGTTGACTGTGGACAAAAAGCATTCCCTCCACCCCGGCGACACCCGTGAGATGGTCGCGGCACGCAAGGCGTTTCTGGATGCGGGCTTCTACCGCCCGATCGCGGACAAGGTGTGCTCCCTGCTGGAAGCTGCCGCACCGAAGTGCATTCTGGATGCCGGCTGCGGCGAGGGGTATTATCTGACGCAGGTGGGAGAAACGTTCCCGCGTGCTGATCTCTGGGGTATCGATATTTCCAAAGACGCAGTTCGCTACGCCGCCGCACGGAACAAGCAGGCACACTGGCTGACGGCGACTGCCGCCGCCCTGCCGTTTGCAGACGGCTGCTTTGACGCGGTGCTTTCGATGTTCGCACTGACAGCGGAGGCGGAATTTGCCCGTGTGCTGAAAGCAGGCGGTCTGTTTTTGCAGGTGCTTGCCGGCGAAGAGCACTTGATGGGCTTAAAGCAGATCATCTATCCGCAGATCATCCGCAAGGAAAAACAGCAGGAACAGACGCTTTGCGGCTTTACGCTGGAACGGCATGAGGTTCTGGAATTTTCCTTTTCTCCGGAAGACAATGCACAAGTGCGGAACCTGCTTTCCATGACGCCGCATTTCTGGCGGATCTCAAAGGAAGGTGCCGAACGGCTGGCAAATACGAACCGTCTGGATGACACCGCACAGGTGGTATTTAACCTGTATCGGAAGATTTGACGTTGCGGGCGACGGCGAGCGTCGCCCCTACAGCGGCGGTCGGAAGCAGATCCTTCGCTACGCTCAGGATGACACAAAATCTGACCACTACAGGCGGGACGATGTGGGCATCGTCCCCTACGCTGACCGCTGACTACAAAAATAATTCCGCATTCCGAATTCATAATTCCGCATTTAACAAAAAGGCACCTGCCGAAGCAGGTGCCTTTTTTGTTTGGGGCTGCAACGCAGCCCCGTTATTTTTTAGGAGAATGCGAACTCAGTCAGCCAGGATGTACAGCTGGATGGGCTGCTGCGTCTGTGCCTTGTAGTAGCGGAAACGGTAGTTGGTATCGCCGGAGGTCTTGTTGAACAGCAGGTAGCCGCCTGCGAAGATGACTGCATTGCCATTTTCGTCGAAGGTGATGGTGTTGGCAACCGCGGAGGTGCCCTCTACGATGGTGTTCTTGGAGGAGGAACCGGAGATGAAGCTGCCGCCTGCTGCCTGGATGGAGTAGCCGCCGTCCATCTTCTTGATCTCGAAGGTTGCTGCCAGGGTAGCATCGTCGGCTGCGATGACGCCGTCCTTGATCTCAACTTCGATGTTGTTGTGTGCAGCGTCAACCTTTTCCAGACCGCCGTTGAAAGCGATGGAGTCGGTTTCGTAAACGATGAGGTACTTGCCGTCTTCCAGATCTTCAAGGCTGGTAACCTTCACGAAGTTGCCGCCTGCAACAGTCTCTTCGTCGCCGCAGCGGGAGCAGACACCGTCGACATAGTCGTGGCCGAGTGCTTCAACAGCGTCGTCCTGCTTGGTTGCACCGCACAGAGAGCAGGTGTATTCGGTGTAGCCGCCTTCCTTACAGGTAGCTTCAACAACAGTGCCTGCAACCCAGTCGTGTGCACAGGGCTCAACGAGAGGAAGAATGCTGAAGATGTAGTTTGCGGGGTTTGCAGTCGCGGACATACCGTAGACAGTGAAGTTGGTGTAGAACTCAATGAACTGCGGGTTGCCGTTGTACTGTGCAGCCTTGTTCTGGATGTAGTAGCCGCCGTCTGCTTCGACAAGCAGCCAGCAAGCCAGATCGGAGGGTTCTTCTTCGAGTGTCAGGTTGTTGCCGGTCTCACCGGAGGTGAGGTACTTGCCGCCTGCAATGAAGTAAACATAGCCGTCGCCTGCGTCGTCCATCACAAATGCGATGTTTTCAGCATATTCGACCGTGCCGTTGTTGACAGCGACTGCAACGGGCTTGAGCTGCATATAGTTCTTTGCTTCGTACAGATAAGCTTCGGTGGAAATTGCCTTGTTGCCGTCGTTCAGAACGATAGCATACGCCGGAATTACGGGAGGATCGGGGATGATGGGCTCTTCGCCGCCGAGGATCTCGCAGACGATGTTGTCTTCTTCGTCGAAGTCAACGAATTCAGCGAACTGGAAGACAAATCTTGCATCGCCTTCGACATAGTCGATGGGAAGCACAATGCCGTCAACAACTGCCAGATAGGTGCCGTCGGCACACTTGAACAGATAGCCGCCGTTGACCTTTTCAGGCGTGAAGCATGCGTTTTCATCGAAGTAGTAAGCATAGCATTCGCCGTACGCTGCATAGAGGAAGTACTCGTACTCGTACTGATCGTAGTTGTACTCGTCAAGCAAAGAGAAGGTGCCGTCTTCGTTGTCGATGAAGTACCAGATGCCTGCGTTGTAGTAGTCAGCCTTCAGCGTCTTGCCGTCAACGGTTGCTTCTTCGGTGGAGTAGCCCCAGTAGGTGTACTCGTAGGTTTCCTCATCCATATCGGTGGCTTCGTCGAAGCCGATGATGGTGCCGGAAGCGGGGTTGTAAACAACGATCGGAGTGCCGTCTTCGGGCATGCCATCGTCTTCAGCCTTGTTGCCGAGGTTTGCCTTGAGCGCTGCGATCTCTTCGTCGGTCATGCCGATGCTCTTGAGGTATTCTTCTGCTTCTGCAGCGAGGTCAGCGGTTGCCAGATCTTCAACACCGAATGCGGTGCAGAGAGTCTTGATGATGTTGGAGTTTGCAATGGGTGCATATCTGTCATCATCGGGGGTAACGCCGTAGTAGTTGTAGTAGGTGACCATGTAGTCAGCGACTACTTCGTCATAGGTTGCACCCATCAGGCATTCGAGCAGTGCATTGACAAAGCCTGCACGGTCCTTGCCTTCGGTGCAGTGGATGTAGTAGGTGCCTTCGTTGGCTGCCAGGAACTTCAGGCCGTCTGCAAGACCTGCCTTGAAGTCGGGATCGGTGAAGTCAACGCCGAGGTTGAGGTACTTGACGTTCTGACCTGCATAGTAGGTCTCGTCGAAGCCTGCATAGCCCTTTGCGATGTCTTCGGAGTCAGCCAGGTTCAGGATCACGGTGACGCCTGCAGCTTCGATGGCTGCATCAGCATAGCCGTTTCTGCCGATTTCGGGGTTGATGGGGCTGGAGCCACGGTACAGGTTGTCGCCCATGCCGGTGGTCTTGACCTGACGGAAGTTTGCGAACTCTTCGTCGGTCAGATCGGGATATGCTTCACGGTCGTTGGATCTCTCCAAACGGTGCAGGATCAGTTCGTCCATGTAGCCGCCGGCTTCCTTCAGCTCGAAGGTGATCTCAACGGGGAAGGTCACGCCTTCCTTCGGGGTGATGGTGTAGTTGCCGGTCTCGGGATCCTTGACGATGTCGACCAGACCGTAGGTGGAGCCGAAGTTGCCCATGTTGATGGCAAATTCGATGTAGCCGCCTGCGTTGATCTTGATCATCGGGGTGCCGGAGTCAACGTCGGAATAGTTGGTGCCGACAGGCAGGTCGATGGACTGGCCGAGGAAGGAAACGGTAACGATGTCGCCTTCCTGGAAGCCGAAGCCGTTGTCATCGGTGCCGGTGAAATGAGCTTCGGTGCAGTCACAGTAGGTGTTGCCGTACTTGGTGAACCAGACGTTGAGGGTGGTACCGCCGATGATGACGGTGCGGTCCCATTCTTCAGTTGCTTCCTTGGGGATGATGGTGATTCTGCCCTGGGGCTCTTCATACAGAGCTGCGGGGATCACGCCGCCGAGCTTCTCGGTGATGTAGTCCATCACGACGGCATCCAGCGTGAAGCCGGTGTCGAACTGGGAGGAAGCTGCTGCGAATGCGTAGTAGGTGTCGCCCCCGCCTGCGCAGAAGTCGTTGGTAACGACTGCATAAGTAGCAGTGGGATCAAACGGCTGACCGTTGATGCTGTCAATGGTCACACGGTTGATGGAAGCGGGGCCGTAGTAGGTGGAGCCGGGATAGGTCTCTGCGTTTGCATCGTAGTCGTAGTTGAGGTCGAGGGTGAACTCGATACCTGCAACCTGCGGGAAGCCGCCGAGGGATGCGGGCGTGCAGAAGGTGGAAGCTTCGAGTGCTTCGAGCAGTTCTGCACCGGTGACGTAAACGACCGTTGCGGTGTTGCCGAAGGGCAGCACGGTCAGGATGTCGTTCTTGGTAACGTCGCCCTTTGCGATCCATGCACGGATGCCGCCGCCGTTGGTGATGGCAACGATGTTCTCTGCAGGAACGCCGGTAATGGAGCCGGGGTTCTTTTCGGTGACGTACCAGATCATCGCGTCGGTGATCAGGTCGCCGTTGTTGGTTTCGGAGTCGCGGTTGCCGTTGGGAGCCTTGTCGCCGTTGAGGTCGACTTCGGAGGTTGCGAAGACCTGACCGTATTCTTCTTCCACTGCGAGGATGATTTCCTGAGCGGCTGCGGTCACTGCGGGATCTGCGGGGGAATCTTCGCCGATGGCAACGAGATAGTTGTCTTCGATTGCCTTGGTCTCATCGTCGATGACAATGACGCCGACGTTTGCAAATGCGTTGCCGGTGGACTGGATGGGCTCGCCCTGCGGGCCGTTGGTCATAACAGTGTGGGAGTGGCCGTCAATGACGAAGTCGATGCCGGTAACTTCCTGGAACATATCAACGGAACGGTAAGGCATGGAGCCTGCGTCAACGCCGAGGTGTGCAAGAACGATAACAACGTCAGCACCTGCTGCCTTGGCTGCATCGACCTGCTTCTGGGTTTCTGCCCACAGCGTGGGTTCGGTATCGTTGGTGAGGAACTGAAGGCCCTGGATCAGGGAGGGGTTGGCCTTGGTCTGTGCTTCGGGAGTCTCGAGGCCGATGAATGCGACCTTGACGCCGCCCTTGTCGATGATGACATAGGGATCAAAGATGGCTTCGCCGTCCTTCAGGACGTCAGCACAGGTAACTGCGAATTCAGCACCTTCGAGGTTGGTGAACAGCTGTGCTGCACCGTAGTCGAATTCGTGGTTGCCGAGGGTGGCAACGTCGTAGCCGACGAGGTTCATCATGTCGACTGCGTTCTTGCCCTTGGACAGGGAAACATAAGTGGTGCCCTGGCTGTAGTCGCCTGCGTCAGCAAGGATGACGGTTGCACCCTTGGCTTCGTAGTCGGCCTTCAGAGCTGCGACGTGGGCATAGCCTGCGATCGCACCGTGGACGTCGTTGGTGTGAAGAATGACGGTCTTGCCGGTCAGATCTTCGGGTTCAACGAAGGTAATTCTGCCCTGCGGTTCGGCATATTCAAGGCCGATCACGCCGTCGAGCTTCTGTTCCACATAGTCCATCACGACTGCATCGAGGGTGTAGCCGGTGTCGAACTGGGAGGAAGCTGCTGCGAATGCGTAGTAGGTGTCGCCGCCGCCTGCACAGAAGTTGTTGGTAACAACTGCGTACTTGGCTTCCGGATCGAACGGCTGGCCGTTGATGTCGGTGATGGTGACACGGTTGATGGAAGCGGGACCATAGTAGGTGGAGCCGGGATAGGTTTCTTCATTTGCATCGTATGCCTTGGAGGTATCGATGGTGAAGTTGATGCCTGCGACCTGCGGGAAGCCGCCGACTGCTTCGGGCGTGCAGTAGGTGGAAGCTTCGAGAGCTTCGAGCAGCTCTGCACCGGTGACATAGACAACTGCTACGGTGTTGCCGAAGGGCAGCACAGTCAGAATGTCGTTCTTGGTCACGTCGCCCTTGTGGATCCATGCACGGATGCCGCCGCCGTTGGTGATGGCAACGATGTTCTCTGCGGGAACCTCGGTGATGGAGCCGGGATACTGTTCGGTGACACACCAGATCATTGCGTCGGTAATGAAGTCGCCGTTGTTGGTTTCGGAGTCGCGGTTGCCGTTGGGAGCCTTGTCGCCGTTGAGGTCGACCAGAGATTCTGCGAACTTTTCACCGTACTCTGCTGCGATCGCGTCAATGATCTCCTGGGCTGCTGCTGCAACTTCTTCGTCCTTTGCCAGACCTTCGGTCGGGATCAGATAGTTGTCTTCGATTGCCTTGGTTTCATTGTCGATGATAATGCAGCCGATGTTGGCAAATGCAGTACCGGTGGACTGGATGGGCTCGCCCTGCGGGCCGTTTTCCATGACAGTGTGGGAGTGGCCGTCAATGACAAAGTCAAAGCCGGTGACTTCCTGCAGCATGTCAACGGAACGGTAAGGCATGGACTCGCCGTCAACACCGAGGTGGACAAGACCGACAACGAGATCGGCACCTGCTGCCTTGGCTGCGTCGACCTGCTTCTGGGTTTCTGCCCACAGTGCAGGATCGGTGTCGTTGGTGAGGAAGGTCAGGCCCTGGATGAGTGCAGGGTTGGCCTTGGTCTGTGCTTCGGGAGTTTCCAGGCCGATGAAAGCGATCTTCACGCCGCCCTTTTCGATGATGACGTAGGGCTCGAAGATGGACTTGCCGTTCTTCAGGACGTCAGCACAGGTAATTGCGAAGTCAGCCTTCTCGAGGTTTGCGAACATCTGATCTGCACCGTAGTCGAATTCGTGGTTGCCGAGGGTGGCAACGTCGTAGCCGACAAGGTTCATCAGATCAACTGCGTTTGCACCCTTGGACAGGGAAACTGCCGTGGTGCCCTGGCTGTAGTCGCCTGCGTCGGCCAGAATGACTTCTGCACCGCGTGCTTCGAATTCAGCCTTCTGTGCTGCGATGAAAGCGTAGCCTTCGATCGCACCGTGGACGTCGTTGGTGTGGAGGATGACAGTCTTGCCTTCCAGATCCTTGGCAGGAGCGGGATTCAGGAACTGATGGAACTTCATCATCATGACTGCCAGCTCTGCACGCGTCAGCTCGTCCTTGGGCTTGAGCAGCGTCTTGCCGCCTTCGACCTTACCGGAGATGATGCCGGCACCGACTGCCCACTTGACAGAGTCGACTGCCCAGGAGCTGGTGTTGCCCTTGTCGGGGAATGCAGCCAGATCGTCGGTTGCAGTGGTGTCTGCCTTGACGTAGTTGGCATAGCGGAAGAAGAAGGATGCCATCTGCTCACGGGTGACGTTGAGGCCAACGCCGAACTTGCCGTTGCCGGTACCGGCGACGATCTCGTTCTTTGCACCCCAGATGACAGCAGGTGCAAACCACTTGCCGTCTTTCACATCGGTGAACAGTGCCTCGAATGCGACTTCCTTGGAGCCGTCGAGTGCGTACAGTGCCTGCACGCCCTGTTCTCTTGTGACTTTGCCGTTGGGATCGAACTTGCCGTCCCCAACGCCGGACATGATTTCGTTGTCCACGCAGTAATTGACTGCTTCAGCGAACCACTTGTCATCAGGCACGTCGCTGAAGGAGGAAGCAAATGCTGCGGGAACAAGTGTCAGAACCATTGCAAGAACCAGCAGGGTTGCAAGGATCCGACGGGTAAGCTTTGCTTTCATTCTACATTCTCCTTTATAGAATAAAAATTTACTGTAGCAGCGGATAGTTTCGCTACTATATCAGCATACCTGTATTTTATCAGATTTTCCGCTTGTCTTCAAGAGACAATCTCTGCCGCAGTTTCCTGCGGAAATAGAATTTTTGTACTGATTTTTGTAAAGTCTGCACAATTTTTCTGTTCTGTCTTCGTGGTATGTGCAAATGTTTTCACATGAAAAAAAGCCCCTGCTGCCGAAGCAGCAGGGGCTCGCCATATGGTTTTGCGGTTATTTGCCGACGTATTTGTAGACCGTGACTGCCGTGCAGTAGCCGGAAGCACCGAGATTGGACAGTGCATAGTTGCGGAACTGCGGATCGCCGTTGTTGCCGCGAAGGAACAGTGCACGGGTGGTCTCGGGACGGCTGATCTCCACCGTGTCCGTTTTGAAGGTGATGGTGAAGTCCACGGGGCTGTCCGAGAGAGAAACGCCCGTGCCGCTGTCGGCGGTGTTGAGGTATTTGACGTCCTTGCTCTTCAGAGCGAAGGTGCCGTCTTCGGAGCCGGCTTCGAGCGTGAAGATGATATTCTCCGCGAGCTCGCCGTCAAAGTCTACGGGCACTGCGAGGAAGGCACCGGAGACTGCGGAGGTGTTGGTGGAAAGAGCGTACAGTGTGTCGTTGTAGACTGCGGTGATGATGATCTGATCGCCGGCTTCCACAGAATCTGCAACCACCCAGCCTTCTTCCTTTTCTTCTTCGCCGCCGAGGCGAGCCTTGAGGGCTGCGATCTCTTCATCCGTCAGGCCGATGGACTTCATGTAAGCTTCGGCTGCGGCCACCAGATCGGTGGTCGGGGTGATCTCGACGCCGAAGGAGAGTTTGAGGTTTGCGAGAATGACCTGGGCTGCCGCCTCTTTTTCCTTGTCGGTCAGTGCTCTTTGTGCCCCGTTTTCGACGGAGTAGTAGTTGCAGTAGGTTTCCACGTAGTCAGCCACGACCTCGTCATAGCTTGCACCCATCAGGCACTCCAGAATGGCGGCGGTCAGACCTGCACGGTCCTTGCCCTCGGTGCAGTGAATGAGGTACGGGCCTTCGTTGTTGATGATGTAGCGGAAGCCCTCGGCAAGGCCGGATTTGAAGGTGTCGGTGGTGAATGCCACGGGCAGGCCGAGGAAGATGTGATTCTGTTCGGAATAGTAAGAGGTTGCGTAATCGGGGTAGTTCGTTGCCTCGGTTTCGGTATCGGCGAGGTTGATGAAGGTCTTGACGCCCGCTTCTTCGGCGGCTGCATCGGCATAGAGATTTCTGCCGATCTCGGGGTTGATCGGGCTGGAGGAGCGGTAGAGGACGCCGTCCTTGATGCCGGTCGTCGTGACCTTGCGGAAGTTTGCAAACTGTGCGTCCGTCAGCTCGGGATAGTCCGTGCGGACGTCGGTACGGATGAGGTCACCGAGGGTGTTGCCGCTGTCGCCCTTCGCCTTCAGCGTGATGGTGACGTTGATCGGGAAGGTCACGCCGTCTTTGACAACGTATGCCGTTGCGGCACCTTCCTCTGCCTTTTCGACCAGACCTTCCTGCACGGCGATCTGACCGTAGTTGATGGCAAGGATGAGGTAGGTCTTGCCGGAGACGACACGCAGCAGCGGTTCGCCTGCCGCCACGTCATCGTAGCTTGCACAGACGGGAACTTCATAGGTGCCGTAGCCTTCGAGCTCCACGGTCACGATGTCGCCGAGCTCGAATTCGGTCAGGAAATCGTCTGCGGGATAGTCGATGTCGATATGGCCGTATTTGAGCATATCCGCACCGTCGGGGATGACAGTGCTCTTGACCTGCGTGATCTTGGGGGTGATGGTGACACCGATCGGGAACGTCACGCCCTCTTTGACAATGTAAGCGGTGCTTGCACCGTCGGGTGCTTTTTCGACAATACCCTGCTCAACTGCGATCTGACCGTAGTTGATGGCAAGGATGACGTAGGTCTTGCCGGGAACGACACGCAGCAGCATCTCGCCTGCCGCAACGTCGTCATAGCTTGCACAGACGGGAACGGTGAACGTGCCGTAGCCGTCAAGCTCCACGGTGACCAGATCGCCGTAGGCATAGGTCTCAAGGAATTCGTCTGCGGGGATGGCGATGTCGGTATGGCCGAATTTGAGCATATCCCCACCGTCGGGAATGACTGCACTGTAAAGTGCGTCTTCGTAGTAGTCCTTCAGCACGCCGCCGGTAAAATAAGCGATCGTGTTGAGGTTGACCTGCTTGCAGAGCAGCGGATGGTTGGCTTCATCGGTGACGTAGAAGCTGTAGCTGTGGCCGCCGGAGCGGGTGTTGATGACCTGAGAGCCGAAGATGTCCGCAACGTTCTGCGACACGGACGGAGCGACTGCCTGATCGTCGAGTGCATAGATGGTGAGGCTTTCGCCGTCATACTTTTCGATGGCGGCTTCCGCCAGACCGTCGGGATACTTGGCAAGGTCAGCAAACCATTCCTTGCTCAGCTCCTGCGTTGCATAGATGGTGGTGTATTCCACATAGCCCTTTTCGTTGGCCTCGGCTTCGAGGAGGTCCCAGTTGTCATGACCGCCGAACAGGTTTTTGAGGTCTTCGTAGTCTTCGGCGGGTGCGACGAATTCGATCTTATCAAAGCTGTAAAGGTCTTCTGCCGTCAGCTCCATCACGATCCTGCCGCCCATGGAGTAGCCCATCGCACCGACCGTGCCGATGTTGTAGTTTTCTTCCATGTAAGCCAGCACGTCGAGCACGTCGTTCTTCATGTTGGTCATGGTATTGAGGCGGAAGCTCTCCTTGCTGTCGCCACAGCCGGAGAAGTCCTGCGTGACGGCAATGACGCCCTTTTCAGCCAAACCGTCGGTGATGGGATCAAAGCCGCCCCATTCGTTGTGGTTGCCGCCGTGGCCGTGGATGAGGATGACCATGTCGTAGGTCTTCTCGGGATCGTAGTTTTCGGGAAGCGTGATGTAGGTGGGGATCTCCACGCCGTCACGCTTGGTGGAGGGAACGAAAATTTCGCCGTCGATCGGCTGCGGCTCGGCGTTGATGAACTGATGGAACTTCATCATCATCACTGCCAGCTCTGCACGCGACAGCTCGTCCTTGGGCTTGAGCAGGGTTTCGCCGTTGTTTTCCTTGCCGGAAATGATGCCGGCACCGACTGCCCACTTGACGGAGTCGACTGCCCAGGTGCTTGTGTCGTCCTTATCGGGGAATGCAGCAAGATCGTCTGCTGCGGAGATGTCTGCCTTGACGAAGCCTGCATAGCGGAAGAAGAAGGATGCCATCTGCTCACGGGTGACGTTGATGCCAACGCCGAACTTGCCGTTGCCGGTGCCGGCGACGATCTCGTTCTTTGCACCCCAGATGACAGCCGGTGCAAACCACTTGCCGTCCGCGACATCGGAGAACAGTGCTTCAAACGCAACTTCTTCGGAGCCGCCCAGTGCGTACAGTGCCTGCACGCCCTGTTCTCTTGTGACTTTGCCGTTGGGATCGAATTTGCCGTCCCCAACGCCGGACATAATTTCGTTGTCCACGCAGTAGTTGACCGCTTCAGCGAACCACTTGTCATCGGGTACGTCGCTGAAGGAGGAGGCAAATGCTGCGGGAACCAGTGTCAGAACCATCGCAAGAACCAGAAGCACTGCAAAGATCCGACGAGTCAGCCTTGATTTCATGTCGCATTCTCCTTTATTGTCTGTTATTTTGAAGTGTCGGTCGGACACTTCCCTTCCTTCCTATTGTAAGCCACTTTTTCTTTGAGTGCAAGGCGAAAAATTTGTTATTTTGTTGTATATGCGTAAAATTTATGCAACGCAAACTGTGCAGGATATACAATTTCTCTGCAGGACGGACAACTGTTTGACAGAAAAATACAGCACACCGACTTCGGTGTGCTGTTTCTTTCTTATTTTCCGGAAAGGCGGGCAAGTGTCTGCAAAAGTGCGGGCAGAGCGGCCTGCGGGTCATCGATTGCCTGCACGGTCTGCTCCATTGGGCAAAGGCCCGTATTTTCACGGTTGCGGATGGCGGAGGTCAAAGTGCCGTACTGTGCGGTGACGCCGTGGTCTTGCAGCATTTGAAGGCCTGCCTCGCTCATCACTTCGCCGTAGACCGCCTTTGCACCGCCTGCGACAGCCAGCATCGCGGCTGCCTTGCCGATGATGCGGTCTGCGATATACGCACCCTGCAGAACATCCGGTCGGTCACGGAGCGTGTCCGTCATGGGGCGGATGCCGCGAAGACGGAATTTCAGGGTGTCTTCCCTGCCGCAAATGACGCAGGTGAGGTCTTCCGCGTGCAGAAGCCCGATCGCCGTCTGCAGCATGTTACTTTGCAATGCGGATCACGCCCATCGGCGTCTGCTGATCGTCCTGGCCGAGGGGGTTGTCCTTCAGAACGCGGGCATAGAGATCCTTGGAGAGCTTCTTGGAGGAGGTGCCGAGGATCTGACCTTCGAGGTCGTTGATGTCGACGATGCAAACGCCGTGACCGATGCGGTCGGAAATTTCCTTTGCGACCTTATCGGGCTTCAGAGGCCCTAAAACGACGTAGTGGTTGTAGGGCGGGATGGTGTTGTGGCAGGGACCGTCGATGGAGCGTGCACGGTAGCCCGCGACCTTGTAGAACCAGCCCTTTTTGCGGAAGATCTTTTTGCCGATGACGGAAACGGCGGAGGCGAACAGAATGCGGAGCGTACCGACTTCCTGCAGTGCCATTTCCATGGTCTCCGGCATGCCGAGGCCGATGCCGTGGGGCGTCTTGGTGACGTGGTTGCTTAATTTCACAGCCAACTTGCGGGGATGGATCTCCTCCAGCGGGATCGCACGGCGTTGCGTGCAGGCGACACACTTTTCGGAAATGAACAGGATGTCGTCCTTGTCCGTCAGAAACGGGGTGCCATACTGATCGGCGACGTCGCAGATGTTGTCCTTGTCGGTGACGAGGTGGGTTTTGATGGGCAGGCGTTCGTACTTGACGCCGTCAACCTCGATGATGCTGTTTTTACCCGCATTGGGATGCAGTTGTTCTTCCATAACATTCTCCTATTTGATGTTGAGTATTTTTTTGTAGTAAGGCCAAAGGCCGCATTTTTCGGGATAGTGGGGTGCCAGCTGGCACAGGTCGGTGCCGGGATAATCGTTGCCCTCGATGAGCACCGGGCCGTCCGGTGTGATGGCAACGTCCCAACCGACGTGCGTGATCTCCGGCACAACGAGTGCCGCCTGCTTTGCAAGCCCGATCGCGTCTTTTACCATCGGAAGTTCATAGCCTTCAAAGCAGATGCCGGTGTCGGGATGGGTTTCGTAGACGTTGAAGTAGTCGTCCGTCGCAACGGAAATGATTTTACCCTCATTTTCGTCCACGCGGCAGATCACGCCGCCCTGACCGGAGTTGTCGCAGAAGCCGCCGCCCGTGCCGATCTTGACGACGACATAGGCGATGTGGACGGTGTCGCCCACACGGTCGGTGACGATGCGGAAGGTGTTGACGGAGGACGGATGAAGCTTCGCCATGGTCTCGTGCTGCGTGAGCACTTCTTCCAGAACGGGAAGTTTCTTTTCACGCACGTAGGCCAAAATCTCGGCGGGCGAGGCAAAATCGGCAGTCTTTAATTTTTCGATGCCGTTGCCGCAGGTGCCGCGGTTGGGCTTGGCAAAGAAGCTCTCCTGCCCTTCTAAAAAGGCAGCAAGTTCTTCTTCCGTGCAGGTTTCGGCATTCAGCACACGGCGGTGCAGGAAGTCCTTGAAGCGGACATTGAAGG
>JAZUDF010000148.1:0-6904 GCA_045639485.1 Faecousia sp. | reverse complement strand
CTTGATGGAGGCGGTCAGGTAGCCGACCTCGCCGGCGGCGAGGCAGTCCGCGGGCACCATGCCCTTGGGGTGCAGATAGCCGCACTCGACGACCTTGTATTCCGCACCGGAGGCCATCATGCGAATGTCCATGCCGGGTTTGATCGTGCCGTTCATCACGCGAAGATAGACCACGACGCCGCGGTAGCTGTCGTACTGGCTGTCAAAGATGAGTGCCTGCAAGGGTGCTTCGCGGTCACCCGTGGGTGCGGGAACGTCTCTCACGATCATCTCCAGAACGGAGTGGATATTGATGCCGTTTTTGGCGGAGATTTCGGGTGCGTCCATCGCGGGGATGCCGATGACGTCTTCGATTTCCTGCTTGACCTCCTGCGGATGGGCGGCAGGCAGGTCGATCTTATTGACAACGGGCAGCACCTCCAGACCTGCATCGATGGCAAGGTAGGTGTTGGCAAGTGTCTGTGCTTCGATGCCCTGCGAGGCATCCACGACCAGTACTGCACCCTCGCAGGCGGTCAGGCTGCGGGAGACCTCGTAGTTGAAGTCCACATGGCCCGCGGTGTCGATGAGGTTTGGGACGTAGTCCTGCCCGTCATCGGCGTGATAGTCCAATCGCACGGCACGTGCCTTGATGGTGATGCCGCGTTCGCGTTCGAGTTCCATATTGTCGAGGATCTGCTCCTCCATCTCCCGCTTGTCCACGGTGTTGGTCTCTTCTAAAAGGCGGTCTGCCAGCGTGGATTTGCCGTGGTCGATATGGGCAACGATGGAGAAATTCCGGATTTTCGATAGGTCTGTCAAACAGTTCAACTCCTCAGGGCAGTTTCCGCATTTTCGCACGAATGGTCAGAAACGCCCACTTTCACTTATACTCTGTAATTATATCTTTTTTTGTATGTAATGTCAATCATCGGCAGACAGGAAAAAACAGACCTTTTTTCGACAGGTTTTTCCCTGCCGTATCTTGACAGACCGTGAGAATCAGCTATACTGGATTTATCACAAAAAAGAAAAGGAGATCACACGATGAAGAAATGTCCGTCCTGCGGTGCATTGCTGGAAGATGATGTTGCATTCTGCACGAACTGCGGCACCAAGATCCCCGCTGCACCTGCTGCTCCTGCTTATTCCGCACCCGCTGCTCCTGCCTACTCCGCTCCTGCCGCTCCGGCATACCGTGCACCCGCAGCTCCCGCTGCTCCGGCTGCTCCCGCTGCTCCCGCTTACCGTGCACCTGCCGCTCCCGCTGTTCCCGCTGCTCCGGCATACCGTGCACCCGCTGCACCCGCTGCTCCCGCCGTCACTGTTGTAAATGCTGCCCCCGCCGAACGGAAAGCCTCCGGTGCCGGCATTGCAGGCTGCATTCTCGGTCTGCTCGCATTTGTGCTTTCTGTGATCGGCTACGTTCTCGTATGCAGCATTTTCTCCGCACGCTCCATCTACGAAGTCGCCGGCAACATTCAGACCGGCAGATATCTGGTTTACGGCGGTGCCGCACTCGGTCTGATCGGCATGATCTGCTCCATCGTCGGCTGTGTGCAGGAAGGAAAGAAGCACGGTGCTGCCGTTTTCGGTCTGATCTTCTCCGTCATCGTCGTATGGACGTTCCTGCTGATTTTGGTCATCTATCTGATCGGCTCTTCTTCCCTGTACTCCTCGTTCGGCGGTTATTTCTGATCCGGTATTGCAAAAAGACGGTCATCCAAGCGGATGACCGTCTTTTTTATTTGTTGGAGGCAAGCAGCTCTGCAACAACGTTGCCCAGATATTCCGCCGCGGTCAGAGCCTCCGGCAGGGTGTTGCCCGTGGAGCCGACCTCAACGATGAGCGATGCCGGCGTTTCATCCTGGTTGAAGCGGGACGCCCGCAACGCGATCGATTTGAAAAGGCCGGGATAGCGTCTGTTTGCCAGTGCCTGCAGTTTCAGACCGCAGGAGAGATTTTCCCGCCAGAACGGGTGAGAAAGGCCGCCCTCGGCCGTGCCGACGACCAGCATCAGCTTTGCCGCCGTCCTTCCCTCCACCTCCGCCGTTTCGCGGAACACCTCCTCCGCCGCATCGCGGTGGACGTCGATCACCATCACGATCGACGGATGCTCCGCAAGCTCCCGCTCCACCGTCTGCCGCGAATTTGCATAGGAGCTGTTGTAGGACGGATAGTCGTGGCAGGTGGTGTCGTGGATGACGGAAATGCCGTTTGCTTCGAGCGTTTGAGCAAGCACGTCCCCCACCGCAACGACGCTGTAACGGCTGTCGAGCGTCCGGTAGTCTCCGGAGGCTTCGTAGTCATAGCCCTCCGAGGGCGTGTAGCTCTCCGAGGTGTGGCTGTGGATGATGAGCACCTGCGGGCCTTCGGCGGGTGTTTTCCACGAAAGCGGTGCTTCTAAAAGTGCCTGCTTGTCCACCGTGTAGGTGCAGTTGCCGCGAAAGGTGATCGCCTCCGCCTCCTGCGTGTCAAAGCTGAGCTCTGCCGTCTGCGGCGGCTGCGGTGCAGGCGGCTGCTCCGGCTCGGTCTGTTCGGTCGGCAAAGCCGTGTCCGTCTGCCTCTGTGTCTCCGTTGTCTCCGGCTGACGGTCTTCGGGCAGGCGGATCCCCGCCGTCAGAAACAGCACGGCATCCGCCGCCGGCAAATGCCGTGCGGCTGCACGCAGTTTCCCCGCGATCGCCGCCGTCTGCTGCGGCAGGCTCGTCAGCCGCAGGATGAGTGCCAGTAACAGCATCACGGTGCAGTACGTCCGCCGTGCCCGTTTCCTGTAAAGCATCGGGTACATTTGCTCCCCTCCGTATCTTCCTCTGCGGTTTTGCCGCAGATCTGTACCTGCTAAATCTTTATGCGGCAGTTGCGGGAAAAATGCCTCCCGTTTGTCCATTGACAGTTTTTTATTTTGGGGATATAATGGAGAAAACAGGCAAACAGCGACTTGAAATGTGGGGAGCTCATGAAAGACAAGAAAAATACCGCACCGATCGATTATTCAAAAAAGATCGTTACCATCCCGAATATTCTCTCGGCATTCCGCCTGCTGCTGATCCCCGTCTTTGTGATGCTTTACGTGGACGCCATGCGTGCAGACGGTGCACACGACCGGCTCTTTTTATGGGCTGCCGGCGTTTTGCTGCTGTCCTTCCTGACGGACGTTGCGGACGGCTTTATCGCACGCACCTTCCACATGATCAGCGACCTCGGCAAGATGCTCGATCCCATCGCAGACAAGCTGACGCAGCTTGCCATGCTGTTCTGCCTCGTGTTCCGCTTCCCGCTGATGATCATCCCTCTGGTCGTGCTTGCGGTCAAGGAGCTGGTCTCCGGCATCGCGGTTCTGATGTTCATCAAGGAGACAGGCACCGTGGAGGGTGCCGACTGGCACGGAAAGGTCTCGACCTTCCTGCTGTACGCGATGATGATGCTGCACCTGATCTGGTACGACATCCCGCCGGTCGTTTCCCACGTAACGATCGCGGTGTGCACGGCGATGATGGTGCTGTCCTTCGTGCTTTACATGATCCGCAGCCTGACGCCGGTGGTAAAGAGCCGCAAAAAACAAAAAGGCGAAACAAAATAAGAAAAGACGGAGCAAAACGCTCCGTCTTTTCTTATTTTGTTTCGGGCTTTTACCTCCGGTCAGGCTGTTCAGGAGCCCGAAAGACAAGCAACGTGCACTCGTCGGCGTACACAGGTACGGTAGAGTGCACGTTGCGAAGTAAGTCAAAATCCTTGCGTAAGCAAGTTTACCCGGCTGTTCAAAGAGCACAATGTATGAAAAGAAAAATGGAAGTATAAAGGAAACTCCTCCATACTTCCATTTTTGATTTTGACGTTTTCGGGCTTTTGGACAGCCTGATTATCTGCCGCAGTTGGGGCATCTGCCCACGTTGGCATCGTACTTGGTGCCGCAGTTGGTGCAGAACACGTAGTTGGGTGCAGCGGGTGCAACATAGGCGGGAGCTGCGGGTGCAGCACCGTTGTCGGGGAGCTTGTTGTTGATCTGGATGGTGTTCTTGACCAGCAGGATGAACATCATAACGATTTCATATACGATGCGGACGGCAACGGGGCCGAGGACCATGACCAGAAGGCCGGACAGTGCGAGGTAGTCGCCGCCGTACTTTGTGCCGATCGCACTAAACAGGGTGAACAGACCGCCGATCAGGCAGAAGCAGGTGGACAGGATGTAGAGGAACTTGAAGATCTTCTCCACAAACAGCGTGCGGAAGTTGAACAGGTCGTTCAGCCAGGCAACAAAGCCCTGCTGCTGGCCTTTCTTCTTTTCCGGTGCAATAAAGATCGCAACAGCGATCGCTGCAACGAGAGAGAGGATAATTATGGCAATCGTTAAACCTTCACTCATTGATTCTTTCTCCTTTTCAGTTATTTTCGGGAAATTGCTGTTCCTATTCTATCTTGCGGCAACCTGTCTGTCAATCAAAAAAGAGGCGTTTTTGTCGAAAAAATATCAATATATTGTGGATTTGTACTTGACATCTGTCAGCCTTTGCGGTTACAATAGACGGTGGAATTGTGTGTGGGTTTGTGTCTTTAGGGGAGGCACAAACAAACATTTCTTTTTCTCGGCATACCCAATTTTCATTGAAAGGAGGTGTGCAGAGTTATGGATTGGTTGTATATTGTCCTGCCTATTGCAGGTTTTATTATCGGAGCCATTATTTTCTTCCTTGTCGGTATGACTTACCGCAAGAAGGTCGCCGAAAAGGCCATCGGCAGTGCGGAGCAGGAAGCGACGCGTATTATCAATGAAGCGATCAAGGGCGGCGAAAGCAAAAAGCGTGAAATGCTGCTCGAAGCAAAGGAAGAAATCCATAAATCTCGCACGGAAAACGAAAAAGAAATCAAAGAACGTCGTTCCGACCTGACAAAACAGGAACGCCGTCTGCAGCAAAAAGAAGAATCTCTCGACAAGAAACTCGATAACTACGAGCGGAAGGAAGAGGAGCTGCAGAAAAAGCAGCAGGCTGTTGCCGCTACCCAGGAGGAAGTCAACCTCATTAAAAAATCCCAGTTGGAAATGCTGGAGAAAATTTCCGGTTTTACCCAGGAGGAAGCAAAGGTCTTCCTGCTCAAGAACGTGGAAACGGAAGCCCGCCACGATGCCGCGATGAAGCTCAAAGAGATCGAAGCACAGCTCAAGGACGAAGCCGAAGAGCGTGCAAGAGAGATCATCTCCACCGCCATCCAGCGTTGTGCCGCCGACCACGCCGCAGAAGCAACGGTTTCCGTTGTTGCCCTGCCCAATGACGAAATGAAGGGCCGCATCATCGGCCGTGAGGGCCGCAACATCCGCACCCTCGAGACCATCACCGGTGTCGACCTCATCATTGACGACACGCCCGAAGCCATCACGATCTCCTCGTTCGATCCCGTTCGCCGTGAGATCGCAAGACTGGCTCTTGAAAAGCTCATCGCTGACGGCCGTATCCACCCCACCCGCATTGAAGACATGGTGGAAAAATCCCGCCGCGAGGTCGAGCAGGTCATCAAAAAGGAAGGCGAACGTGCCACCTTTGAGACCGGCGTCAACGGTCTGCACCCCGAACTGATCAAGCTGCTCGGCCGCCAGAAGTACCGTACCTCCTACGGTCAGAACGTGCTGAACCACTCCACCGAAGTTGCCCACATCGCAGGTCTGCTCGCCGCAGAACTCGGCGAGGACGTCACCCTTGCAAAGCGTGCAGGCCTGCTGCACGACCTCGGCAAGAGCGTTGACCACGAGCAGGAAGGCAGCCACGTACAGCTGGGTGTCGAGCTTGCAAAGCGTTACAAGGAAAATCCCGAAGTCATCCACGCGATCGAAGCACATCACGGCGACGTGGAAGCCCACTCCGTGATCGCCTGCCTCGTTCAGGCAGCCGATGCCATCTCCGCGGCACGCCCCGGTGCCCGCCGTGAGAACGTGGAAAACTACGTCCGCAGACTCGAAAAGCTCGAAGAGCTCACCGGCAGCTATCCCGGTGTCGAGAAGGCCTTCGCCATTCAGGCGGGCCGCGAGGTGCGTATCATGGTCAAGCCCGAGGAAGTCACCGAGGACAACATGATCCTGATGGCACACGAGATCGCAAAAAAGATCGAAGCCGAGCTCGAATATCCCGGTCAGATCAAGATCAACGTCGTACGCGAGACGAAAGCGATCGACTACGCCAAATAAGAAACAAAAACAGTTGCAAGAATTTCTTGCAACTGTTTTTTTCATGCTGTCTGTTCAGACCGGCAAAGCGTTGCCGGGGCAGACCGTGACGGTGCCGTCGCGGCAGATCACGCGTGCCCGCACGGGGGTGCGTTCGCTTTGCAGCAGAAGATCTGCCAGCGGATCCTCCACTGCCGTCTGCACAAGGTGACGGATCTCGCGGGCTCCGCTTCGGCCTTTGCACTGTGCGGCGATACAGCCCGCCGTCTTCGGATCGATATGCAGTTCGATCCCCGCCCGTGCCGCTCGCTTTTCCGTGTCGGAAAGCATGCCGGCGGCGATCGTTTCCAGTTCCGCCGTGCCGAGTTTCGAGAAGCAGGCAACGGCATCGAGTCTGCCGAGCAGCTCCGGCGAAAAATGTGCGTGCAGCTGCTTCAAAAGCACCGTGTCGCTTCCCTGCCCCGCAAAGCCGATGGAGCAGGCAGTCCCGGCACCGCTTCCCGCGTTGGTCGTCATCACGATGAGCGTATGACGGAAATCGACCGTCCGCCCCGTCGCGTCGGTCAGTCTGCCGTCCTCTAAAAGTTGGAGCAGAACGCCCGTCACGTCTCTGTGGGCTTTTTCCAGTTCGTCGAACAGCACCAGACTGTACGGTCTGGTGCGTACCTGTTCCGTCAGCTCGCCGCCCTCGCCGTGGCCGACGTAGCCGGGAGGTGCACCGAGAAGTCTGGAGACAGTGTGCTTTTCCATATACTCCGACATATC
>JAZUDF010000147.1:0-10402 GCA_045639485.1 Faecousia sp. | reverse complement strand
TATGCCTTCGGGGGCATCGTCATGTGGAACGCGGTGTCAAACACAGCGACCTGATGCTTCTTCGGCATGATCTTCTGGCAGGCTTCGATACCCATCAGGTTTGCGGGGTTGTGCAGAGGGCCGAGAGGGATGCAGTCGCGGATGGCCTGCTTGCAGGCTTCGTCGATCAGGCAGGACTCGGTGAACTTTGCACCGCCGTGCAGCACGCGGTGCCCGACGGCATCGATCTCGTCGACGGACTTCACAACGCCGTTTTCAGGATCAACAAGGATCTCAAGGACAGCATTGATCGCTTCGCTGTGGGTGGGCATGGGCATTTCACGGACGACCTTGATGTCGCGGGAGGGAACCTTGTGAGTCAGTCTGCCGTCGATACCGATACGCTCGCAAAGGCCTTTTGCGAACACGTCACCGGACTCGGGGTCCATGAGCTGATATTTCAGGGAAGAACTGCCTGCGTTGATAACAAGAATTTTCATATTGCTGACGCTCCTAAAATAATAGTATGTTTTTTGACATTCGTGTGATAGAATATATCCAACATTCCTATTCTATAATATCTTTTCGACAAGGGCAAGCATTATTTCACAAAGGAGCGGAAAAATATGACAACGGTCGGCATCATCTGTGAATATAATCCGTTCCACAACGGTCATGCAAAGCAATTTTGTGCCATCAAAGAGCATTTCGGTGCAGACTGCCGCATTGTCTGCCTGATGAGCGGCAATTACGTCCAAAGAGGGGAGCCTGCAGCCTTTGATAAATCCACCCGTGCACAGGCGGCGATTTTGTGCGGTGCGGATGTCGTGCTCGAACTTCCGATGACTTATGCACTGTCTTCTGCGGAGGGTTTTGCCGCAGGCGGTGTCGAAATTCTGTCAAAACTCGGCATCGAGTACCTTTGCTTCGGCTGTGAAACAGCGGATGCGGACATCCTGATGAAAACGGCAAACGCACTTCTTCTGCCGCAGACGGATGCGGCGATCAAAGAAGCCCTGCAGACCGGCATCTCCTATGCAGCGGCCCGCGAGCAGGCACTTGCAGCAGTTTTCCGGGACGGTGTCGGCATCATACAAAAGCCGAATGACATTCTGGCAGTCGAATACTGCAAAGCGATCCTCCGTCAAAACAGTGCTATGAAGATCTTTCCTTTGTGCAGAGAAGGGGACTACCATGCGAAGCTGCCGGAAAGTGAAAATCCTTCTGCAACGTCACTTCGCGACTTGATTTCCGACGGCAGACCGTTGTCTGACTTCGTTCCCACTGAAGTACTTGCCTGTTATCGCGAAGCCGCCGTGCATTCCTTCAAAGCCGGAGAGCGTGCGGTGCTTGCAAGGCTCAAAGGCATGTCGGAAGAAGAATTCAGTCACATTCCGTACGGCAGCGAGGGGCTGTGGCGTCGCTTCATGCACGCTTGCTGCGAATGCAGTGGTACTGACTCGATCATTGAGCAGACCAAGTCAAAACGCTATGCCAGAAGCCGCATTCAGAGAATGCTTCTGTGTGCATTCCTCGGCGTGACGGCAGAAGATCTGTTAAGGCAGCCGGAATACGTAAGGATCCTTGCATTTTCCGAGTCCGGACGCGAGGTGCTTCGGTCATTTAAGAGCGGAGAGCTCCGCATGGCTTCTGCGACCGAGAAAGTCAGAAATTCCGAATATTACGATATGGAAACACGCTGTGAGCGTATGTTTTTCCTCTTTCAGACGGATTTTTCCGTACAATGAAAAAAATCTGATATTTTCTGAAAAAAATCCTTGCATTTTTGATAGCCCTATGTTAATATAGGCGGGCATGATACCAAGGGGAGAGCGGCATTCGCTCTCTTACAGATTATTCCGAAAGAGGTGAACTGCAATGAAGGAAGGTATCCATCCGAACTACGAACAGACCACGATCAGATGTGCCTGCGGTGAAATCATCGAAACCGGTTCCACCAAGAAAGACATCAAGGTTGAAATCTGCTCCAAGTGCCACCCTTTCTACACCGGCAAGCAGAAGCTTGTTGACACCGGTGGACGTGTTGATCGTTTCAACAAGAAGTACGGCCTGAAGTAAGAATTGAGCCTGCACCTGATTTTGGTGCGGGCTTTTTTCTTTCGGACGGACAAATGTCTATCGAAAAACACCGTAGGGAACGGTCTTGACCGTTCCGAACGGAGGATCTATGGAAAACAACTTTGAAACAAAAAATGAAATCGTCATTCTCGCAGGATTAGCCGCTGACTGCTACAAAAAAGAAGAGCAGGCAACGGATGAATCCTTGGACGAACTGGAAGCCCTTTTGGAGACTGCGGGCGGTGTCTGTGCCGCAAAAGTGCTGCAAAACCGCCATACGCCCGATCCTCACAGCTTCGTCGGCGAGGGTAAGGCAGCCGAGATCAAAGAACTGGTCGAACTGCATGAAGCCACCATGGTGATTTTTGATAACGACCTCTCGCCGAGCCAGATCCGGGCATTAGAGGACATCACAGGCGTGACCGTCTTGGATCGCAGTGCACTGATCCTCGATATTTTTGCACAGCGTGCAAAAACTGCCGAAGGCCGTTTGCAGGTCGAGCTTGCACAGTATAAATATCTGCTGCCCAAGCTTTCCGGCATGGGCAAGAGTTTGTCCCGCCAGGGCGGCGGCATCGGCACGCGAGGCCCCGGCGAAACAAAGCTTGAAACAGATCGCCGACATATCCGCGAACGCATCACGAAACTGGAAGCGGAACTCTCGGAGGTACGCCGCGTGCGGTCAACGCAGCGACGTCAGAGGATGAAAAATTCCGTTCCGGTCGTCGCCATCGTCGGCTATACCAATGCAGGCAAATCGACGCTCCTCAACTATCTGACGGATGCAGGCATCCCCGCCAACAACCGTCTGTTCGATACCCTTGACACCACGACAAGACAGCTGACCGTTTCAGAGCATCTGTCTGTCCTGCTTTCCGATACCGTCGGTTTTATCGCGAAACTTCCACATCATCTGGTCGAGGCGTTCAAGGCAACGCTGGAAGAATTAGAGTATGCAGATCTCCTTGTCCATGTGATCGATGCCGCTGATGAGCATCGTGAGGAACATATCGCAGTCGTCGAACGTCTGATCGATCAGCTGGCAAAGCCCGACGTTCCGGTCATCTCGTGCTACAACAAGGCGGATCTTGTCGAGCGGGCGGAGCTTATGGTCGGCAGACGTGTGGTCTCCATTTCCGCAAAGACCGGAGACGGCATCAAAGATCTTCTCTCCATGATCGAGCACGAACTGCTCAGCACGCTGCACCGTGCAACGTTCCTGCTGCCGTATTCCATGGCAGGACAGATTGATGTTTTGCACAGCCAGGCACAGGTGCTGCGTTGTGAATACAAAGACAACGGAATCGAAATCGAAGCAGTCTGTGATGACACCGTCTATGGCAGACTGAAGGAGTACGAAATTTAGTATGGAAGAATATCTGGTACCCTCCAAAGACGCGGTGACGGAGCTCACAGAGCGGCGTTCCCGATTTATCGGGCATGTCTGGGTGACGGACACGGAGGAAGAAGCGTTAGCGTGCATCAAAGCCATGCGAGAGAAGCACTGGGATGCCACGCACAACGTCTATGCCTATATCATCAAAGACGGTGCCACACGTTATTCCGACGACGGAGAGCCGCAGGGAACTGCGGGCATGCCGGTGTTGGAAGTGCTTCGCAGAGAAGGCCTGAACAATATCTGCTGCGTTGTCACACGCTATTTCGGCGGGATCCTGCTCGGTGCAGGCGGTCTTGTGCGTGCTTACGCAAAATCTGCCAAAGACGCGGTAGATGCGGCGGGCATTTCCGTCAAACGAGTCTGGAACCGTATTGAGATCGCCTGCCCTTACAATCTCTATGAGCGTCTGACAAGGGAAACGGCGGCACAGGAGGGTGTTGTGGATGACACGCAGTTCGGTGCAGACGTCCTTCTGACGGTACTTCTTCCGCAGGCAAAGACGCAGACCTTCCTCACCCGTATTGCCGACTTGTCCGGCGGCACGGTCACGGGCACTGTTTTATCGGAGGAATACCGTGCGTTTCCGCGATAATTTCTTCAAAAAAAGATATTTCCCGATTGATTGCGTATATAAAGACAGGTGATGCTTTTTATGACGATCAGAGAACGACTCGAACAGGAAGAATACGAACGCCTTTCTCCCTATGCTGCCAAAGCTGCACAGACGAAGGGCAGAGAACTCGATGAGCCGGAAACGGATGACCGCACCTGCTATCAGCGGGATGCAGACCGCATTCTGCACAGCCGGGCGTTTCGCCGTCTGATGCACAAAACGCAGGTATTTCTGCAGCCGGAGGGCGACCACTACCGCACCCGTATGACGCACACGCTGGAGGTTTCCCGCGTGGCACGTACCGTTGCACGTGCACTCAAACTCAATGAAGATCTCACCGAGGCAGCTGCCATGGGGCACGACCTCGGTCATACGCCGTTCGGCCATGCAGGTGAAGCGGCACTTTCAGACGTTATGGGCACGGAATTCCGTCACAACGAGCAGTCTTTGCGTGTCGTGGATCATCTGGAAAAGAACGGTCAGGGTTTAAATCTGACCTATGAAGTCCGCCGCGGCATTGTCTGTCATACGGGCTGTGATATTGCAGAAACGCTTGAAGGCCAAATCATCCGCATCGCCGACCGCATCGCGTACATCAATCACGATATCGACGATGCTACCCGTGCAGGCATCCTTCAAAATTCCGACATTCCAAAGTCTATTTCCGATGTCCTCGGTACCACACACTCCGAGCGTATCAACACGCTCATCGGCGATCTGATCGACAACTCCATGAATAAGCCGACGATCGCCATGTCACCGCGTATGGATCAGACGATGGACGAATTACGCGAATTCATGTTTGAGCACGTCTACCGTAATCCCAAGGCCAAGGGCGAGGAGTCCAAGGCAAAGATCATCATCAAAGAGCTCTACAATTATTACATCAACCATCCTGAAAAGCTGCCGCCGGACTTCCGTCCTCAGATGGACTTTGACGGGATGCCGCGAGTTGTTTGCGACTATGTTGCCGGCATGACGGACAAATATGCGATCTACAAATTCTCTGAAATTTTTGTCCCGACCGCCTGGCAGATCCGATAAGAGTACCGAAATCGGTACATCCGATGTTGTATCATACAGTATAGCAGGGAAGCAGAAAGGAGGTTGCTTATGCCGTTTCCACCCGCATTTTTAGACGAATTAGTCGCCAGAAATCCAATTGAAGACGTGGTCGGCCAGTATGTCAATCTGACCAAGAAAGGCAGTAACCATTTCGGACTGTGTCCCTTCCACGGAGAAAAGACCGCGTCGTTTTCTGTCAACGCGGGCAAGCAGATCTATTACTGCTTCGGCTGCCATAAGGGCGGCAATGTCGTCAGCTTCATCATGGAAATCGAAAACCTCAGCTACCCCGATGCGGTACGTTTTCTTGCAAAGCGTGTCGGCATGGAGGTGCCGGAGGACGAACAGTATCAATCCCGCTACCGTCAGCAGGAGCGTCTGTGGCAGCTCTGCAAGGACGCTGCACGGTTTTTCTATGACACTTTGATATCAGACGACGGCAAGCCGGGCAGAGCCTACCTTGCGGGCAGAGGCCTGACCTCGGCCACGGTCAAACGCTTTGGCCTCGGCTTTGCACCCAATGCGTGGTCAAATCTGACAGATACCATGCTCAAAAAGGGCTATACCCGCCAGGAACTGCTCGATGCGGGACTTGCCGTTTCCAAAGAGAAGAACGGCAAAACCTCCGTTTACGATAAGTTCCGCAACCGGGTGATGTTCCCCATCATTGACCTGCGGGGCAACTTTATCGGCTTCGGCGGCCGCGTGATGGATGACAGCAAGCCGAAATACCTCAACTCTCCGGAGACTCTGATCTTCAACAAACGTAGAAACCTTTTTGCCCTCAACTTTGCCAAAAAAAGCAAGCATGAGCGGATCATCCTCTGCGAAGGCTATATGGACACCGTGACGATGCACCAGTACGGCTTTGACTGTGCGGTTGCGTCCCTCGGAACGGCACTCACGGAGGAGCAGGTCAACCTTTTGAGCAATTACACCGAGCAGGTCGTGCTGACCTACGACAGCGATGCGGCAGGGCAGGATGCGACGAAACGTGCGATCCCCATGCTGGAAAAGGCGGGCATACATGTCAAGGTGCTGCGGATGCAGGATGCCAAGGATCCCGATGAGTACCTGCGAAAATTCGGTGCAGAACGCTTTGAACTGCTGCTGAACAATTCCGAGAGTCAGGCGGATTATCAGCTGCTTTCGCTGAAAAACCGCTATGACCTTTCAAAAGATGAGCAAAGAGTCCGGTATTCCAGAGAGGCTGCGGAGCTGATCGCCTCCTTCCCCAATGCAGTGGAACGGGAAATTTACTGTGGCCGTGCAGCGGAAACTGCAGGAATTTCGCCGGACGCACTCAAGATGGAAATCCAAAAGGCGTTCAAGCGAAATACCGCAAAACAGCGGAAGAAGGAAGAGCAGGCGAAACTCGAGCCTGCCACCATCAGCCGCCCGACCTCCAGAAGCATTCGGTATGACAACCTCAGATCCGCCCGGGCAGAAGAATCTGTGCTTCGGCTGGTGCTGCTCGAGCCGGCACTGTTTGATCAGACCGGATCGCTCCGGGAAGAGGAATTTTCCGTACCGCTCTTCGGCAGAGTGTTCGATGCCCTTCGGCAGCGACATAACACCGGCATGAGCGTCAGCCTTTCTGTTCTGGAAGACCTCACACCGGAAGAACAGGCACACTTGAGTGCCGTGGCAAGCCACGGAGAGACACTCGTGAATGAAACCGCACTGAAAGACTGCATGAACCTGATCCACAGCGAATACCAAAACGCACATGCCTCCGCAAGTGAGGATGACCTCCTTGCACTGCAAAGCCGACTGAAAGAAAAGAAAGGTTATGGACAGTGATATGGAAGACGAACTGATGCAGGAAAAACTCAATAGTTTAATCGAAAACGGCAAAAAGAACGGCAGAATTACCTCCAAACAGTTGTTTGAGACCTTTGACGCCATTGATGCAGACGAAGCACAGGAAGATCAGATCTATGAGATGATCGACAAAGCGGGCATCGAAACCGATATGTCCGATGTTGCCGAGATGATCCAGTGTGCAGAAGAGCGTCTGCCGACGGATGAAGAAATCATCGCGGAGGAGGAAGTCGATGTCTCTGACAACGCTCTGGAGCTGAGCGGTATTTCAGATGAAGCCTACGGCATGGGCGATCCCGTCCGTATGTACCTCAAGGAAATCGGCAAGATTCCGCTTTTGTCCCGCGAAGAGGAAAAAGAGGTCGCAAAACGGCTCTCTGAAGGCGATGAGGAAGCAAAGAACACCATGATCGAGGCAAACCTTCGTCTGGTCGTCTCCATCGCCAAGCGCTATGTCGGCCGCGGCATGCACCTGCTTGACCTGATTCAGGAAGGCAACATGGGCTTGCTCAAGGCAGTCGATAAATTCGACTATACCAAGGACTACAAGTTCTCCACCTATGCAACGTGGTGGATCCGCCAGTCCATCACCCGAGCCGTTGCCGATCACGCACGCACCATCCGCATCCCGGTGCACATGGTCGAGACCATCAACAAGGTTTCTCGTGCCTCGAGAAGTCTCGTACAGGAACTCGGCAGAGAGCCGACGATCACGGAGATCAGTGAGCGGGCAGGCATCTCGGAAGACAAGGTGACCGAGGTCATCAAGGTCGCACAGGAGCCGGTTTCTTTGGAAACGCCTGTCGGCGAAGAAGATGACAGCCACCTCGGCGATTTCATTCAGGATGACAGTGCAAAGGAACCGGCAGAGTCTGCATCCTACAATATGCTGCGGGAGCAGCTCGCCAAAGTGATGGATACACTTTCTCCGCGTGAGGCAAGAGTCCTGCGTCTGCGTTTCGGCCTGGAAGACGGCAGATCGCATACGCTGGAGGAGGTCGGCAAAGAGTTTGAAGTGACGCGTGAGCGTGTCCGTCAGATCGAATCCAAGGCATTGCGGAAGCTTCGCCACCCGTCACGCTCCAAAGTCCTCAAGGATTTCCTGGGCTGATGCCTGAGAAAAAATCTCTTGACATCCGCATAGATAGTCCGTATCATACATAAGGAAACAACCTCAGGAGGTTATACTTCATGTTTGAAAAAATCGTTTCTTATTTGTCTCAGGAACTCGATATTCCCGCAGAAGAAATCACGATGGATACCACCTTTGAAAGCCTGCATCTCGACTCTCTGGACACCGTTGAAATGATCATGGATATGGAAGAAGAACTCGGCGTTGACCTGGAGCTTGAAGAAAAACTCAACACCGTCGGCGAACTGGTGAAGTTCATCGAGGATAAGCTTGACTGACAACAAAACTGTTGCCAAAACAGACAAAATCGTTTATAATTTCATATAGAACTTGTCACAAAGTTCCGGTCTGTGACAAGGTCGCACTAGTCGGGGAGATAGCGGTGCCCTGTTGCCCGCAATCCGCTACAGCGGGGATGAATTCCTGCACCAGGACATGCCTTGTGTCGTCTGTCCGCGTAAGTGATGTTGAGGAATCGGTCTCACGCAACGGAGCCCCGTGAACCATGTCAGGCGGGGAACCGAGCAGCATTAAGCGGAAAGTTCCGTGTGCCGTGAGTCAGCCGTTTCTGAGTCGGCTGCGTGGGAAACGGATATAACGCATGTTCAAATGCAGGTGTGCGATCTTGTCATGGACCGGAATTCGTCGTTG
This sequence comes from Faecousia sp., assembly GCA_045639485.1. Taxonomy (GTDB): domain Bacteria; phylum Bacillota; class Clostridia; order Oscillospirales; family Oscillospiraceae; genus JAFRPC01. The sequence continues at coordinate 1,660 of JAZUDF010000147.1, read as the reverse complement.
CAAACTCCATATTCCTCGCTTCCGGCAAAAAGGCTACGCCTCTTGCCGAAAGCTCGCTCATTCCGTTGCAACTCCTCTCCCCACAAAGTCCTTCGGACTTCGCGGGGCCCCCTTATTATATTCCTAAACAAGGTGTCATCCTGAGCGTAAGCGAAGGATCTACTCAAATCAACGAAAGAAGGTGAACAGATGTATCAGGCACTCTACCGTAAATACCGCCCGCAGACCTTTGACGAGGTCGTCGGTCAGAAAAGCGTCACGGAAACGCTCAAAGCACAGTTGGTTTCCCGGAAACTCAGCCATGCCTATCTGTTCACCGGCTCCCGCGGCACCGGCAAGACCAGCTGTGCCAAGATCCTGGCCAAAGCGGTCAACTGCGAAAACCCGGTGGACGGCAATCCCTGCAACTGCTGCAGTGCCTGCAAACGCATCGACAGCGGCAGCTGCATGGATGTCATGGAGATCGATGCTGCGTCCAATAACGGTGTCGACAACATCCGCACCCTGCGTGACGACGCCATTTACGCACCTGCGGAGGTCAAAAAGCGTGTCTACATCATCGACGAGGTGCATATGCTTTCCATGTCCGCATTCAATGCACTGCTGAAGATCATTGAAGAGCCGCCGGAACACCTGCTGTTCATCCTCGCAACGACCGAGCTGCACAAAGTTCCCGCGACCATTCTTTCCCGCTGCCAGCGTTTTTCCTTCCGCAGACTTCTGCCGGAGGACATCGCCGGCCGTATCAACTATGTTGCCTATCAGGAAGGCATCGACCTCACGCCCGAAGCAGCCAACCTGCTCGCAAGACTGGCAGACGGTGCCCTTCGTGACGGCATGAGCCTGCTTGACCAGTGTGCGACGGCAGTTGTCAACGACACGGTCACAGCGGAAAAAGTTTATTCCTGCCTCGGTTTAGCCGGAGCCAAGCAGGCTGCCGCAATTTTGCAGGCAGTCGCAAAGCGTGACACCAAAACGGCATTGACCGTCTTTTCCGAGCAGTATGCGGCAGGGAAGGACATCGCCGCAATGCTCGACGAACTTGTGTCCCTGTGCCGTGATCTTCTTATTTTGCGTGCAGCACCGCAGTCCGGCACCGGCATGCTCACCGGTGTGTGCACCGATGAAGAAATGAAAGCCTTGCAGCCTCTTTTCACGTCGGCAGAACTTTTGCGTCTGACTACGCTTCTGCAGGACACCTGCTCCGGCTTCAATCGCAGTGCCAACCGACGGATCGATGCGGAGCTGTGCTTCATTCAGATGTGCAACCCCATGCTGACACACGATACGAAAGCCCTCAACGCCCGTCTGTCGCGGGTCGAGGAAACGATCGCATCCGGCAATATCACCGTACAGAAGGCACCGGAAGCCCCGACACAGCCGGCATATCAGCCGATGGAAGAGAAAGCACCGGAAACAGCACCGGCACCGGTCGAAACGACACCCACGGATGACCTGCCGATCAGCTTCTGGCCCGAGTATTTTGCAAAAGTGCGTGAAAAACTTCCGCCTTCCGATCGCTGGCTGATTGGCACGGAAGAAAAGGTACCTGCCAAAGCGTCGTTCAGCGGCAATGTCCTGACCTTCTCGGCGGAATCTCAAATGGTCAGAGACCGTCTTGACAAACCCGAGATCCGTCAGGTGTTCGCCGAAAAAGCAT
>JAZUDF010000146.1:0-2309 GCA_045639485.1 Faecousia sp. | reverse complement strand
AGGGTGTAGCAGCCGATGTCGCCGCAGACCGTCAGCTTGAGCTTGCCGAGCGTATAGAACAGACCTCTGTGCGGGCAGCCGGGGCAAAGCACGGGAGGACGGATGGGCAGCGGCTCTTCAAGAGCGGTGCTTTCGGGCAGCTCCACACCCATTGCCTTTGCAAGCTTGCCCTGGCTCAGTTCGCCCAGAAGACCGGTCAGATCCTTGCCGCCGTCAACGTGGATCCCAAGCGCACGGACGTGTGTTTCGATGATGGGATCCATTTCTTCGATGACGTAGAGCTTTTCAACCTTTGCCGCGAAGTCTTTGAACAGCTTTGTCGGCAGCGGGTTGACCATGCCGAGCTTCAGGACGCTGGCATCGGGGAAAACTTCCTTCACATACTGGTAGCAGGTGCCGGAGGTGATGAAGCCGAGTTTGGTATCACCCAGTTCCACGCGGTTGAGCGGGCAGTCCTCTGCACGCTCTGCAAGATCCGCCATACGCTGTTCCACAAACACGTGGCGTTTGATGGCATTGGCGGGAGACATGGAATACTTCTGCGGGTTTTTGACATATTCGCGAAGTTCCGGCTCGATGCGGTCGCACAGCTCGACCATGCTCTGCGAGTGTGCCACACGGGTGCAGGTGCGAAGGATGACGGGCGTATCAAACTTTTCGGAAATCTTGAATGCCTTGAGGATGAAATCCTTACATTCGGCAGAGTCGGACGGCTCTAACATCGGCACCTTGCTGGCGATGGCGTGGTGGCGGGAATCCTGTTCGTTCTGGCTCGAGTGCATGCCGGGATCGTCGGCAACACAAATGACCATGCCGCCGTTGACACCGGTATAGGAGGCAGTGTAAAGAGGATCTGCCGCGACGTTGAGGCCGACGTGCTTCATGGCACAGAAGCTTCTTGCACCTGCAAAGGAGGCACCGAGTGCGGATTCCATGGCGACCTTTTCATTGGGTGCCCATTCTGCATAAACCTCGGCAAATTTTGCGACCTCTTCGGTGATCTCCGTGGAAGGCGTGCCGGGGTAGGAAGAAACGAATTTACAGCCTGCTTCGTACAAGCCTCTGGCTACGGCCTTGTTGCCGAGCATCATCTGTTTCATAGACTAACACCTCTATGTATCAATATCTGAAATATTATAACTGATTGTGTGCAATTTTGCAACTCTTTAACTTTTGGAATTTCCGCTGCGAAATCGAAAGTGAAGGATTGCCACGGGCACAAGCACCCTCGCAATGACACGTGCGGGGACAGTCCTTGCGGGCGACGGCAAGCGTCGCCCCTACGGCGTTGGATACAAAAAAGCAGGGTAAATTACCCTGCTTTTTTGTTGTTCTTATTTCGTTGTCTGTGCTTCGACCAGACGGACGGCACAGTAGCGTTCGCGGAGCTTGGGTTTTTCGATCTTGCCGGTCGGGTTGCGGGGCACATCGGCAAAGATGATCTTGCGGGGACGCTTGTAACGCGGCATATCCTCGCAGAAGGCCATCACTTCGTCTTCGGTCAGCGTTTCGCCCTCAACAGTCTCAATGATCGCTGCGGCAATTTCGCCCAGACGTTCATGCGGCAGGCCGATGACGGCAACGTCCTTGATCTTCGGGTTGGCACGTAGGAAATCTTCGATCTGCACGGGGTAGAGGTTTTCCCCGCCGGTGATGATAACGTCCTTTTTGCGGTCGACAAGGTAGATGAAGCCGTCTTCATCTGTCTTTGCCATGTCGCCCGTGTAGAGCCAACCGTCACGGATGGAGTCTGCGGTCGCTTCGTTGTTTTTGTAGTAGCACTTCATGACGCCGGGGCCTTTGAGAATGAGCTCGCCCACCTCGCCTGCGGGCAGGTCTTCGCCCTTTTCGTTGACCACACGCGTCTGCCACAGATAGCCTGCCTTGCCGGTGGCACCGAGCTTGTGGAGATTTTCCACGCCCAAGTGGACGGCACCGGGGCCGATGGACTCGGACAGACCGTAGTTGACGTCGTACTGATGATGCGGGAACACCTTGAGCCAGCGGCGTACCAAAGACGGCGGCACGGGCTGTGCACCGATGTGCATCAGACGCAGCTGATCAAGACGGTAGTCTTCGAGTTTCAGGTCGCCGCGGTCGATGGAGTCGAGGATGTCCTGCACCCAGGGAACGAGCAGCCAGATGATGGTCGCTTTTTCTTCGGAGATTGCCTGGAAGATCCAGTCGGGACGGACGCCGCGAAGCAGCACCGCTTTGGAGCCGGAATACAGGCTGCCGAACCAGTGCATCTTGGCACCGGTGTGGTACAGCGGCGGGATGCAGACGAAGACGTCATCGTGCTGCTGACC
>JAZUDF010000145.1:0-4376 GCA_045639485.1 Faecousia sp. | reverse complement strand
AAGACCGGCCTTTCCCGTGAATTTGAAATCTCCTCCGACGACGTCTATGAAGCACTCAAACGTCCCGCCCGTCAGATCACGGACGAGGTACTGGAGATCTTAGAGCAGACAAGCCCCGAGCTTGTTACCGACATCGCCCGGAACGGCATCGTCCTCACGGGCGGCGGCAGCCTCATCTGGGGTATGGACAAGCTGCTCGCCGAGCGTACCGGCATGGCGTGCAGCATCGCCGATGACGCAGACTCCTGCGTGGCGTACGGCTGCGGCAAGAGCTTGTCCTGGATCAACCGCATGATCGAAGGCCCCATCAACATCGCCCGCCGCAGACTGCTGAAAGAGTGATCATGGATACAAAACAGCTTCGCGGGAACACCTACGGCCTGCTCAAAGCACTGGTCGTGCCGCTCGTGATCCTCGCACACATCACGGTGATGTACACCGCAGACGGTGCGTTTCACTGTGCCCGGAGCGACAATTTTCTGGTCGCTCTTTCCGCCTACATCTACTCGTTCCACATGCCGGTGTTCTTCATGCTCTCCGGCTGTGTCTACGGTCTTTGCATCCGTGCGGGGAAATACCGCAAGCCGGGACAGTTCCTGCTGAAAAAAGCAAAACGCCTGCTCGTACCGTACGTGCTGTACGGCGTGCTGATCGTCGTTCCGGTCGTGTATCTGTGCGGTCTTGACGGCAAAAGCATCCCGCTTGCATGGCTGCAGGACATCGGTCTTGCCATCCAGCCGCGGCATCTGTGGTACGTCTTCGTACTGTTTGAGATCTTCGTGCTCACGGTTCCGCTGCGGGAGTCTTGCGAAAAACACCCGCTGACCGTTCTGCTGTTTTCTGCCGTTGTCTGTGCTGCGGCAGTCCTGCTCCTTCCCAAAGAGGGAAACAACTACCTGCAGTACCGAAACCTTCTGACCTATCAGCTCTACTTCTTCTTCGGCGTGTGGCTTGACCGTGCCTTCGACAAACTCCGCGAATGGACGCTGCGGCTCAAATGGCTGTGGATCCTGCTTCCGCTTGCACAGGCAAGCTGCCCGTATGTCTGTAACGTCTGCCCGCAGTGCAAGGTGCTTTACGGACTGCTCGGCTGCGTGTGGGTGCTGTGCGGTGCGATCTTGCTGAACGAGTATCTGCCGCGTCTCGGCAAAAGCCGCTTCATCAGGAGCCTCGGCGACTGCGGCTACGGCATCTATCTGCTCCACCCGATGATGGTCTACGGCATCTTCTTCTTTGCCCGCAACTGGAACGTGCATCCGCTGCTGCTGACGCTCGCGGTCTTTGTCACCGTGACGGCAGTCTCGTGGCTGCTGATGCTTTGCTGGCACAGGCTGACAAGACGTAAAAAAGCATAAAAAATCGGGTGAACCGAGAAACTCGGTTCAGCCGTTTCCTTTTTTCTTAAATCATCGGGACCTCGACAACGGGCTCCGGTGCTTTCTTTTTGCCGCCGAACGCAGTGAGCAGAACGGCGAGGACGACGTTCAGAGCACACAGTCCGAACAGGATAAAGCCGCATTCCTTCAGATCCGCAGAAGCGTGGAGGGAGGACAGACGGTTGTTGATCACGTAGTCTGTCAGAAAGTCCACGAGCGTGTCGCGGAACACGTAGAACATGACCACGGTAAAGCCCGCCAGAAGGATAGAAGACACGATGACGGGGGTGTTGAGCTTCGGCTTTTTGAGAAGCGTGGCAAACAGCACGCACAGCAGTCCGATCACCGCGATGCCGCCGACAAGGTAGAACAGCACGTCCCACGTCAAAAAGCCTGCGATCGCATTCTGACCTGCAAGGCAGACCTCACTTCCGACAAACGGAGTGCAAAGACCGAACAGCGAAAAGCGGTTGTTGTACTCGCCCGCCGTGTAGCCGAACACGCCGAGGAACAAAAAGACGACGGTAGCGGCGGCGGCCACAAGCAGAAGCAGCTGCAGCACGTTCAGAAGACTGCCGTCCTTCTTTGCCTTTTTCGGAGCGGGAGCTGCCGGAGCGGGAGCCACAGCAGGAGCGGCGGGAGCTGCCGGAGCAAACGGCCTCGGAGCGGGAGCGGGAGCCGCAGGAGCAGCAGGTCTCGGAGCGGTCGGAACAAACGGCTGCGGTGTGGGAGCCGCCGCGGGAGCCGCAACCGGAGCGGGAGCGGGTTTTTCTTCCGGCATATCTTCCAGGGTTATTTCAAAATCAGGGACATCTTCCGGTGCCACTTCAAAAGCGGGCACAGCCGGCTTCGGGCTGTCGGGAGCTTTTGCCGGGGCAGGTGCCGCAACGATGGGTGCGGCGGCGATGGAAGCACCGCAGTTGCCGCAGAACTTGGCACCTTCGTTCAGTTTACAGCCGCATAAAGGACAGAACATACAGAGGATCTCCTTTCAGAAAAAATCAGTGTAAACACTCTGTAACTCTAAAATAGCACAGAAGCGAAAAATTGTCAAAGCACGTCTTCGTACATATCGCTGTTCCACGGGAAGTTCTTCCACGTGTTGTAGTGCAGGCGGTGCATTTCCTCCGTCAGCAGAAGCAGCTTGCCGACGATCGGCTCATCGGGGTAGAAGTCGTGATATTCGCCGTTGATATAGAAGGCAAAATGCGTCATGTCGGTCTCGATGATGAGAGAGTACACCACGCTGTAGCTCAGATCAAAACTCCACGGCTGACCGAGCTTCGTGCCTGCAAAGTGGATGCCCTTGTGGTCGAAAGTGATGGTGCCGTCGCCGCAAAGCTCACTTGTCTGCTTGTTTTTGATGTAGTGGTATTCCGGCACGTAGCCGATCTTCACGGGCAGGCTGATGCTGTAGTTTTCGTCGGCACGGATGTCCTTGATGATCTGGCGGCGTTCGTCTGCCACCCATTCGGACGGAGAGACGGGCAGCACGCAGGTGTCGTCAAACGGCTCGAATTCGTAGTAGTCGTTCATCCTCGCACCGTTGCCGCACGCACGGCACTTGATATAGTCCTTCTCGGAGGTCATCTGCACCTCGGCACCGCAGCGGGGGCAGCGGTAGCAGATGTCATTTAAGTGATCGCAGATGCGGCCAAAGGTCTTCCACTTCAGGTGGTTTTCCTTACCCCACGCATAATCGTCGTGGCGGAACGCCTCGTTCATCTTTGCCTCGATCTGCTCTGCGGTGAGTTCCTTCAGCTCCTCGGGGGAGAACAGCAAAGACATCTCGGCCTCCACACGCTCGGAGGTACGCTGATCGAGGTTGACCTTGGTGTTTGCAAGATACTGACCGCTCAGTTTGAGAAAATAAACGGGAATGGCAAAGTGCTTCAGATACCGTCCGGTACCCGGTACAACAGGCTGGTTGGTGCCGTAGATGGAGCTCATGCCCTCGGGGGAGAAGCACACGCAGCCGCCCTGATTGATGATGGAGAGCATTGCCTTCACACCGGGGATGTCCTGCGTAAAGTTCTTCTTCGGCAGGATGCTGTTCAGCTTGAACACCATTGCCAGATGGCTGCGGAAAAATTCCACCCACGCGGCAACGATGTTGACGCGGCGGGGCCAGGCAGCCTTCAGTACGTAGGCGTGGTCAATGCGGGACAGATGGTTCCAAACGAGAAAGCACGGGCCCTTGCAGTCGTTGATATCGTCCTTGATCGTGACCTTCGGACGGTATTTGCGGAGCATGATCTTGACCATGATGACGTAGTAGAGCCACCAGATAAATTTGTTGGGGATATGATATTTCCGTTTTGCAAGCTTTTCCTGCAGCGTTTCTTTTTTCTTCGTATCTTTCATCTTTTTTCTCCTTTTCGGATCACGAAACCGCCAAACCCGCCCTTTTTCGACAGATTTACCGTTTCCTCCAAAAGAATACCAAAAAAATGAAAAATTTACAAGATGTTTCTTGCAACCGCACCGCATCCCCCGCGTGTCATTGCGAGGGTGCTTGCACCCGTGGCAATCTGTCCGTAGCAATCTTGCACAGTACCGTAGGGGACGATGCCCACATCGTCCCGTGAATTCGGAATTATGAATGCGGAATTCGGAATTGTAGGGGACGGCGTCCCCGACGTCCCGCCTGCACACGCCAAAGCCGCCCCTTGTCAGGGGAGGTGTCTCGACCGCCGGTCGAGACGGAAGGGTAGCCTCCGCCGCACATTGATCCACCGACGCCCGAAAGCCTTCTCCTTGAGGAGAAGGTGTCGCGGTCTTGACCGTGACGGATGAGGTGGAAAACCAAAAGTATGAGAGTGCTACCGTACAGCCGGTCTTACTCCTCATCAGCCAGCCTAGTGATTTGTCAAACTAAGTGCAACACTTTTGAAGTTCAAGTTCCCACAGATGCTGGGGAGAACAAAAGTTAAGAACCTTACGAGGCCTGGCGTTCATCAACGCCAGGTTTCGTTTTAGTGTAGCCGGACTGACGCGGGA
>JAZUDF010000144.1:0-7010 GCA_045639485.1 Faecousia sp. | reverse complement strand
CTGTATGGGATGCTCCTGTAATTAAAATAATCATCTCACTCATCCTTGCAAACTTCAGTTTGTCTGTATTCTTAGCGAGCATCGGATTTTGCCGTACAAAATCCATATCCGGGAAATACTTCCTTACTTGGCTGTTGCTAAGTTCGTACTTCCGCTTTTTTCTGTCTCGGACTTCCGGGCAGTCTGCCCTTATTCGCCCGTCATGGCCTCATAGGTCGTACTTGCGTCGGCAAGCGTTCTGCCACCGGGAAGGTGGAACACACAGTCGACCGCAGGCTGCAGCGTCTCGATCGTGCCGCGTGTTGCCATCACTGCGTAGGATTTGAACAGCACCGGACAGACAAGGCCGGTGTCCATCACATGCTGATACAGATCGTAGGCATTGCCGGAATTTGCCAGAGCGGAAAGTGCCTGATTGTACAGTCCGTTGTGGGTGATATAGCCGAAATTGAGATCGCCGTCACCGCTGAAGAACGGAGTGAGGTCAAAGTCGTTGGACAGCCGCACCTCGCCGATGAACATGTCGAAATTGCCGTTTCGGATACGGTTTTTATAGGTTTCATAGTCCACGGACACCACTCGCACCTTGATGCCGTAATGGGAGAAGGCGTCCGCAAGATAGTTTGCAAGCTCCACACGGGAGAAGTCCGCAGACCACACCACCAGCTCCACCGTCACGGGGAACACCTTGTCCCGGATGCGGGTGGAAAATTCCTCGGGATCGTAGGCATAGCGGGCGGCAAGCTCCTTGTCGTAGGTGCCGCACTGCGGGGAGCAGGGCAGGGAGGCAGGCATTGCAAAGCCGTTATAGAGGCTCGCACAGATGTCCTCTCTGTCGATCAGATAGGTCACCGCCTGCCGTACGTCGGCATCGGCGAAGGTCGCACGGCCGAGGTTGAAGCCGATATACTGCATCACGGTGGTGTTGCAGTTCCAAAGCTCGTAGTCGCAGCGATAGCCGACGCTTGCCGCGGAGTTTGGATCGGCAAGCACGAGTTTGGTCGAGCCGAACTCGAAATTATCCCGCACGTTGATGGGCTTTTCCGCCGCCTGCAGACGGATGCGGTCACCCTCGATCACGTCAAACGTACCCTGCCACCAGGTTTTGTTCCGCAGCAGAAATCTGTTTGCCGTCGTCATGTAGAACGGGCCGGAGCCGATCGGCCGGGCGTCATCCTGCGTGCCGTTTTTGCTGATCGCCACGTCGAGCAGCAGCGGGAGATTTTCGTAGGGCGTGTAAAGCTCGATCTTCACCGTCTTGTCGTTGTAGACCGAAAAAGACCGGACGTGACGGAAGCGGTTGCCGTAGTAGGCACTGTTGGAGGCTTTCCGCAAAGACGCGATCACATCCTGTGCCGTCACCGGACTGCCGTCGGAGAAGCAGGCATCCTTGCAGATGCTGATGAGATAGGTCATGCCGTCGTCGGAGACGCCGAATTTGTCACACAGCACGGGTTCCGGCTGAAAGTTTTCATTCACGACGAACAGACTCTCATACACAAGGCTGATCACCGGGCGGTTGGTCAGGCAGGTGCATTTGTAGGGGTTGAAGCCGTATTCTTCCACGTAGGAAAGACCGAATTCGGCAGGACGTTCCTCCGCAGGCTCGGTCACAGACTCCGTTTCATAGGTGGGCTCGGTATTCTCTGTCCACGCACCGCCGCAGCCGCCGAAGCAGAGCAGCATGGCAACAAACAGCAGCAGAGCAAGTATTCGGTTGAGCTTTCTCTTTTTCATAAATCTCTCCGTTGGTGTAAATTCCGAATTCCTAATTCCGAATTCCGAATTATCACAGCCGTATGATTGCCGCGAGTGAGCCTCTGGCGTTTCCGACCTTGCGGTGCGACCAGAAGCGGTCAGGCTGACACGCCGTACAGTCTTCACTCACGTCAATTTTCGTCACACCGGCATTCAAAAGCCAGATGCGGCAGAGCTCTTTCAGGTCCACGTGGAATTTGCCGTCTCCGTCGTCCGTGATGGCGGCTTCCGCCGCACTGCCGAGTGCGGCACGCATGGCGTCGGGGACGTCGCTGTGCGTTTCAAAGCAGCATCTGCCGATGCACGGGCCGATCGCAGCCTCGACGTCCGCAGGATCGGTACCGAAGGCGGCCGTCATCTGCTCGACCGCTTTTTTCGCAATGCCTGCAGCCGTTCCACGCCAGCCGGAATGTACCGCACCGATGGCGTGATGCTTCGGATCGTGGAGCAGCACCGGCGTGCAGTCGGCGGAAAAGACGGTGAGTGTCACGCCTTCTTCGTTGGTGATAAGACCGTCACGCTCGACCGTCACCTCACGCACAAGACCGTCGCCGCAGTCAGCTTTGCCGACCTGTGCCACGATGTCCGTGTGTGTCTGATGCGTAAAGACAAGCGTTGCAGGATCAAAGCCGACCGCTTCGCCTAAAATTTCATAGTTTTTTTCCACGTTGGCACGCACGTCGCCGCGGTGGATGCCCAGGTTGAGCGAGGAAAGATAGCCCTCGGACACGCCGCCGTGTCTTGTGGAAAAGCAGTGCGGCACGGTGATGACCGACGAGGTCAGATATTCGGGGTTTTGATGAACGGTAAAGGACATGGTTTCTCCTTGGAATTCGGAATGCGGAATTCGGAATTATTATATTCGTTAAACCGTCATTTGTGCAGTGAGGTTTTTGATTTCCTTGTCTAAATTTGCGTAGAACTGCGACATCTGCAGGCCGTCGACGAGGGCGTGATGCACCAACACCGTCACGGGAAGCAGCAGCCTTCCGCGTTCGTTTTCTTCATATTTGCCCCACGTGATGCGGGGATTGGAGTCGCCGTTCACGGTCGTCGGCTGCACAAAGGCCGTATAGTGCAGCCACGGCAGCGTCGAGATGAAATATTCGCTCTCCACGTCCTCTTCCTCCTCGATGGAGGGATTCTCGCGGCACTTCTGCCGCTCTTTCTCCGCGTAGGCAAGATACTCCCGGAAGGGCAGCTCGTGCCGCAGGGCACAGTAGCAGTAGGTGCCGTCGTCCAACAGTTCAATATGCGAGGTCGGGCAGGCATCGTACTCTACGATGCCGTCGCCGCGGATCCGCTGACGGAATTCCGGTACCCCGTCGGCAGCCAAAGCGGCAAGATGGATCATCGTGAGGTAAAAAGACACCTTTTCCCGCTTGCAGAACGATACAAGCTCCGTCACGTCCACCTGCACCGTCACGCCCACGTAGGGGGTGGTCATGGTGCGGAAATAGTCAAAATGTGCCTTGCGGGGGAAGTTTTCCATGTCGATGTTTCTGCAGGCCATGTTCATTCTCCTTCCTGCGGCAGATACGGGCCGATCGCCGCGTTCCATGAGTCGATGTCGGGCGTATAGTGGTCGATCTTGTAGTGTCCTTCGGCATCGACGTAATACGTCATATTCGTGCCGGAGAGCCATTCCACCGCACCGTCTTTGTATTCGATCTTCACCACGTAGCCGTAGAAGATGAGGTTCGGATCCGTGGGGACGTAGAGGATACTGTCAACATAGTACATGGCACGAAGATCGCGGAAGAACGCCTCGATCTGTGTCTGCGGGAGGATATAAGGCTCCGGCAGCACGACCGTTTCGGGATCCTTGAAGGCATCCTTGCGGTCAATGGTGTAGATGGAAACCCGCTCTGCCTGCTCCGCGGTGCCGACGGGCTTGTCCCGCGTGGCGAGATTGTAGCAGGCGGAAAACAGGAGACAGACCGCGACGAAAAGAGCGGTGAGTGCGATAGATTTACTTTTCATCGGAATGCCTCCTTTCCAATTCTGAATAGTAAATAGTTAATGGTTAATTGAGGTGTCCGCGTTGCGGATGATTTCATTCATTTTTCAATTCATAGAATTGAAAAATACATCAATTCACTATTCACTATTAACCATTATTTGCCTGCCGCTAAGTCCTTATCTCTGCAGCACTTCTTATACTTCAGGCCGCTGCCGCAGGGGCAGGGATCGTTGGGGCCGACCTTGACCTTCTTCACCACGGGCTTCTTTTTGACGGTCTTGTCACCGCCGCCGGACGTACCGGTCTCGTTGGCGACCTTCTTTCGCTTCATATCCTCCTCCGTACGCAGGCGGAAGGAGAACAGCCGGCGGGTGGTCTCTTCCTTGATGGCGTTGACCATGCCGTCAAACATGGCATAGCCTTCCCGCTTATACTCGACAACGGGATCGTTCTGACCGTAGGCACGCAGGGTGATGCCCTGACGGAGGTCTGTCATGGCGTCGATGTTGTCCATCCAGTACTCGTCCACGACACGCAGCATGATGACGCGTTCGACCTCACGCATGACGGTCTCGCCGTACTCGGCTTCCTTCTTCGCGTAGGTCTCGTGCATGAGCTCGAGTGCCTGCTTCTTTGCCTCGTCCTTATTGATGGAAAGGTCGGGCTTCCAGACACCCTTGGGGAAGAACTTGTTTTCAAAGCGGGACTTCAGCTCTGCCAGCTGATCTTCGTCATACAGCGTCTTTTCCACGCCGTAGACGTCTTCGATCTCCGTCTCCGCAACAAATTTGAAGTAATTGTTGATCGTGCTGCGAAGATCCTCGCCCTGCAGCACCTGCATACGCTGTTCGTACACCGTCTTACGCTGGATATTCATCACGTCGTCGTACTCCAGCACGTTCTTTCGCGTCTGGTAGTTGCGGCTTTCGACGGTCTTCTGTGCGTTTTCGATCGCACCGGAGAGGATCTTTGCGTTGATTGGCGTGTCCTCGTCGATGCCCATCGTGTCCATCATCGCCTGGATGCGAGAAGAGCCGAACAGACGCATGACGTCGTCTTCCATGGAGATGTAGAAGCAGCTCTCGCCGGGATCGCCCTGTCTGCCTGCACGGCCACGCAGCTGATTGTCGATACGCCGCGACTCGTGCCGCTCGGTGCCGACGATGTAAAGGCCGCCTGCCGCACGCACCTGCTCCGCTTCGGCATCGGTGTCCCGCTTATGACGCTCATAGGCCTCCTTGTACTTTGCACGGATATCCAGAATTTCGGGATCGCCCGTCTCGGAGTAGGCATTCGCCTCTGCCAGAAGCTCGTCTGTCATGCCCTCGAGTTTGCGAAGATCGTTGAGTGCCATGTATTCGGGGTTGCCGCCGAGCACGATATCGGTACCACGGCCTGCCATGTTGGTCGAGATCGTGACCGCACCGAGCTTGCCTGCCTGTGCGACGATCTCGGCTTCCTTTTCGTGGTGCTTTGCGTTCAGAACCACGTGGGAAATGCCGGTCTTCGACAGTAATTTCGAAACTAACTCGGACTTTTCGATGGAAACCGTACCGACCAGCACGGGCTGTCCCTTTTCGTGACATTCCCTGATCTGATTGATGACGGCACGGAGCTTGCCTGCCTCGGTCTTGTAGACCACGTCGGGGTGGTCGATACGCACCACGGGCTTGTTGGTGGGGATATCCACCACGTCGAGTGCGTAGATGCCGTTGAATTCCTCCTGCTCGGTCATGGCGGTACCCGTCATGCCGGACAGCTTCGTGTAAAGACGGAAGAAGTTCTGGAAGGTGACGGTGGCAAGCGTCTTGCTTTCGCTCGCGACCTCCACGCCTTCTTTTGCCTCGATCGCCTGATGCAGACCTTCGTTGTAGCGTCTGCCGTACATCAGACGGCCCGTGGACTCGTCCACGATGATGACCTGCCCATCCTTGACCACGTAGTCCACGTCGCGTTTCATCAAACCGCGGGCCTTCATTGCCTGGTTGATGTGGTGGGAAACGGTGGAGTTTTCGATGTCGGCGAGGTTTTCCAGGTTGAAGAATTCCTCCGCCTTCTTGATGCCGCTCGCCGTCAGCTGTACGGAGCGTTCCTTTTCATCGACATAGTAGTCGCAGTTGTCGTTGTCGTAGCTTTCCTTGCTGTCGGTGGTCGTATAGATCTTGCGTTTGAGGCGGGAAACAAAGAAGTCCGCCATTTCGTAGAGCTTGGAGCTTTCGTCGCCCTTGCCGGAAATGATGAGCGGGGTACGTGCTTCATCGATGAGGTTGGAGTCCACCTCGTCCACGATGTCAAAGGAATGTCCACGCTGTACCATGTCCTTGTGGTAGATCGCCATGTTGTCACGCAGATAGTCAAAGCCGAGCTCGTTGTTGGTGCAGTAGGTGATGTCGGCTGCATAGGCTTCCCGTCGCTGATCGGGCGTCATGTCGTGGATGATCAGGCCCACGGTGAGTCCCATGTAGCGGTAAACCTTGCCCATCCACTCGGAGTCACGCTTGGCAAGATAGTCGTTGACGGTGACGATGTGTACGCCCTCGCCCGTCAGAGCATTGAGGTAGGCGGGCAGGATCGCAACGAGCGTTTTGCCTTCACCGGTCTTCATCTCGGCAATTCTCCCCTGATGGAGAATGATCCCGCCGATGAGCTGCACGCGGTAGGGCTTCATGCCCAGTACACGCCACGCCGCCTCACGGACTGCAGCAAAGGCGTCGGGAAGGATATCGTCGAGCGTTTCGCCGTTTGCAAGCCGTTCTTTCAGTGCCGGCGTCACGGCACGCAGGTCTTCATCGGACAGTGCTGCATAGTGATCGCTCAGTGCTTCAATCTTATTGACGATCGGCGTTAATTTTTTAACCTGTCGTTCGGAGGTCGTGCCGAACACCTTGTCGAGTAAACCCATAATCCAGTTCCTTTCGAAAAGCCTATTTTTCCTTTTATACCCTGCATTATATCACACCGCCCGGCAGAAAAAAAGAACTATTTGTAAATTAGTGGTCAGTAGGGGTGCACCTGCGTGTGCACCCCTATGTTTTGGCAAATTAGAATTTCGAGCATTGTCCGCGACGCAAGACGCGGAGCGGATTGAAGTGCGGGTAACAATGCCGACGCAAGGCACGCCCAAAATGCGGAGCCGCAGGCGAACGCATTTTGGCTGCGGGCTACTGCACTGTTCCCTCTTTTTTGCAGAGTCTCTTAAGATGGCATTGCGAGGGCACTTGCACCCGTGGCAATCTGTCCGTATCGATACTGTATACAGTTGCCTCCGGCGGCTATCTTTTCTCTCTTG
>JAZUDF010000143.1:0-24789 GCA_045639485.1 Faecousia sp. | reverse complement strand
TGCCGGCGGCGGCAGCTTCCGCTGTGCCCGCTCCTGCATGGCTGCAAAGGCCGCAAGCAGGTCTTCGGGCTCGTGCTTGTAGCGGTAGGTCTTGTCCGCTTCAAAAGGTTCCTGTCCTTTGGTGAACAGATTGATGCCGATCTCGTTGCGGCTCTCCAAAAACTGCGATGCCGTTTTGATCTGCTCGTACGCTTCTTTCCGCTGACGCTCTTCCAGAGAACGGATGAGGAGTTCCATCTCCGTGAGTGCCTCTTCCTGCTCGGCGGCAGACAGCAGCATCTTGGTTTTGATGAACATCAGGTGCGATGCCATGGCGATGAACTCGCTGGCGATCTCCATGTCCATTCGTTTCATCTCGTCTAAATAAGCGAGATACTGCTCTAAAATGGAGGAGATGCTGATGTCCTCGATCGCTATTTTATTTTTGCTTAACAGCAGCAAAATGACATCCAGCGGACCGTCAAAGTCCTCCAGGCTGTCTGCCTTGGACTGTACGACGCCCTCAAGATGATATTTGGGTTCTTCCATAGTATCTCCAGTATCGGTGATTTTTTACGGGAATTGTGCGTTAAATGAACGGTGTTACGATGCCTTCCAGGATATTGATCAGCCCGTCCCGCAGGAAGGCAAGCGGCCTATCAAGGACACCCGTGAACAGCAGAAGTGCCAGCACGGCAAAGCCGTAGCGTTCGTATTTCATCAGAAAATCGTGTGCCTTGTCCGGCAGGAACATGGCCAATACCTTGGAGCCGTCGAGCGGCGGGATGGGGATGAGGTTGAAGACCGCAAGACCTGCGTTGATCAGCTGTGCATACATGAAAAACAGCGTGAAGTAATACCACGCATCACTGAAGTTCGTGCGGTAGACACGAAGGCCAACGTGACAGAAAATTGTGGACAGCAATGCAAGCAGAATGTTGGAAATCGGACCTGCTGCGGCAGAGATCGCCATGCCCGTTTTCTGATTTTTGAACCGCCGCATATCGATCGGCACGGGTTTTGCCCAACCAAAGTGTGCAACGATGATCATCAAAAGACCTACCCAGTCGATGTGACGCAGCGGGTTGAGCGAAATGCGTCCCATACGCTTTGCCGTATCGTCACCGAGCCAGTAGGCGACAAGGCCGTGGGCGGATTCATGGACAGTGAGGGCAATGACACCGGCAACGGCAATGAAAAGCTTTTGGATCAGCCAAGCCGTGTCGATGCCGTTTGCCCATTCGGACAGAAAATTCATAGATACACCTTCCCATTTATACAGAATAAGTATATCATAAAGTGCTCCGTTACGCAAGGTTTTTCCCGCCGTGTTTCACAGTCTTTCCGACGTGGCGGAACATTGCACAAAATCTCTTTTCCGTTTTTGTTTATTCTGTCAACTTTCAGAATAGTGCTATACTTTTTTCCTTTTATATTGTATATTTAGTTAGTTAGATATGAGAAAGAGGTGATCGATATGGCTCGTGCTTTTTTTGGCGGTATTCATCCCGGCGACCGAAAGCACTTTTCCGATAAACTCCCGATCGCACCGCTTCCCGCACCGAAAACCGTGGTCATCCCAATGAGTCAGCATATCGGTGCCCCCTGCCAGCCTCTGGTCAGCAAGGGTGACACCGTGACCGTCGGTCAGAAGATCGGCGACGGGCAGGGACTGTGTGTCCCCGTCCACGCCTCCGTCTCCGGCACCGTTGTTGCCGTGGAGCCGCGTCCGCATTCCGGCGGCGGCAAGGTGTTGTCTGTCGTGATCGAAAACGATGGACTGAACACCCGCTGCCCCGATCTGGTCTGTCGCGGGGAGATCGACGATCTGTCTGCAGACGAGCTGATTGCGATCCTGCGTGAGGCAGGCATCGTCGGCATGGGCGGTGCGACCTTCCCGACCAACGTTAAGCTCTCTTCCGGTCTGGGAAAGGTCGACACGGTCATTGTCAATGCCGCAGAGTGCGAACCCTATATCACGGCAGATGACCGTTTGCTGCAGGAACAGCCGGAGCGTGTGATCGCTGGTATCCGCGTGATCATGAAGATCTTCGGTCTGGAGAAGACGTACATCGGCATTGAGAAAAACAAGCAGACGGCGATCGCCGTGCTGTCTGAAAAACTGGCAGGCAGATCGGATATCGTGCTGTTGCCGCTCAAAACCCGCTATCCGCAGGGTGCTGAAAAGCAGCTCATTCAGGCCATCACCGGCCGGCAGGTGCCGCCCGGCGGACTGCCCGCGGCTGTCGGCTGTGCGGTATTCAATGCCGCCACCTGTGCCGCCGTCCACGATGCGGTCTACGACGGCATGCCGCTCGTTTCCCGCGTGGTGACTGTGACCGGCTCCTGCGTGGAAAAGCCCGGCAACTTCACCGTTCCCATCGGAACACTGTATGACGAGCTTTTGAATTTCTGCGGTTTGAAGGAACAGCCCGCCAAGGTCATTTCCGGCGGGCCAATGATGGGTATTGCCCAGTGGCAGACCGACGTTCCCGTGATGAAAGGCTCCAACTGCGTGCTGACGATGAGCGAGAAGGAAGTCTTTTATCAGGAAAACGCACACTGCATCCGCTGCGGCAAATGTGTCGGCGTGTGCCCGATGCACCTGATGCCGCTGTATCTTTACGAATATGAACGCAGAAGCGACATTGAACTGATGCAGAAGATGAACCTCATGGACTGCATCGAGTGTGGCTGCTGTGCCTACACCTGCCCTGCCGGCATCCCGCTGGTGCAGAGTTTCCGCACCGGCAAGCAGAAGCTGAAGCAGGCAAAAGAGAAAAATCAGGAGGTACGCAAATGAACGAAACTACACTGCGTCTTTCCTCCTCTCCGCATATCCACGGCAAGAACTCGACAAGACGCATCATGCTCGACGTCATCATCGCACTGGTGCCTGCGATCGCTGTAGCGGTTTATTTCTTCGGCTGGCGTGCACTGCTTCTCGTTGCCGTTTCCTCCGCTGCCTGCGTGCTGTTTGAGTGGGCGTACCGTAAGATCATGAAGCTTGATTGCACGGCTCTCGATCTGTCCGCCGTGGTGACCGGCATTCTGCTTGCACTCGTGTGCCCCGTTTCGCTGCCATTGTGGATCCTCATCATCGGCGATCTGTTTGCGATCGTTGTGGTCAAGCAGCTCTTCGGCGGCATCGGCAAGAACTTTGTCAACCCCGCACTGGCGGCAAGAGCGTTGCTGTTCGTCTCCTGGGCAACGGCAATGACTGATTTCGGTGCCGCAAACGCCTCCGGTCTTTCACAGCCCGCCGCCATGACGAACAAATTCCTCATTGAAGCCGTTTCCAGTGCCACCCCGATGGGCACGCTGAACAAGAGCACGATGGAAGGCATTAACCTGCTCGACATGCTGCTCGGCAATATCGGCGGCTGTATCGGCGAGACCTGTGCTGTCGCTTTGATCCTCGGCGGCATCTACCTTGTCATCCGCAAGGTGATCTCTCCGCGTATCCCGCTGGCTTATATCCTCACGGTTGCGGTGATCGCATTCGCGTTCCCGCAGGGCGGCAGTGATCTTTCTTACCGTCTGTGCTGGTGTGCCGCACAGGTGCTCGGCGGCGGTCTGCTCCTCGGTGCCATCTTCATGGCGACCGACTACGTTACCTCCCCTGTGACCGGGCTCGGTCAGATCCTCTACGGCATCGGCTGCGGTCTCATTACCATCGCCATCCGCTACTTCTTCACCTATCCCGAGGGCGTCACCTTTGCGATTTTGCTGATGAACGCCTGCAGCGGCATTTTTGACCGCATCGGCCGGAAGAAGCAGTTTGGCACCGTCAAGCAGAAAGAAGGTGCCGCAGGATGAAAAACGGTACGTTCTCTTACGTTCTGAAACTCGGCATCACGCTGTTTCTCATCACCGCCATCGTGGCGGGATTGCTCGGTCTGGTCAACTTCATCACGAAGGACAAGATTGCAGCTGCAGAGCAGGAAAAATCCAAAGAAGCCATGGCTGCCGTGCTGCCGGCTGACAACTATGAGGAGGTTTCCGACTACACCAGTCCCAACGGTCTTGTGACCGGCCTTTGGAAGGCCGATGACAAGGGTTACGTTGCCGAATGCACCGTCGGCGGCTCGCAGGGCGACATCGTTTTGATGGTCGGTGTGGGTGTGGACGGGCAGTGCTCCGGCATCCGCGTGATCAGCAGCAGTGAGACCGCCGGTCTCGGTGCCGTCGCTGCAGAAGACAGCGAAAAGGGTGAAGCCTTCCGTGCACAGTATGAAGGCAGAGCAGGCGGTGTCGTCGACGCCATCTCCGGTGCGACGATCACCTCCACGGCGATCACCAACGCCGTCAATGACGCGGTTGGCTGCGTGCAGGCCATTCTCATTGAAAAGGAGGCCTCCACATGAATGTGAAACAACAGTTCAAGGACGGTCTTCTGACCAAAAACCCCGTTTTGGTACAGCTGCTCGGCATGTGTTCGACAATGGCCATCACCACGTCGCTTTTTAACGGCATCGGCATGGGCCTTTCCGTCACCGTCATTCTGACACTTTCCAATATCTTTATTTCCGCACTGCGGAAGGTCATTCCGAACAAGATCCGTATTGCGGCCTATATCGTCATCATCGCAGGCTTTGTGACGATGGTCGATCTGTTACTCAAAGCATTTTTACCGGAGCTGTCCGAATCGCTCGGCGTGTTTATCCCGCTGATCGTCGTCAACTGCATCATCCTCGGCCGTGCGGAGGCATTTGCCTCCAAAAACACCGTGGGTGCCTCCATTCTCGACGGTCTGTTCCAGGGCTTCGGCTATACTGCCGCACTCATTGTCATGTGCATCGTGCGTGAGCTGCTCGGCAACGGTACCTTCGGCGGCGGCCTGCTTTGCGGCGGCAACGGCATCCGCATTCTGCCCGAGGGCTACTCCATTCCCATTATGACGCTCCCCGTCGGCGGTTTTATCACCCTCGCCTGCCTCATCGCATTTGCACAGTGGCTGACACGCCGTCTGGAAAATAAGCCTTCCAAGGCAACCGAAGAAAAGGAGGCAGAAGCATGTTCGTAAAACTGTTTTCCATTTCCCTCGGTGCGATTTTAGTCAACAACTTTATTTTCTCGCAGTTTTTGGGCATCTGTCCGTTTATGGGCGTGTCCAAAAAGACCGGCACGGCGGTCGGTATGGGTATTGCGGTCACGTTTGTCATGACGCTTGCCTCCGCTGCCACCTGGGCCGTGAACGAATATCTGCTCATCCCGAACAATCTGGCGTTCATGCAGACCGTGGTATTTATCCTCGTTATTGCGGCACTCGTACAGCTGGTCGAAATGTTTTTGCAGAAATCCGTGCCGGCTCTGTATCAGGCACTCGGCATTTATCTGCCCCTCATCACCACAAACTGTGCCGTGCTCGGTGTGGCACTGCTCAATATCCAGAACAGCTACAATTTCATTGAGTCCGTGGTCTACGGCTTCACCGGCGGTCTGGGTTTCCTGCTTGCCATCGTGGTGTTCTCCGTTGTGCGGGAACGCACGCACAACTGTGACTGTCCCAAGGCCTTCAAGGGCTTCCCGATCGCACTGCTTTCGGCAGGTCTTCTTGCACTCGCCTTTATGGGCTTCGGTGCGTTGAAGTAAGGAGGTGCGGGAATGAATACGATTTTGATTGCGATTCTCGTGCTCGGTGCAATGGGACTGCTGTTCGGTCTCGTGCTTGCCATCGCCTCCAAGGTGTTTGCCGTGAAGACGGATGAACGGTTAGAGCCGCTGACCGAGGCACTGCCCAGTGCAAACTGCGGCGGCTGCGGCTTCTCCGGTTGTGCTGCCTATGCACAGGCGATCCTTGACGGCAAGGCGAAGATCGGTCTTTGTGCCGCAGGCGGTCAGGCTGCCGCCGACGCCATGGCAAAGATCATGGGCGTGGAGGCAGAGCAGACCGAGCGTATGGTCGCTATGGTACGCTGCCGTCACAAGGACGCACAGAAGAAGGGCGAATACCAGGGCATCAAGAGTTGTCTTGCCGCGACAAAGGTCGCAGGCAACGGCCCGAACGTCTGCAGTTTCGGCTGCATCGGCTTCGGTGACTGTGCGGCTGCCTGCAAGTTTGGTGCCATGCAGGTCATCGACGGCTGTGCCATCGTGGATGCTGACAAGTGTACCGGCTGCATGGCCTGTGCCGCTGCCTGCCCAAAGAGCCTCATTCAGAAGGTGCCGTACAACGAAGACATTGTGGTGGCCTGCTCCAGCCGTGACAAGGGTGCGGACGTTCGCAAGATCTGCGACATTGGCTGCATTGGCTGTAAGATCTGCGAAAAGAACTGTCCGAACGATGCCATCCACGTGATCGACAATCTGGCTGTGATTGATTATGCCAAGTGCGACTCCTGCGGCATCTGTGCGGAAAAGTGTCCGCGTCACCTGATCTCCGACTCCAACCTCAAACGCGAATTTGACCGTGTCGAAGCAAAGGCAAGATAAACGAAAGAAAAACACCCCGTGTGATCACGGGGTGTTTTTTTATTCCGCTGCTTTGAAATTGTAGATTGGCTTGACGGTTTCTATGATCTCCGCCGTCGGTGCGATCTGCTCGACGATCTCGTCCATCGTCTTGTATGCCATCGGAGATTCGTCAAGCGTGTCCTCGATGATGCAGGTAGAGTAGATGCCCTCCATCTGCCTCTGATATTCTTCCATCGACAGATCACGGAAGGCTGCCTTGCGGCTCATCAGCCGACCGGCACCGTGCGGTGCAGAGCAGTTCCAGTCAGGATTGCCCTTGCCGATACAGATCAGGCTGCCGTCGCGCATATTGATCGGGATCAGCAGTTTTTCACCCGCCTGCGCGGAAACGGAGCCCTTGCGGAGTATCATGTTGTCCGTGTCGATGTAGTTGTGAATGGTGGTGAATTCTTCGACCTTTGTAAAGCCCATCCCGCGGATGATCTCGTCCGTCATCGCCTTGCGGTTGAGTGCGGCAAAGCACTGGATGAGCTTCATGTCGTGGATGTAGTCGTCAAAGAGTTTTCCTTCCACATACGCAAGCTCCTTCGGCACGTTGATCGGGTGCTCTTTTTTAAGTTCCTTGATCGCGGTCTGTAGTTCGCGCTGTCTGCCCGCTGCCTTGTATTCTGCAATGAGTTGGTCGAGCTGATACCGTGCGCCGCCCCACAGGGCAAAGCGTCCCTGATCCTGGTAGTAATTGCAGACCTCTAAGCCGAGGTGACGGCTGCCGGAGTGTACGACAAGATACAGATCGCCGTTTTCCGCCCTGTCCACCTCGATGAAGTGGTTGCCGCCGCCGAGCGTGCCTAAACTCAATCTTGCACGGGACAGATTGACATAGGGTGAACAGTGCAGCTCGTCGAGGTTGATCTCGTAGTTGAGGGGGTGATGCAGCTTGCGAACATCTCTGCCGCAGGGGATCTTTGCGCGGATGAGCACATCGAGCTTGTCAAAGTCGATCTCCTTTTCCGCGAGCTTGACCGTTTCCATGCCGCAGCCGATATCGACGCCGACCATCCCGGGCACGATCTTATCCGTGATCGTCATCGTGGTGCCGATGGTACAGCCCATGCCTGCATGGACATCCGGCATAATTCTGATTTTATTCTCTGCGAAAATTTCCTGATCGCAGACCTGCCTGATCTGCTGCGCCGCAAGTTCCTCTAATGCGGCACAGTAACACAGTGCGGTGTTGTGAGTTCCTTCTATTTTTATCATTTTTTCACTTCCTTTTTTGTTTTACGCACCGCACTCCTTGGTATGTCATTGCGAGGGCACTTGTGCCCGTGGCAATCTGTCCCTTTCGGTTTTCGCAAGCAGACATTCGTTTGAGCAAGCCTTCAATCAAGCCATTTGCCACAGAATATCACATCCGAAATCTGCGACGGACAGATTGCCACGCCGATTTCATCGGCTCGCAATGACATATCAGGTAGTGTGTGCAAAAAAACGGGCGTATGCGAGGGAAATCCCACATACGCCCTGCGTTCCTTCTGCGGCTGCCCCGTTGTCTAGGGGCCCCGCTCAAGGCGGGAAGCGTTGGTAATTCGGATTCGATTACCGCCGTCGCAGAATAGATACACGATTTGGCACAAGCAGCTGAAACCGCGAGGAAAATCTCCCGTGAATCAGCTGTCATCCTGTGCCGGCAGACAAAAGATACCAAATTCGTGGCTCTTCTCCTGCCCATAAAGGGCAGGAGCGCTCTGTGGGCATCTTTTGTCTGCCTTATGAAACACCTGCGGCTTCTCCGTTGTCTGGGAGCCGCCTGCCGCTGCGGTCACTCAGGGTACAATTCCCGTCAGAGCACACGGCAAGCGGAAGCTCCGGTATGGCGTCGAAGCCAGTGACCGCCGCCAGTGGCGGAGGCAAGGGAGCAAAAAGGAGCAGCCGCAACACGGCGATTGGCAGTGCCGCTTGTCGGCACGCAGACAGAGCCGATGTTGCAATGGTTCACAACTACCAAGTCCTTTTATGCCGCGATCACGGCGTAACGCTCGCTTTGGAGCGTCTGCAGCATGAAGGAATAGGGATCGAGGATCCCGTCCTTGATGAGGCTGAAGATCTGCGGCGAGCTGCCGGAAACGAGGGCAATGCCCTGCTCGTTCCGCGTGACCGGCTGCTGCCGGTTGCGGCTGTCCACATTCCAGAAGATGACCTCGGGAAGCATGTAGCCGGCGCTTGCAAACAGTTTTTTTGCATATTCAAAATTGGTGAGCTCTGCATTTTCCGTACACCAGTCGAACTCCATATCCGTGATGATATAGAGCTTCGCGGGCAGCTCCTCCTGCGGCACGTGATACTTCACCGCCGTGTTGAGGATGAGTTCAAACACCGCCTGAATGTTGGTGTTGGCGCACTCGTTGAAGCGGGAGCAGTAACGAATCTTATCAAAGATGTTCTGCCCCTTGATCTCAACGAGCTGCGGATGCTCGGAGAAGGTGATGAAATGGTTTTTGAACGCGCCGTTGTTGCGCTCGGCAAAGTAGATGGCAAGCGACTGTGCGATGGCTGCGGGCAGAGGGTCACCGCCCCCATACATCGAGCCGGAGCCGTCCACGACAACGAGTGCATTCTCATCGCCGGTGAAGTCCTCCTGTGCATTCCACGCGGTATCGAGGGCGACCAGTTCCTCATCGCTGACGCCGTTATGGAACAGCGGCGCAACGATGTCGTAGGGCGTGAGGGTGCCGGTGTGCAGCTTTGCTTCCCCGCGGGAAACGGCACTCAGATAGGACTGATAGCGCTTGCCGTCGTTGCGGAGAAACGCCTTGCGGTATTTGAGCATCGCCTTTGACGGCTGCTTGGCATAGTCAAAGGAATAGTCCTTCTCGCGCAGGTTGTTTTCGAGGATGCGGATGTGGGTGCGGAGCTTCACGAGCGTCTTGCGGTACTGTGCATCCGTCATACCGAAGGCCTTTGCAAGCAGCTTTGCCGCACGGACGGTGTCTGCGTTGGACGCATTGACGGACGGCAGCCACTTGGCAAGCAGACTCACCTCCCCGCCGTTTTCAAGGGCGGCAAGGTCGCGTTTGAGCTGCGTGTGCAGGCATTCGATGACATCGCCCTGCATACGCGTGCCGAGCAGGACGAGCAGGTCGTCCCAGCGGCCGTATTCGGCGATATAGGGCAGATTCTTTTTGACGGAATCCGTCTTGTTCTTTGCGAGCCAGCGCAGGACGGTGCGGAACACCTTGCGCTCGCCCAGACCGCCGCGGATGTCGCGTGCAAAAAACAGCGTCTTCATTGCAAGGTCGGGGTCTTCGCAGTAGGCTCTTGCAAAACGGTCGATGATTTCGTACTCGTCCTGCCTGCGCAGCGCACCGACGGTGGCAAACAGGTCAAGACAGTCGGATTTTGTGGTCTGAAGCGTTGCCGCGCCGTTTTCGGTGCAGGTACGGTTTGCTTCATCTTTCAGGTATTCCAACATTGAACACCCCTCCTTTTTGTTTCTGTGATAAATATTTTTCTGCATAGGAAATGCAGCGGAAAATCGGAATTTCGCATCCTCAAATTTGTGTCATAGCTTCGGAGCGTAGCGACGAAGGATCTCGTCGGATCAACGGTAGTAGATCCTTCGCTATGCTCAGGATGACACATAAATTGAGGTGCAAATTCCCCCTCGTTTTCGGTTTTGAGGAATTTTGAGAACAAGGCATCTCCCAAACGGGACTGCAATCCGTCCAGAAAAATCGGGCGGATATATTATCTGATAGATATCAAGCATGGTTTGCTGTAGATGCCTTTTTTCGCAGGCCTGCAAAGGCGAAACCCGGGCTACAATCGCCCCTGCCGTTTTCACAGGCCTGCGTTTGGGTTACAAGATGCCGAAGTCAATTCACGATCAGGTCGTGTGGCAAAAAGCCGAGCCGGACAAAGGCAAAGGTTGCTGCAGGCATCTTTTGTTGAGGTGCGATTTTGCAGCCGGGCACGGATTTTCACCGCACATCCCCGGGTGATAAGCCCGATGTCTCTCAGGAGACCACCGACTGCCGCAGCTTTGCTGCCCGCACCTTTTTTGCTATTTCAGAGTATTCTTCCAGACTATACCGGTCAGCGTTCAAATTCCTCAAAATGACGCGCCGCAGGAAAACACCCGGAAACACGATTTTAAACAAGATGCGGTTTTACAGATGTGCGCGGATTTTCACCGTACTGCTCCGGGACTTCAACCCGGTGCCTCTTACGAGGCTAACATCTCCTGCAAATTTGCTGTCCGCATCTTTATGAACTTAAAACAAGATGCAATTACCCTGAGCAGTGCCGTCCGGGAGGCCGGGGGCTGATTCCCCGGTGGCCATAACGGCCACGCCCGTTGCGTTCATCCGCATCCGTCCGGGAGGAAGGGCGCCGATTGCCCAACGACCATAACGGAAACGGAATCGCACTTTGCGGATCATTCCTTGCTGGTTGCATCTTTATTGAAAACGTAGGAACGGTTTCGGCAACGGAAAACCGAGGTGACACATCCGAAACCGTTATACCGTAACACTGCCCGTCTCTGTGTCAAAGAGTGGCAGGCGCGGTGTACAAGATGCAATCTTTTGCCCGTCTCGTCTGGGAGGAAGGGGTCCAATTCCCCAACTGCCATAACGGAAGACATACAAGAATCAGATTTACAGTCTGTGTGGATTGCTGTTTGCATCTTTCAAGGCGCAGGGTTTTACGCCTGATGCACCGCCGCCCCGGGAGATAAGCGGGGATCACCTGAACACGACAGGGTCAACCGCGTACCGGTCACCGAGACGCCATTGCAGCGGAACCACAGTGATCGCCCGGACCTACTTACCGGGAAATTTACAATGTGCTGCCGCATCGCCTTGACGCCCTTACCATACCACCCCGTTTTTGAAAAATCGTGGAAAAAAAGTTGCGAACAGAGATTTTTCACTGTTTTTCTGACAAAAAATCCGCCCAAAATCACTTTTGAGCGGATTTTTTCGGCGGTGGTTGGAGGTGCAGTGCAGCGGGCGCACACATAGGTGCACCCCTACGGCGGTGGTTGGAGGTACGGTGCAAAACCGATAGGGACAGATTGCCACGGACACAAGTGTCCTCGCAATGACACGCTGATTGAGAGCAGATCCTTCGCTATGCTCAGGATGACACGGAAACTGCGGGGGCGGTAAGGTGCTGCTGCTTTTGCAGCCTTTCGCGGAGCTGTGCGATCAAGGGCGACGGCGGCAGCACGCGCACCACAGAGCCAAAGGACAGAACGCGGATGAGAATTTCCGTTTCGTCCTCGTGATTGTAGCGGATGGCAAGACGGTAATGCGTTTCGTCCACACGCACTGCCTCTTTTTCCAGATGCGAAAAGTGCAGCATCACGCGCTCGAGTGCATTGCGCTCATCCGTGACCTCCAGAACTGCGGTGTCGATCTGCAGCTGCGGTGCATGATAGACTGCATCCGAATGCGGCTCAAGCAGTTCGCAATAGGAAATGCGGGCGAGGTTGACCGTGCTGACATATTTTTCCGCCGTCAGCAGACGGAACTTGTCGTCCTTTGCGGAGTATTCCAGCTTATACGGCACGCACACCCACTTGTTTTCTTTTCCCTTTGCGCCGGTAAAGATGATGCGGAGCTTGCGACGCTCCTTCAGCGCCTGCAGGATGGTTTGAAAGTGTGCGATATAAGCGGGATCCTCATAGGGATCGCTGTCACAGTAGCGGTCAAAATAAACGATGTCCTCGGGTGCATACAGCGGCTCGACATCCTCCAGACCGTCGCAGGACGGCGAGAACAGACGGATACGCGGGTCGTTCAGAATGGCCTTCATCCACCGCTTCTGCAGCGTCGTGAGCGGCATTTTGGGGGCATGCTTTAGCGGGGTTTTCAGCTGTTTGGTCAAAAGTCCCCAGTCATCGCTGCGGATCGCCGTCGGGATGGTGAGAACACTTTCCGCAAATGCCTTTTCCCGCACGGTTTCCAAAAGACGCTTTTCTGTGAGCGTGCCTTCGACTGCCTCACGCAGGACAGCGGCGACGACATTGAAATAGCTTCCGTAGACTTCACTGAACAGCATCTTCTTCACCTCCGTACATTGCGAGAAGCTCCTCCGTGTCTTTCAGGAAGGTCTCCTCTACGTATTTGTTGGAGCAGTGCAGGGATACGATACGCCCCGTAAAGGTGCGGATCCAAGGCAGCAGCTCGGATGCATCGCAGACATCCGTAACGAATTTGTATTTGTTTCTGCCTGCCGGCTCAATATGTCCGTTGCGCTTTTCACGCTCCAGACGCTGCAGGATATAGTCTTCTCCCGCACCGACACGCACGGTCATTTCTAAATGCTCCGTGTCCATTTCTCTGCCGGATGAGACGCCCCAAATGTTTTCCTGCAGCTTGGCGATATAGCCGTCATATTTTTGATGTTTCTTTTCCGGTGTGCCCGGCGTGACGACATGCACAGTGTCAAGGCGGAAGAACATCGGCTTGCGGTAGCGATAATGGTAGCACAGAAGATACTGTCTGCCGTACTGCGTGCTGACATAGAGCTTTGCAGGATAGACGGTATGAACACGCATCGTGCCGTATCTGCGGCTGTAGACGGTGAGGTCGGCAGTGCGGCGGTCGTGGATGCACTCAAGCAGCGTACAGACGATCTGGCTGTCAAGGGCGTGCAGGATATAGTGGTGCTTGAAGCCAAAATAGTCCGGTACAGCATCATATTTGTCGAGCAGGAACGAGCCGATCACGCCCACGGGATCCGCTTCGGAGAAAAAGGCAGCCGCGTCACGCCAGCTGTCAAGATCGACGCCGGAGACGTTGGCTCGGTAGCACAGTTCTCTGCCGTGCTTTTCCGCCGTCAGGATGCCGAGTTTTTCATATTCTTTGAGCTTTTTGCGGACGGTGGAATCGTCCACCGCATGGAAGGTATCAAACGCGGAGCGGTAGGCCTCCACCCCTTCGATCAGTTCATGCACGGTCTTTGTGCTGCCGTCAGCGAGCAGGTCGAGCAGGTAAAAATGCAGCGTGATGTCGTTGTCCGTGAAGCTCTTTGCCTTGTAGGCCTTGTAGAGCGGATTGTGCGTGATCTCGCGGCTGTCCACGGAGAGAAAGACGTTCTTTCCGTTTGCATCCTGATTGAAAGACAGATAGTCGCCCAGCCAGCTCTCCACGCGGCGGCGCTCGTTGTCGTAGCTTCTCGCACTTTTGGCGTCGTATTCTTCGCGGCACTTATAGCCGTAGACATAGAATTCGCGTACATAGTCACGCACGCGTTCAAAATTCTTCACAAGTTCACTGTATGCCACTGTGTACGCCTCCTTTGTTCCATGCAGGAGAGAGAATGTACCACAAAACGTAAAAACTGTCAACACGCGTTTGCGGTTTTTCTCCTCTGACAATTCTATGTTATCATCTGTGATGTCCGAATGTTGGGACAGTTTGCGGCGGTGTAAAACACCGGAGGCTCTGCATGGAGTCTCCGGTGTTTTTATGCTTTTGGGTTTACACGACGATCGTTGCTCTGCTGCCGCCGGTCGGTTCTTTTGTGATGATGATCTGTTTGTCGGTCCAGTTTTTCAGTTCCTCGACATGGGAAATGATACCGACGAGACGGTTGCCGTCCGCCAGACCGGTCAGGGCGTCCATCGCCTGTTTCAGCGAGTCGCCGTCAAGAGAACCGAAGCCTTCGTCGACAAACATTGTGTTGAGCTGCACGCCGCCGGCAGAGGCCTGGATCTCATCGGAAAGGCCGAGGGCAAGAGAAAGCGACGCTTTGAACGATTCGCCGCCGGAAAGCGTATTGACGCTGCGTTCCGTGCCGTTGTAATAGTCGATCACGTCGAGATCAAGTCCGTACTGAGTGGAGTTGTTCGTTGCGTATTGGCGGCGTTTGAGCTGGTACTGTCCGTCGGTCATGATTGAGAGCCGTCTGTTGGCACGGTCAATAATACGGTCAAAGTAGTTCATCTGAACGTAAGTTTCCAGCATCAGCTTGCTTTTTTGCGTCAACGTGCCGTTTGCCGTATCGGAAAGGGCTTTCACCCAGCCGTAACGTCTTTCATCTTCCGCGAGCGTCTGTGCTTTGGTACGGATATTGGCAAGGGCACTGCCCGTTGTATCCCGGCGAGAGGAAAGTGCAATCAGTTTTTCGTTTGCCTCTGTTCTCTTTTCCGTGACTTCGTTTTTCTTTTTGGTTTCCTCTTCCTTGTCGACGCTGCATTCCTCGTTCAGCTGGTCTTTAAACTGCTTGACGGATTGCTTCAAGGCACTGATCTTCTGGTTGGACGCATTCAGGTTTTTCTGTGCAGTCTCAAGATCTTTTTCCATCTTCCGCACCTGATCGGCAAGCGTTTGGGCTTCCTTTTCTGCATCTGCCTTGTCGGCAAAACGAAGGCTCTTGCGGTCATTGTCACGCTGCTCGGTCTTTGTTTTGAGTGCTGCAAGGTCGGCACTCAGTTTTTCGGCACGGTCCTGAAGATCCTTTTCCCTATTCTGCAGTGCTGCTTCCGTTTCCGGAAGTGCTTTCATCAGTTCGTTTCTGCGTCTGACCTTTGCGTCTTCGTCGTTGATCTTCGTCTGAAGCTCTGTCAGTTCTTCGGACACCGTCTGTTTTTCTTTGGGAAGTTTTTCCTCCGCCTGCTCAACGCTGCAGTTCTCCCAAAGCTGACCGATCTGTCCTTGGATCGCTTCAAGTGCCGCATTCAAAGCCGTTCTGCTTTCCAGACACAAACCGCTCTTTTCCGATTCGTCTTTGCGTTTTTGCTCGGCTTCGTCCTTTGCTGCCTTCAGTTCTGCCTCCGAGGGTGCTTCTTCCGATTTCCGTGCCGGAGTGGGATGATGCAGTGCACCGCAGACAGGGCAGGGTTTCCCCTCCTCTAACGTCTGTGCAATGATGCCTGCCTGCTCATCCAAAAAGGCCCGGTTCATCTTCTCGTACGTTTCAGACGCTTTCGATGCCTGCTGTGCGGCGGTTTCATAGTCAGTCTGGCGGGTTTTCAGTTCGGTTTTGAGATCGTTTTTGCTTCGCAGTGCCTTTTCGAGTTCCTGCAGCTGCTTCAGGCGGTTTTCTTTCTGTTCTTTTTGATGGATGAGTCGTTCTTTTTCTGTTCCGGCATCGGACAGGGAGGCTAATTCGTTTTTATCGGTTTCGTAGTTCTTCCGGTCTTTTTCAATTTTTTCCCGGGCGGTTTTTAAATCTGTTTCCCGGTCGGAAGTATCTTTTGTTGCGTTTTTGATCTCATGATCCAATGCTTCGAGTGCGTCATATTTGCCATACTCTGCCTCGATCTTCGCTTTTTCTCCGGCAAGTCTGTCCCGCTCGGTTTTTTTCTGCTCCTCGGCGTCCAGCTTTTCCCTGCAGATCCGTTGATTGTCTTCTTCCGTCTTAAGCTCGTTTTCGGCTTTCTGCAGACCGTGCTCTGCTGTTTCTCTGGTTTCGATTTTGCCGAGATTGTTGTTGATGATCCCGAGCTGCTCATCTGCTTCGCTGATCTGTGCCTGCAGGGCGTTGATCTTTTCGGTGTCCTGCACGGTCAGCTGTGTCAGCAGTTCCATCACATCGGCAATCGGGATTTCCCCTTTCTTTGCCTTTTCAAGTTCGATGTGCAGCACATCGTCTTCGTCGCAGTTCACGCCGTTCACATACTGTCGGATGCTCGTGCCGGCAAGGTCACATTTGTTCTTCAGTTCTTTTGTTTCCTCTTTGAGCCGGTCCTGCAGGTCGGCAAAGGGCTGCGTTTTGAAAATATGCCGGAAGATCTTTTGACGATCAGCCGTAGACGCAAGCAGCAGCTTCAGGAAATCTCCTTGTGCGATCATGGCGATCTGCAAAAACTGGTTGCGGTCAATGCCCATGATTTCACGGATGGCACGGTCGACATCCGTTTGTCTGGCGATGACACGTCCGTCAGGGTACGTGAGCGTTGCACCCGGGGATTCATCTGTTTCGCCTTCTCCGCGGGCCTTCGGACGTTTGTATGCCGGGTTGCGTTTTACGGTGTAGGTCTTATCCGCATAGGAAAAAATAAGCTCCACCTCGGTCGGCGTATTCGGTTCGGCATATTTGGAGCGGAACATCGACGGCTGTCTGTGATTGCCGCTTGCCTCGCCGTACAGTGCGAAGGTGATCGCGTCAAAGATCGTGGTCTTGCCCGCACCGGTGTCGCCCGTGATCAGGTAAAGACCGCTTTGGCCGAGTCTGTCCAGATCGAAAACGGTTCTGCCGGCATAGGGCCCGAATGCCGATACCGTGAGTTTGATCGGTCTCATTGTTTCCCCTCCCACATTTTTTCGATCAGGTCAGCCATGAATGCACTTTGTTCGTCACTCATGGGCTGGTTGTTTTGATCTTCATAAAAATCGGAAAAGAGTTCCAGCGGAGATTTGGTCTCGACATCGACGGCACCGCTGATCTCCGCATTTCCCCGCGTACGGGTGTTGTCATAATCAAGCTTCATGAAATTGTGATAGACCTGACGCAGCCTGTCCGCTACATTCAGGATCTCCTCTTCATCCGTCAGCGTGATGTGCGTATAATCTTCCTGCCAGGTCGTGTTTGCATAAAAGGATTGATCGGTCACTTCTGCAAAGGTGCCTCTCAGTTCCACAAGGTCACGCTTCGGGACAAGCGGCACCGTTTTCAAAGACAGCGTTCCTTTTTCCGCAAGCTCGAGGACGGTCGCCGATTTTTGGTCATTCGACTCCGAGAAGGAATACTTCAGCGGCGTGCCGCAGTAGCGGATACGGTCGGAGTCGCAGTTCTGCGGTGCATGGAGGTGACCAAGTGCCACATAGTCAAACGGTGCAAACACGGAGGCGTCGACATTGTCCGTGCCGCCGACTGATATATCTTCCGACTCCGAGCGTCTTGCACCCGTCACGAACTGATGCGTGATCAGGACATTGCGGTTGGCGGCGTTGACGTTCATCTTTGAGATGGCACAGCGAATGGCATCGGTATAGGATTCGATCTCGTCTTCCGTATAGCGACGCATGTGAGCCGGCTTGATGAACGGCAGCATATAGACGTCAACGGTGCCGTATTCGTCCTGAAGGGAAAACGGGACGACATTGCCGTCATAGACAGGTGACATGTGGATGCCGCTGGCGTCCATGAGCCGTCCGCCGAATGCGATGCGTTCCGGTGAGTCGTGGTTGCCGCTGATGACGAACACTTCGAGTTTCCGGCGTGCAAGCTTGGCGAGGAAATCATCAAATAACTGGACTGCCTCTGCCGGCGGGACGGATTTGTCGTAGACGTCGCCTGCGATGAGCACGCCGTCCGGCTTCTCCGCGTCGATGATGTTGATGATTTTGGTCAGTATGTACTCCTGATCTTCCAGCAAGGAATATTCACGCAGACGCTTGCCTAAATGAAGGTCGGATAAATGGATCAGTTTCATGCAGCTCTTCGTTTCCTTTCCCTTAATTCAGTGTATTGCTGTCAAAAAGTTCGGATCAAATCCTCTACATTCCATTTTACCGAAGCAAAGAAAGTTTGTCAACTTTTGTGCGTTCCGCAAAAAGAAAAGCAGACGCAAAAGCGTCTGCTTCTATGCTGTTATTTAATTTAACCGAGTGGCGGTGCCAGCATCGAAATTGATCTCATAGGTGCAGTAGGGTTCATTGTTGATTTTGAATCTGACCTGGCTGACGCCTCTGCCCACAAAGGTGAATAAGCGGTGGGTGATATAGTTGGTGTCCACGGTGATCGTTTTGCTCATGTCGATCTCGCCGTCAACATAGACCTTGATCGTTACATCCCCGAGATCGGCAGGAAGCTCGATATTGATAGCAACCTGACTGTCTCTGCCGGAGCCGCCGGATACCTGCATGAGTTCTCTTTCATTCAGTTCGTTTTTCATCGCTTGTTCCTCCGTTTTGTTTGTGTGATTTTGTTTTGTCATTCTTTTATACGAACAAATCGGAGAAATGGCTACTGCTTTTACGAAAGTCAGAACCTGCGGTTCGCTCCCGCACTCCATCAAAAAGAAAAGGACAGATGCAAAAGCATCTGCCTTTTTCTTGGTGGAGATAAGCGGGATCGAACCGCTGACCTCATGACTGCCAGTCATGCGCTCTCCCAGCTGAGCTATACCCCCGTGAGCAAGGCTAATATACCATACGCTTTTCAAAATTGCAAGTATTTTTTGTTTCTCCCCTTTTCTGTCAAAAATGACCTGCACAAACACTCTGTGCAGGTCATTGACGTTCAGAATATCAGAAGAGTTTTTTGAGTGTGCCGAGCAGACCGCGGGTGAGTGATCTGCCGATCTCTCTGCCTACGGTATTGACTGCAGAGTTCACAACCTTGCCGCCGAAGGAGTTTTTGCGTTTCCGCTCTTCTTCCTTCTGCTGCTTTTCTTCCTCTTTTTTCCGTTTTTCTTCTTCCTTGGCAGCAGCTGCTTCGGCTGCCGCTTTTTCTTTTTCTTCCGCCTCTGCAGCGGCCTTTTCGGTGAGCAGTTCATAGGCGGAGGGAGGATCGACCGGGGTATCATACTTGCCGTAGAGGTCATCTGCCATGATTTCCGCCTTGCGGCGTTCTGCATCGATCATCCCCATCATGGACTGCGGCGGCAGCACCGTCGCCTTTTCCACGACGGTCGGAATGCCCTTTTCGTCCAAAAAGCTCATCAGTGCTTCGCCGGTCGCAAGCTCCGTGATCGCAGTCTGCGTGTCAAACGCGGGATTTTCACGGAAGGACCGGGCGGCTGCTTTGACTGCTTTCTGCTCTGCCGGGGTATAGGCACGCAGGGCGTGCTGCACCTTGTGGCTGAGCTGTGCAAGCACCGCATCGGGAATATCGGACGGCTGCTGTGTGATGAAGTACACGCCGACGCCCTTGGAACGGATGAGCTTGACGACCTGCTCGACCTTGTCTGTCAGTGCTCTCGGTGCATCGCGGAACAGCAGATGGGCTTCATCGAAGAAGAACACCAGCTTGGGCTTGTCGGGATCGCCGACTTCGGGCAGTTCTTCAAAGAGTTCCGCAAGCAGCCACAGCATGAACGTGGAATACAGCATCGGGGACTGATAGAGTTTTTCACAATGGAAAATATTGATGTAGCCGCGACCGTTTTCGTCGCACTGCATCCAGTCAGCAAGCTCGATCGCAGGCTCGCCGAAGAACAGATCGCCGCCTGCGTCTTCGAGCTGCAGAAGTGCACGCTGAATAGCACCTGCAGACTGCTTGGAGATGTTGCCGTACTCGTTGAGAAGGTCTGCTGCGTGCTCAGTGATGTAGGCCACCATGGAACGCAGGTCTTTGAGATCGATAAGCAGCCAGCCGTTGTCATCCGCGACGCGGAAGGCGATGTTGAGTACGCCTTCCTGCACGTCCGTCAGATCAAGCAGGCGGGACAAAAGCGATGCACCCATTTCGCTGACAGTCGTACGGACGGGATGACCGCCCTCACCGAACACGTCCCAGAAGCGAACCGGGAAGCGTTGATAGACAAACGATGCAGGATCGATGCCGATCGCGTTCAGACGGTCGTCGATACTCTCACTGCGTTGTCCCGCCTTTACACAGCCGGACAGGTCGCCCTTGACGTCTGCAAGGAACACCGGGACGCCCAAGTCGGAGAACGACTCCGCGATCACCTTCAGCGTGACGGTCTTGCCGGTACCGGTGGCACCGCAAATGAGGCCGTGGCGGTTGGCATTCTGCGGCAGAATAAAAGCTTCGTTTTCTCCTTTGCCTACAAGGATCTTGCCGTCTTTCAGCATGCGTTTTTCCTCCTGCGGTTTTTCTTTTATTATATCTTTTCCCGTGTCGGAAGTCAATCACAGTGCTTGCCCGGTGCAATTGACTTTGCGGGCACAAAAAGATATAATATAAGGTAATGAAATTTCACGCAAAGGAACTTTAAGAATGGATGAACTGACTTTCCGCGATCTCGGTCTTTCCGAAGAGCTTTTGGCCGCACTGGACAAAAAAGGCTACGGCTACCCTACCCGTGTGCAGGTAGAGGCGATTCCTCCTTTGATGGAGTGGAAGGACGTGCTGGCAAAGGCACCCACCGGCACCGGCAAGACCTATGCCTTCGGCATTCCGATGATCTCTCATATCGATCCTGACAGCGAAGATCTGCAGGGATTGATCCTCGCACCGACACGCGAGCTTGCCATTCAGATCTGCGACGAGCTGCGTGGGCTGCTTGCCTGCTACAAGAATATTCGCGTGGCTGTTGTCTACGGCGGACAGAATATCAATACGCAGATCGAAAAGCTCAGGAAAAAGCCGCAGATCGTGGTCGCCACCCCCGGCAGACTGATGGATCACTACAACCGCCGCACTTTGCGGTTTGACAAGGTGCAGAGGGTCATCCTCGACGAGGCTGACCGCATGCTCGACATGGGCTTTTTCAAGGACGTCACGCACATCATCGAGAAGATCAAGAACCGCAAAAACATGGGACTGTTCTCTGCGACCTTCTCGCAGGAGGTCATGACGGTCTCCTGGATGTATCAGCGGGATGAGGTGGAGATCACCGTGCCTGCCGATAAGGAAAACCGCCCCGACATCGACCAGTTCAGCATCACGGTGCCCGCCCTGGAAAAAGAGGCTGCTGCGATGCGGCTTTTGCGGCTCGGCGGCTTTGAGCGGGCGATCATTTTCTGCAACACGAAGATCATGTGTCAGCGTCTTTGCGACGACATGAAACGTGAGGGCTTTGACGCAGACTGCCTGCACGGCAATATCTCGCAGAATATCCGCGAACGCACGATGCAGACCTTCCGGGCGGGCAAGCTGCCCGTACTGATTGCAACAGACGTTGCCTCCCGCGGCATCGACGTGGACGACGTGGACTGCGTCATTAACTTTGACGTACCGGAAGAAAACGAGTATTACATCCACCGTATCGGCCGCACAGGCCGTGCGAAGAAAAAGGGCGTTGCCTACACGATTATCGGCAACTTCCCCGAAAAGGCAAAGCTCGACGAGATCGCAAAATATTCCCATTTTACCGTCAAGCCGATGGCCTTTACAGAAGACGGTCTGGCCGAGCAGGAAGTGAAGCAGACAGCCGCACCCGTCCGCAGGCACAGAAGATGACAACCGCCGAACGTGGATTTTTGCTGCTGTGCGGCGATCTGGCTGACGGTACGGCACCGCTTTCGCTGCATCAGCTGCATCTGCTGCGGCAAAGGCTTTCGGGTGCAGTGCAGGAGGGTGATGCTTCCGCTTCCCTTTCCGTGCCGTTTTTTCAGTCGCTCGGTTACAGTGAGAAGTACGCGATGCGTCTGGCGGCACTTTACGACCGCGAAGATGCATTGCAGAAATATTTGGAATTAGGTGCACAGAAGGACTGCTTTCCGCTCACCTGCGTGAGCGACGGGTTCCCGCAATACCTGCGTGAAAAACTCGGCAAGCGGTCCCCCGCCGTATTGTTTTACCGCGGCAATCCGAAGCTTCTGGACGGGCGAAAGATCGCAGTGGTCGGTTCCCGGAAGCTCAAGGCGTATGGCAGCACGTTTGCAGCCAGAGTGGGCGAACTCGCCGCTCGGGAAGGTCTTACCCTGGTATCCGGTAATGCCCACGGTGCAGACAAGACCGCACAGGATGCCTGCCTGCAAAACGGCGGCAGTGTGATCGCCGTTGTCTCCGAGCCGCTGTGTGAGCAGGAGCCTTCTTCCGACCGCATTTTGTTCCTTGCGGAAAGCGGCTGGCATCAGCCGTTTTCCGCCGAACGTGCACTCGGACGCAACCGTCTGATCCATGCTCTCGGTGAACGCAGTTTCGTTGCACAGTGTGCTGTCGGCAGCGGCACCTGGCAGGGAACGGCGGACGCTTTAAAGCACGCAGTTACGCCGGTTTTTGTGTGCAATGACGGCTCGGAAGGTGCAAAAGGGCTGGAAAATCTCGGTGCCGTGCCTGTCACCGCGGAAGCACTGAACGATCTGTCCGCTCTTTGCCCAGCACAAGTCTCTCTGTTTGAGCGGACGCCCTACAAAAAAGATTGAATTTTCGGAACGATTATGGTATAATTAAGGATGGTATTTTAGAAATACCGTCAGTTTTGTCCCCATACTCTCTTTTGGAGGTTTATCAATATGTGTGGAATCGTCGGGTATGTCGGCAAACAGCAAGCCGCACCCATTTTGTTGGACGGTCTGTCCAAACTCGAATACAGAGGTTATGACTCCGCCGGTGTCTGTGTTGTTTCTGACGGCAAGCTCAACGTTGCAAAAGCAAAAGGCAGACTGGCAAACCTGAGTGGCTTGATCGACGGCGGTGCCGCGATCCCCGGCTGCATCGGTATCGGTCATACCCGCTGGGCAACGCACGGTGCTCCTTCCGATGTCAACAGCCATCCGCATCTGTCTGACGCAGGCAAGATCGCGGTGGTACATAACGGCATCATCGAAAACTACCTGAAGCTCAAGAACATGCTCATCAGCAAGGGCAAGAAGTTCTCTTCCGAAACGGATACCGAAGTTGTTGCAAACCTCATCGAGTACTACTACGACAAGGGCAACGACTTCCTGACCTCCGTTCGCAAGGCACTGGCACGTGTCGAGGGCAGCTACGCACTCGGCATTCTCTGCAAGGATCTGCCCGGCACGATGATCGCAGTCAAGAAGGACAGCCCGCTCATCTTCGGTTTCGGCAAGGACGGAAACTTCATTGCCTCCGACGTGCCTGCCATCCTCCGCTACACCCGCGAGGTGTGCTACCTCAACGACGGCGACATGGTTCTGTTCACAGAGGATACCGCCTCGTTCTACGACAGCTTCGGCGATCAGGTGGAGAAGGTTCCCGAGACGATCAACTGGGATCTGACCGCTGCGGAAAAGGGCGGCTATGACCACTTTATGATCAAGGAGATCCACGAGCAGCCCAAGGCACTGCGTGGCACGATTTCTCCGCGTATCAAGAGCGGTGAAGTCGTACTCGATGACATCAATCTCTCCAAGGAATACCTTGAAAGCCTCAAACGCATCTATGTCGTTGCCTGCGGCTCGGCAAACTACGTCGGCTGTCTCGGCAAGTACATCATTGAGAAGAGCTGCCGCATCCCCGTGGAGCCCATTCTCGCCTCCGAGTTCCGCTACTCCGAGCCGGTGCTCGGTAAGGATACGCTGGTCATCATCATCAGCCAGTCCGGTGAAACAGCAGACACGCTTGCAGCACTGAAGGAAGCAAAACGCCTCGGTGCACGGACGCTTGCCATTGTCAACGTGGTCGGCAGTGCCATTGCAAAGGCCGCCGACGACGTGATCTACACCTGGGCAGGTCCCGAGATCGCTGTTGCAACGACCAAGGCATTCACAACGCAGCTGTCCGTGATCTATCTGCTTGCTCTTTATATTGCAAGACAGCTTTCCACGATCACAGATGATGACTACCGTGCTGTGATCGAAGATCTGCTCCATCTGGATGAAAAAGTCGCTCTGTGCATCACGGAGGATAATATCAGCAAGATCCGCTACTATGCGGAGCAGTATAACAAGGTGCACGATGCATTCTTCATCGGCAGAAACGTGGACAGTGCCGTGTGTCTGGAAGGCAGTCTGAAGCTCAAGGAGATCGCCTACATCCACTCCGAGGCTTATGCTGCAGGTGAACTGAAGCACGGCCCCATTTCCCTGATCGAGGAAGGCACGCTCGTTGTGGCAGTCGCAACAGTCGACTCGCTGTTCGACAAGACGATGTCCAACGTCAAGGAAGTCAAGGCAAGAGGTGCAGACGTTTTCGGCGTAACAACCTCCAAGTTTGAAGAAGAGATCAAAAAGACCGTCAGCAGCGTCGTGACCGTTCCGGTCACACATCCCCTGCTCCAGCCCAGTCTGACCATCATCCCGCTGCAGGTATTTGCCTATTACGTGGCACTGCTGCGTGGCTGTGATGTTGATAAGCCCAGAAATCTCGCAAAATCCGTTACCGTGGAATAATTGCACGATTGCAAGGAGGCATTGAGATGGCAAAAGTCAAGATGAATTACGTTTGGAAAGATCGCAAACGCACGATCTTCGGTCTGCCCTGGTCCTTTACCAAGTACCGTCTTACCAACGAAAAGTTTTTGGTGACGACCGGCTTCCTCAATCAGCAGGAAGAAGAAGTCCGGCTGTACCGCATCACCGACGTCACCCTCAAACGCAATATCCGCGACCGTATCTGGGGCGTCGGCTCGATCCACTGCTGCTCCGGCGACAAGACCTCGCCTGAGTTCAACATCTCGCGGATCAAGCGTCCGGAAGAGGTCAAGGAAATGCTCTCCGACATGGTGGAAGCTGCACGCAAAGAGAACAACATCAACATTCTCGAAACCGTTCAGAACGACGGTAAGAATGACCTTGATTCGTTCGAAACCGGCAACCATCACGCAGAAAAGTAAGCATAAAAAATCAACGCCGCATTTTTTCAGCGGGGAGTTTTGTTTGTTTAAAGACCCGAGATCTC
>JAZUDF010000142.1:0-1514 GCA_045639485.1 Faecousia sp. | reverse complement strand
ATATTCATCGCATACGGCCGTCTGCATATTGAAAGCCGGGAGAAGCTGGTCGTTGCCCATATAGTCTTTCTTCAGACGCATGAAGGTCGCGTCATGGTCGGTCTTGGAATAGCTGTTTCGTTTATCTCCGCATATTTCAATACGTTCCGCATACTTCTTCAGCCGTTCTATGTATTCTGCCATCTCCTCATAGTGCTTCTGCTCTGTGCTTTTGCGGTGTCCGCTGCCAGACACGAAGTCATTGGGGGCAATCCCGACCACCGTCTTGTATCTCTCCAAAGCCTCCTCCAGGTAATCGATCGCGTATTCCTCCCGCGTTTCTATCTTGAAACCAAAGCCAAACAGCACTTCAAAATTCATGCGTTCGATCAGCTCAGTGACCTTTTTGAATACCTTACTGCGGTTTGTGAGACAGGACTTCTTCCAGACCCACGTGTACCGATTGGCGTTTGCTTCGATCTTATACTAAACTCTAAATAAAGCATTTAATTATCCAAGAGCGAGCAGTAATGCTTCTGATGGTATCGAAGGTCAAAGAACAGATGGTGTCGCAGAGGCGGTCGATGACCTTTTCGAGGGTGGCAAAGACCTCATTTCGGAACCCCATCTTGCGGATCTCTTTCCAAATCTGCTCGATCGGATTCATCTCCGGCGTGTATGGCGGAATATGAAACAGGACGATGTTCTCTGGGATTTCAAGTGTTTTCGATTTGTGCCATGCAGCACCGTCGCAGCACAACAAAACGATATCATCCTTGAACTGCTTGGATAATTCAAGCAAAAATACGTTCATGCAGTCTGTGTTGCAATATGGCATAACTAAAAAGCAGGCATCACCAGTAAGCGGTTCAACAGCTCCATAGACATACCGATACTCCCGAATATGATGGCATGGCACGGAGGGACGTATGCCTTTCTCACACCAGCAATACTTTGGCTTATTGATCCGTCCGAAACCAGCCTCGTCCTGAAACATCAAGTGAACGACTTTTTCTCTGTTGAAAACTTCGTTCAGCTCTTGGAGTTTGGTGTTAATTTTTTTGAGGTCTCAATGACCTCTTCGCTTGCTTTCTTCGGATGCCTACTTCGCGGCATTACCTTTCGCCATCCATGCCGATGTAGAACATAGTATATCTGACTACCTCCTATACTGTGCCCAACAGCGTCTACGTATGCCGTCTCAATAGCCGAAATTTCTACTATTTCGCCTTTGATC
Organism: Faecousia sp.; assembly: GCA_045639485.1. Lineage (GTDB taxonomy): Bacteria > Bacillota > Clostridia > Oscillospirales > Oscillospiraceae > JAFRPC01. Next base: position 298 of record JAZUDF010000142.1, on the reverse strand, counting down.
GCCTTTTCCCGGAAGGGAGCAAGGATTGCTTCTTCTTCCTCATAGCTCAGATTTCGTCTGTTTCCTGAGTAATGCTTTTCTGCTACAGCTGCTATTCCTTCTTCAAAGTATTTCCTTAGCAGATTGCTTACATGAGAACGGTGAAATCCCGTCTTTTCTGCTATCTCCTTCTGCGTCATTCCTTTGCACCGCAGTTCTAATACTTTAAGCCGTTTATCTTGCTGCTTATCCCTTGTATTCCTGCGTGCGTTCTCTATGGCTTTTTTGTCTTCTTCGCTAAATACGTATTTCATCTTCA
>JAZUDF010000141.1:0-10951 GCA_045639485.1 Faecousia sp. | reverse complement strand
TGGTGGGCCTTCGGGGGCTCGAACCCAGGACCGACCGGTTATGAGCCGGTTGCTCTAACCAACTGAGCTAAAGGCCCGAAGATGTACTCTTTCAAGCAGAAATCATTATACAGTCAAACAATTTGTTTTTCAACTTCTTTTTTGGTGACTGTGACAGCGGTTGACGTCGTGAATTTCAAAAGATATAATAAAGAAAAATGACAAGGAGTGTGCTGCTATGAATAAGAAAACGATTTCCTTATTTCTTGTTCTTCTTCTGATTATAACCCTGCTGCCGCAGATGCCGATCAAAGCCGCAGCGGCGGCTTCGGTTACCTATCAGCTTCCGGTATTTGAAACCACGGACGTTCACGGACACCTGGTCGACACCTCGTCGGCAGATCCTGCGACCTATCAGTACCGACTTGCTTCTATCGGCAAGGTCATCAATGATGCCCGCGTGAACGGTGACCGCAAAACGACGGTCGTGCTTGACGGCGGCGATATCTATCAGGGCAACGTGGTGTCAAACCTCAATCACGGCGAGCCGATGGTCGCAGCATACGATGCCATCGGCTACGATGCCGTTGCCCTCGGCAACCACGAGTTCGACTGGGGCGTGACGACGCTTTGCGATCCTGACGGTACCATGACGGGCTATTATGACGAAGACGAGTACTTTGACTGTGGGATCCCGGTGCTTGCAAACAATATCTACTATGCCGGAACGTCAAATCGCGTCAACTTCACACAGGACTACGTCATCCTCAATAAAACTGCCGTTGCCTCCAACGGCACGACCAAATCTGTCAAGATCGCGGTCATCGGCTACGCGGAAAATTACAGCAGCAGCATCATGCCGACCAAGATCGCACCTTATACCATTAAATTTGACAATGCTTCCCGCAATAACGTCAAAACGCTCGCATCCGATCTCAAATCGAGCGGGCAGGCAGATGCCGTCATCCTGCTGTCGCATTGGGACGCCACGGATGCAGAGCCATACTTTGAAGGCTCTGAAATCGACCTCATTTTAGGCGGTCATTCCCACCAAACGCAGTACAGCGGAACGACGGATATCCCGTATCTGCAGGCAGGTGCCAAGGCGGGTGCATACGGCAAGGCAACCTTAATCTTTGACGAAAACGGCAACGTAACGGTCACAAACGTCGGCACGCATACGCCGCCGACCAACACCGCAAGCTATGCTTCCAACCTCGATCCTGCGGTTTATCAGATCTCCCAAAATGCCATCGACCGCATTCAGCCGGAGTTGTCCGACGTCCTCGGCTACGTCACGCAGAACGTCTCCGAGCAGGTCGCGGGCAACTTTGTCTGTGACATGTACAACCGCGGGACGGGAGCGATGGTTTCCGTGACGAACAGCGGCGGTATCCGCACCACCTTCAAGCTTCCCAGAGGAGCAGATTCTCGCGATATCACAGTAGGTGATATCTACACGATGATGCCGTTTGACAATCATCTGTATGTCTACCGTGTGACCTATGCAGAGCTTTTTGAAGCCATCCGCAAAGACACGCTCAACTACATCTACGGCGTGGACTGGTATCCGAATGCCCTTGTGGTAAACGGCACCTGCATCTATAAGGACGGCGTCTGGCTCGGCGACTGGGGCAACCGTGAGGTGCTTGTCTCCGTCAACGAATATGTAGCCACCATCAATACGATCTATCTCGGTTGGGCAGATGCAGGCAAACTGATCGATGACGTGAGCTATATCGACAATCTCACCATGATCGACGCTTTGCGAGAGGTTTCCGCAGAGAATAACGGCTATATCCCGACAGACAGCGAAAACCACCGCCATACCACGAGCTTCACCGGTACACTGGAGTGCCCGCACAGTGATCTGACCTATGTTGCAGGCATCGATCCGACCTGCACAACTGCCGGCAGCATGGTGTGCTACCGCTGTGACTTCTGCGGTGCAACCTTTGCAGATAGCCATGCCCAAACACATTTACCCGACATCACCGTTCCGGCACTCGGCCACAGCTACACCGAAAATTGCATCTGCGACAACTGCGGCGAAGCCTTCCCGCTTACGCCGGAAACTGTCTTTTTACCGAAAGCCACGATCGCAAACGGCGACGAGGTCGTGATTTTAGACGCCTCTAACCGTGCCCTCAGTACCGAGCAGTATTCGACCAACACCCAGCTCAAGGCAAAGACCGTTGCCGTGAATGCCAATGTGCTCTCAACGGTTTCCGACGACCTTGTGTTCCGTGTGGAGACGGCGGGAGATAACACCTACCGCTTTGTTTCAGGCGGAAAATACCTGACCGGCACGGCACAGAGCAAGCTGACGATGGAAGATACCGCAAGCGATTACAGCCGCTGGTATCTCATCGAAAATGAGGACGGTTTTGCACTCCAGAACTACAAGGCAGTTTCCAGCAAAAAGCCGCTGTATTTGGAGTACTACAGCAGCAGATACACGATGTATACTGCACCCACCACGCAGTATTTCTATGTCAGAACCTCTCTGCACGATTTCGATGACGGCGTGATCACAACGCCTGCGACCTGCAATGCAGACGGCGTTCTCACCTACACCTGCTCCGGCTGCGGTGCAACAAAGACCGAAACGATCCCCGCCCTCGGCAGCCATAGCTACGGCACGGCACAGGCTCTGGACAAGTACAGCCACAGCTATACCTGTACCGCCTGCGGCGACACCCGGTCCGAAGCACATACCTTTGTGAGCGGTATCTGCACCGCCTGCGGTGCGGAGGAGGAGACTGCGGCCGAGAACAATGTTTTTGAAAAAGTAACGACCGCACCGACGGACTGGTCGGGCGACTATGTCATCGTCACAAGCTATGCCGATGCGGCACTTGCGAATACAATGACGAAATCGGGCGAACTTGACGCAAAGACCGTGACAGTCACGAACAACACCGTCACAACGGAAGACGCCGCGATCATCTGGACATTAGAGGCGGCAGGCAACAATACCTACCGCATCTACAATGCCGCGGGCTATCTGAAGATCACCGGAACAGGCTCAACGAATGCGGCGATCACTGTCTCCTGTGAGGATACCTTCACCATCGAAGGCAGCAGCACGGCGGGCGTATTCAGAGTGGTTTCCGTTGCCAATCCCGCACGCTGCTTCTCCTATTACACCGGCTCTGGCACCTTCCGCACCTACGCAAAATCCAGCCGCACAACAGGCTATCTGTTTAAACGCAGTGCACCGCAGCCCGAACTCTCCATTGACGCTGCAAGTCTGCATCTCGACGAAGATATCGATGTCATCTATACTGCGACTGTTCCTGAAGACTGCACGGACGTATGCATGACGTTTACGATGAACGGCGAGACCGTCACGGTCAGCGATGACGGCACGCACACCTTCGTCTTTGCCGGCATCACCCCGCAGTGCATGGGTGACAACATCGAAGCGGTACTGACTGCCGAACGAAACGGTGAGACCGTTACCGTGAGCAAAGCAGAATACAGTGTCCGTGAATACTGCACCAACCAACTTGCAAAGACAACGGATACAAAACTCATCACCCTGCTGTCGGATCTTCTGACCTACGGTGCGGCGGCACAGCTCTACACCGGATACAAAACGGAGAATCTCGTCACGGCGGGCCTTGCTCTCACACCGAGTACCTTCCTCACACTTTCGGGCCAAACGGTTTCATTCACGGGTGAACGTGATGCGGACAATGACTGGCTCTCCGCAGCACTGGTGCTGTCCGACGATCTTGCAATTCGCTTTACCTTTACGGCAGAAAGCACGGAAGATCTGACGGTCGAGATCTCGGTCAACGGCCGCACGCAGACCTATACTGCGTTCACCGACCTGGGAGACGGCAAGTATTGCGTCACCTTTGACGGCATCAAGGCAACGGAGTTCGACGATACTGTGACCGCATCCTTCAAGCAGAACGGCACACCCATCGGCAGAGCAGTTTCCTATGCTGTCAATACCTATGTCTGCGGCAATCAGAACAGTACGGATACAACGCTTGCAACGTTGGTACGTGCATTGTACAATTACGGCGTTTCCGCTGCCGCATACGCTGAACACTGAAAGGGGACATTTCCATGGAACCGATCATCTGTCATACGGTCAATGACCGTGCTCTGTCCGATGAGGTGCAGAGCTTACGAAAATATTTAGAACCCGGCAGACAGCTGCTTTGCTGGCTGCTGCCGCCGATCAACGCATTGCTTCTTGCCGTGACCGTGTGGAAAAAGCAGCCGGTTTTGAGCGTCGTTTTCGGTGTGGCACTGTTTCTGACGCTGATGCTCTGTTACAAGCTGTACCAGATGCACAAACGGGATGCCGACGGCCTGCACCGCAAGGTGACGGTGACGGAAAACGAGATCGTTATAGATGTGCAGGAAAGCGGCAATTCCTATCAGTTCTACCGCGAAGATATTCAAGCGGCAGCATTCTCCGACAAAGCAGCAGTTTTGTATTTTGACGTCGCGTGTATTGCCCTGTGGGCACAGGGCGTGGAAAATGACGCTTATCCGCAGCTGCGGGAACAGCTGGAAGCCGAGACAAAGGACCGCACGTCTGCCTACCGCAAAAACATTCTCGGCAGATCGATCTGCACGTCGATCGTCTTTGCGGTTGCGCTTGTCATCGGCGCACTGGCAGCACTCGGTATACTGTAAAAATAAAAACACACGGATACGACGTATCCGTGTGTTTTTTATTCAGAAAGGAAAAGCACTTATGCTTCTTCGGCAGGCAGCTCACAGTTGCGGTCGCTGAACGAGCGGAAGGACTCGCGTGCATCGGTGTAAGAGCCGCGGATGGAGTCCAGCACGTCCTGCAGCTGCTTCATGTTGAGTTGCAGTGCATCGGTCAGCTGGTCAAGATCTGCTTCGTTGCTGTCCAGACGCTCGGAGGCGGTGGAGAACACTTCGCCGAGCTGCTCGTAAACCTTGTTTGCACGTTCTCTTGCAAGACGTTCAGTCGTTTCTGCTCTGCGGTAAGCAGCCAGCTCCATAGCGGCATAGTCCTTCGCAGGCTCTGCGGGCGTTTCGCAGATCGGAGCGATCGGTGCATTGAGCGGGGAAACGTCTGCCTGAGCGGGTGTCTCGGCAGGAACGGGCACGTTGGCAGCTTCTTCCAAAGCAGCCTTTGCTGCAGCAAGCTCACCTTCCAGTGTGGCCTTTTCCGCTTCCAGAGAAGCGACGCGTGCCTGTGCGTCGGAAAGTGCAGCCTGTGCTTCGGCAAGAGCAGCCTGCAGCTGCTCGGCACCGGAGGTGTTAAGCTGCTGCGACAGGCGGGCATTCGCATCCTGCAGAGCACGGATTTCCTTTTCGTGCTCTAAAGAATAGCTTTCGATAAAAGCGATAACGTCATCACGGTTAAAGCCGTGCATAGAGGAACGGAAATTGGTGGAAAAATCAGACATGGTGATCCCTCACAATCAAAAATATTATAAAAGTTACCTTAATCATCTTATCACAGCAAAATTTAAAAAACAACATTTTTCTGCATAAATCGCAAATCGGCGGAGCAAAAAGGGGAGAATTGCCAACGTTTCGAAGGAGGCAAAAGAGGCACTGTGAACGAGAATACGAAAAAAGAAAGAAAAAATAAAAAAACCCTTGCAAATCCTAAAAATGTGTGTTAGTATAATGACCGCAAAAGGTATCCGGGTGTGGCGAAGTTTGGTATCGCGCTTGAATGGGGTTCAAGAGGCCGCTGGGTCGAATCCAGTCACTCGGACCAAAAATCCAGTGCTGACCGTAAGGTCGGCACTGGATTTTTCTTTTTCTTTCGAGTGACTGGATTCGAAAGGTGCGTCCAAGCAGACAGTCCGGTGGACTGTCTGCCGCACCGTGGCCCGCCGCAGCGGGCGAATCCATCAAAACAATCCTTATACGCCGAAGGCGGGCTGTTTAAGGGGTATACGCTGATCGTGACTGGATTCGAACTAAGTTCCGACACGCCGGTGGCGTGTCGGGCGCCGCCGTCCTCGCACGGCGCCACCTTTATTTTCTGCGTCAGCAGAAAATGCAAACGAATCCAGTCACTCGGACGCGATTTGCGTCAGCAAATCGCAATGCGTCCGATTTTACAGCCGATTGCAGTTACCGTCCGTCCCCGTACGGCACCACCTTTATTTTCTGCGTCAGCAGAAAATGCAAACGAATCCAGTCACTCGGACGCGGTTTGCCTCGCAAATCGCCGGATCCGCATTTTTGCTTTTTGCAGGGCACGGTCAACAGTAGCCCGCACTCTGATTTCTTCGTATAACCTTATAAAGGCACAAATTACCAGATAACAGTTGAGGTTTTCTCAAAAATATGGTAAACTATTTTTAACAAAGGGGGAGATGCACGATGACAAGTCGTCGATTTCCGGCGAAAACTGAGCAGTTGGATGACGCTATCGCATTTGTCGAAGCGGAACTCGAAAAGATCGACTGCCCCATGAAATCTGTCATGCAGATCACGGTCTGCGTGGAAGAAATGTTCGTCAACGTTGCGAGCTATGCCTATGAGGGACAGCCCGGAGAGATTGAACTATCCGTGGACGATACAAATGACACCGTGACGCTCACCCTGACAGACGAGGGTATTCCGTTTGATCCGCTTGCAAAGGAAGATCCCGACATCACACTTTCGGCGGATGAACGCAGCATCGGCGGGCTCGGCATTTTCATGGTCAAAAAGAGCATGAATGAAGTCCGGTATGAACGCAAAAATAACCGCAATATTTTCACGATGGTCAAGCATATTCGCTGAGCGAAGATCCGTGAGGTACGCACCGTCACGGCTTTTCTGTTTTGCTGTTAAGGAGAATTTGCAATGAAAAAGTTCGGAGCGATCCTGTGTGCAATTTTGCTCTGTGCCGCTGCACTTGCTGTTTTTTCTGCCTGTCAGACTTCGCCCCTCCCGTCCGGCACGGAGGAAAGCCTCACTTCTGAAAGCAGTGCCCAAAACACCACCGAAAGCACGGTGGATTCCGAAACGCAGGAGACAGTCACACTCCTGCGTCAGAGCCTGCCGCAGGTATTTTCCTTCCGTGTTGATGAAATGTATATGAATTATGACGCGTCCGGTTTTCATCAGACGATGAGCCAGCAGAGTGCGTCAGACGGCAGCTTTCACTTTGTGGATGAGGATCACGTGTGGAACCGCTATTCAGATTATGACAAGCAGACCGTCGTAGAATACTATTATCAGTATGAAGACGGAACGCTGGTCTGCTATAGGAAAACCGATGACGGCACACTGACGTGCTGCCCGTTTTCGGAGGCGGAAGAAAGAGACCTCTTTGCGTCGAAAGCACAGATCGTCGGCATGCAGACACTGCTGCCGGACTATCTTGCAGACTTTCGGGATGAAGGCGTACAAAGTGACACCGGTCTGCACTGCTACACGTTCAGACTGCCTTTGTCGGAAATCCTTGCACAGTCCTCGATGCTGTCTGCCTATCTTTCCCGTGTGTGCGAGTTTTGCGGCCACACTTTTTATGCCTCGGATGACTTGGCCGTTACGGCAACGCTCTGCACAGACGAGGAGCTGCGTCCTGTAACGCTCAGTTACGATTTCACGGAACTTGAGCCGTATGCTCTCGTCGAAAATGATAGGAACGGTGAATTTGCACCTGATACTGATATGATGTATCTGACCGTTGAGTTTGACTATACGGTGATGCAGACCATTCCCGTCCCCGATGATTTCATTCCCGCATCCTGAAACGGGAGAAACAGACCAGGAAAAATCATGAAAATGATTTATATAAAGACCAGGAGGAACTACAATGAAAAAACTCGTATCCATCATTCTTGCCATGATCCTTTGCATCTCGACCTTCGGCATGCTGACCGGCTGTAACGGTGCAACCGAACAGACGGAAGCACCGGAAGAACCCATCGTAGCCGGTGGTTGGACGATCCGTCAGGACGGCACGGAACCGACCTTCCCGAGTGAAGCCAAAGAAGCCTTTGACAAGGCAGTGACCGACGGCTCTTACCGTCCGATCGCATACCTCGGCAGCCAGGTCGTCGCAGGTGCCAACTACGCATTCCTCTGCACCGTTTCCGACCGCGGCCTTTGTGTTGTCAAGATCTATAAGGATCTGGAAGGCAATGCATCCGTACTTGAAACCAAGGACGTTTCCATTGCAGATTATACGACCGACGAGCAGATCGCATTCCCCGAAGCAGGCATGGCAGGTGGCTGGAACGTGAGCGAAGCCACGGGTGCCGCTCTGCCGGAAGAAGCACAGACTGCCTATGAAGCAGCCATGACGGGACTTGTCGGCGTCAGTTACACACCGGTTGTCTGCCTTGGTACGCAGGTCGTTGCAGGCACCAACTATGCGATCCTCTGCCGTGCAAGCGTTGTGTCGGCAGAACCCACGACCGCACTTGCAGTCGTCGTCGTTTACGCAGACCTTGAAGGCGGTGCACAGGTCACCTCCATCTGCGGCTTCGATTTCCCGTAAAAACAACGTCAGAAAGAAGGCACCCGAAGGTGCCTTCTTTTTTGCCTTACTTTTTTGTTTACAACGTTTACAAAAAATGATAAAATAATAAGACACGACTGAAAGGAGGGAAGACCGTGCGTAAACTCAAAAATGCAGTGATCGAATTTTTTCGCCATGGCGATCTGCTGCTTCTGACACTCTGTCTTGCCGCATCTGCATTCGGCATGGTCGTCATCTCCAGTGCCACAAAATACTCCGGCTCTTCCCGTTACCTCGTCATTCAGGGTGTGGCGATCGCACTTGGTATCGTGCTGTATTTCCTGATGACGCTGCTCGACGTGGAGCTGCTGGCGGAATACCGTCAGGTCATGACGGTGTTCAACGTGCTCTTTATCAGCATGCTGCTCATCTGGGGCGTCGAGGGCACCAGCGGCCAGAAAAACTGGCTGCATTTTCCCGGTATGCCCATCAACATCCAGCCTGCCGAGATCTGTAAGATCACGTTCATTATCATTATCGCCAAAACGATGAGCATCCACCAGAACCGGATCTCGTCGCTCAAATCTGTCGGCAGTATCACGCTGCATCTGTTTTTGATTGTCGGCGTCATCTTTGTGATTTCCAGAGACGCAGGCTCTGCCCTCGTCTTTGTGTTCATCTTCCTTGTGATGGCATATATCGGCGGTGTCCGTGGCTGGTGGTTCCTCGGCAGCTTTGCGGCTGCGGCTGCGGCAATGCCGTTTTTCTGGAAATACATCATGGACGACTACCAGAAAAACCGTATCCTGATGTTCTTTGATCCTTCGATCGATCCGACGGGCGAAGGCATCCGTTGGGATACCAACCGAAGCGTTGCCATGCTCTCCGGCGGCGGTGCCACCGGGCAGGGACTGTACAACGGCAACATGGTACAGTCGCATTCCATTTCTGCACAGCATACGGACTTCATCTTCTCCTCCATCGGTGAAGAACTCGGTATGATCGGCTGCATCTTCGTCCTTCTTCTGCTTGCGGCGATCGTTGCACGCTGCGTCTACGTCGGTGTCAAATCGACCAACTATATGAACAGACTCATCTGCTTCGGCATCGCGGCAATGCTTGCCTTCCAGATCATCGTCAACGTCGGCATGTGCATTGGCGTGTTCCCGGTCATCGGCCTGACGCTGCCGTTCATCAGCTACGGCGGCAGTTCCATGATCACGCTGTTCCTTGCAATGGGAATTGTCTCGGGCATTCATATGCGGCCCGATCCCGATATGACGTCCTACTACGTCCAGTACCACGGTTAATACACGGAAAAAGTGCGAAACTCACGCAGATTTTGCGTCGTATCCACCAAAAATCGATGGTATAAACTGTGAAAAACACCGAAAATATGCTGTAGCGGGCTGTTTTCGATTGCATAAGACTGTTTTTATATTTATAATAGTAAGGCTGACGGTTTGTCAGCCCGGAGGAAAATATGGCAAAGCTCTATTTCAAATACGGAGCCATGGGCTCGTCCAAGACGGCACAGGCACTCATTACCAAATACAATTACGAAGAAAACGAATTGCGTGTGTGGCTCATCAAGCCTTCTGCCGATCAGCGTGACGGGCTGTGTACCATCCGTTCCCGCATCGGACTGGAAGCAGAAGCGGAGATCATCAATCCGCTGACCGATATCTATGCGGTCTATGTTTCCCGCAAAGATGCAGACGTCGTCATTGTTGACGAGTGCCAGTTCATGACCGTGGCACAGATCGATCAGCTCCGCAAGATCGTGGACGACTACAATATTCCCGTTTTGTGCTTTGGCCTGCGTACCGATTTCCTCACCCACACCTTCCCCGGCAGTCACCGGCTGCTTGAGATCGCGGACAACATTGAGGAGATCAAGACAATCTGCGACTGCGGTGCGAAGGCGACCGTGACCGCCCGTATCGGCGGCGACGGATACATCGTCACCGGCGGCGAGCAGGTATTCCTCGGCGGCAACGATGCCTATATTGCCATGTGCCACCGCTGCTACATCAAGAACATCGAAGAACACAAAAAAATTAAGCTGCATAGCCACTGAGCCGTGTACGCGATTGAATAACGAAAGGGGAACCAACTATGAATTATCCGACTCCGCATATTAAGGCCACACCGGAAGATTTCGGTCAGACCGTTCTGATGCCCGGTGATCCGCTCCGCTCGAAGTACATCGCCGACCATTTCCTTGAGAACCCGGTTCTCGTCAACAATGTCCGCGGCGTGCAGGGCTACACCGGCACCTACAAGGGCATCAAGGTTTCCGTCATGGCATCCGGCATGGGCATGCCCTCGATCGGCATCTACTCTCACGAACTTTACAACGCCTACGGCGTGCAGAATATCCTGCGTATCGGCTCCGCCGGTGCCATCCAGGAGGACATCAACCTCAAGGACATCGTCATGGCGATGGGCGCAAGCTCCGATTCCAACTGGGGCTTCCAGTTCCGCACGCAGGGCAGCTTCACCCCCATCTGCTCCTATGAGATGCTGCGTGCAGCTGTGCAGTCCGCCGAG
>JAZUDF010000140.1:0-2924 GCA_045639485.1 Faecousia sp. | reverse complement strand
CATTTTCTGCCAAAAAAATTATAATAATCATGTGAAATCGGAGGAACCATCTGGGGGTATCTTCCGATTTTGTTGGGAATTTTAATCACGAATTAAAAACAAGAGAGGTAAACACATGAAAAAAACACTCGCACTGATTCTGGCGGTTTTGCTTTGCGTTTCGATGCTTGCAGTGACTGCCTCTGCCGAATCGGAGATCCTCAACGGCGAAGGTACCGCAGACCATCCCTATGAGATCGGCAGCTTTGAGGACCTCAAAGCATTCTCTGAGAGCGTAAAGACAAACGACTATGCCGGAAAGTACATCGTACTCACGGCAGATATCGTGACCGACAGTACCTTAGACCCCATCGGCAGCACCGGCCGGCTGAACGAAAACAGCACCTGGCAGTTCTTCCATCAGCCCTTCAACGGCACATTTGACGGTCGGGGACATACCATCACGATGAATATGACACCTTCCTTCCCGCCTCCCGCCTGTGACAACGCTCTGTTCGGACAGATCGGCCCCGACGGTATTGTGGAAAACCTCTACCTTGACGGCATCGTGAAGTCCCTCGGCAATGCAGCAGGCCTGTGTGACGACAACTTCGGCCTGATCAAGAACTGCATCGTCTCTGTCACGATCGAGCCGATGCTCGGCACCTCGATGACCTATGTCGGCGGCATCTGCGATATGAACCACGGTGACATCGTCAACTGTGCATTCACCGGCACGATCAACGCATCTTCCGCCTATTCCAGCTCGCTCGGCGGCATTGCCTCCGTCAACTGCAACAACACCAGCCTTCCCGAGCCGCACATCTATAACTGCTATTCCAACGGCAATATCATCACGGCCTCCGCAGCGGAGGTCGGCGGCATTGCCGCAAGAAATGACCAGAGCGACCCCGATACGATCTGTGACTGTTATTACTACAACGGCGTCATTAAGACGGGCTGTGGCTTCAACGAAGGTGACGAGATCTACTCTGTCAGCGAGAAGAAGATCAACAACGGCACACTGGAAGAATGGCTCAACGAATATGTCGAAGACTACGCAGAAGACTACGGCGAGCTCGGCACATGGGTCGTTGTTTCGGCGAATGAAGTGCACTTTGCCACCGGCGACGAGCCTGCACACACGCATACCGTGCAGCAGGTCACAGGCGTTCCCGCGAGCTGCACGGAGCCCGGTACCGCTTCTTATTACACCTGCACAACGGAAAGCTGTGAATGCTTCGGCAAATACTATGCCGACAGCGAGCTGACCGAAGAGCTTGCAAGCATCGTCATTCCCGCCGCCGGACACAGCTATAATGAAAGCGGCGTCTGCACAGTCTGCGGCGATGTCCTGCTCGGCGACATGGCAGACATCTGGGACATCCTGACCGCAAACGGCCCTTACTATGAAGATCCGGAAAACCCCGATGACCCCGATGCATGGATCCTGTGGTTTGACCTGCAGGACGGCGAATATTACGGCTTCGACACCGACGACGATGAATACGAGCTGCCCGGCTACACCGTAGAGGACGGCAAGTATGTCATTACCGTTGACAGCAAAACCTCCTTTGAAATCGTGCTTGACGGCGATCAGGTCGAAGTGATCACGATGCATTACAGAAAGAACTCCTTCGACTTCTACCCGCTGGCGGCACATACGCACAGCATCTCCTTCACGGAAGCGACATTCGCGACCTGCACGGAAGACGGCAGCTTTGCCTATTACACCTGCACGGATCCCGCCTGTGAGTGCTTCGGCAAATACTATGCCGACAGTGCACTGACGGAGGAAATGATCAGCATCGTTGCTCCCGCTACCGGCCACTTCTACGATGCAAACGGCATCTGCACGGTCTGCGGCGACAAGCTGATCGCGATCACGAGTGCTTCTCTGCGGCTGGATGAGAACATCGACGTCATCTATACCGCAAAGGTGCCGGAGGGCGCAGAAGCCTCCATGACCTTCACGATGAACGGACAGTCCGTCACGGCCTGCGACGACGGCACGCATACCTTCGCGTTTGAGGGCGTCAACCCGCAGTGCATGGGCGACAACATCTGTGCCGTGCTGAACGTTACCCTCGGCACGGACGAATATTCCTGCGAAAAGGCAGAATACAGCGTCAGAGCATACTGCGTGCATCAGCTGGAGCTGTATCCCGATGATGAAGCACTCACTTCCCTTCTCTCCGACACGCTGTTTTACGGCGAAGCGGCACAGCTGTACACGGGTTACAAGACCGAAGCCCTTGTCACGGACGGTCTGGACATTGAGCCGAGTTTCCGCATCCTGTTTGACGGCCTGTACGGAAAGAGAGTTGTCTTCACGGGAGACCGCGATGCAGACATTGACTGGATCGGTGCGACACTGGTGCTGTCCAACGATCTTGCAACGCGCTTCACCTTCACGGCAGACAGCATCGACGGTCTGACGGTCGAAGTAACGATCGGCGACAGAACGCAGACCTTCACCGAGTTTACCGATCTGGGCAACGGCAAGTACGCCGTAACCTTCGACGGCATCATGGCAACGGAGTTTGACGATGCCGTGACGGCTTCCTTCAAGTGCAGCGGCGAGACGGTCGGCAGAACGGTCAGTTACTCTGTCAACACCTACATCTGCGGCACGCAGAACAGCACAAATAAGCCGCTTGCAGCACTTGTGTGGGCACTTTACGACTACGGTGCTTCCGCAAAGGCATACGCAAACAGATAAACACACGCAAAACGGAGGACCCACACCGGGCCCTCCGCTTTTTCTGCCCATGGTGAATTATACTATCAAGTGCAACAGTTGCGAAAAAATAGAAGAAGTTCATACAGATCTCTGGTAGAATAAAGTTACCACACAATAAACCACACGGAGGAGACCTGTATGAACTACACACATCTTACCATAGAAGAACGCTGTTGTATACGAAAATTTTATGTAGAAGGGT
>JAZUDF010000139.1:0-4873 GCA_045639485.1 Faecousia sp. | reverse complement strand
GACGTTCACTTTGACAGCTGGCTCGGTGAAAGCGACGCACAGCCGTACATCACACCGATGCTGAAAGATATGGAGGCAAAGGGTTTACTTACCGAAAGTGAAGAAGCCAAGGTCATCGAAGTCCGGCAGGAAACGGACACCAAGGAAGTGCCACCCTGTATCGTCGTCAAATCCGACGGTGCCACGCTCTATGCAACCACAGACCTTGCCACGCTGGTACAGCGTGAGCAGGACTTCCGCCCCGACAAAGTCATCTATCTCACGGACAAGCGGCAGGGACTGCATTTTGAGCAGGTCTTCCGTGCTGCCCGCAAGGCGGGGATCGTCCGCGAGTCAACCGACCTCGTCCACATCGGCTTCGGCACGATGAACGGCAAGGACGGCAAGCCCTTCAAGACCAGAGAAGGCGGCGTGATGCGTCTGGAACGCCTGATCGCCGAGATCACGGACTTTGTCCGTGCCAAGGTCGAAGAAAATGATCTGGTCTCCGGTGACGCTGCCGAGCAGACCACCAAACAGATCGCCATGGCAGCACTCAAATACGGCGATCTCAGCAACCAGCCGACAAAGGATTATATCTTCGACATGGACCGCTTTGCTGCGTTCGAAGGCAATACCGGCCCCTATATCCTCTACACGATCGTTCGCATCAAATCCATCCTCGCCAAATACGGCAAGGAAGCAGACCTGCCCATTGCGGTACCTGAAAGCACCGAGGGCAAGGATCTGATGCTCGCTCTGACGCGGTTTGCAGACAATCTGCAGGTCGCCCACCGTGACTATGCACCGAATATCATCTGTGCGTATATTTACGAGCTTGCAGGCTATGCCAACAAGTTCTATCACGAAACAAAGATCCTGACAGAGCCGGATGAAGAGAAGAAACGCGGCTATATCGCCCTGATCCATCTCACCAAATCCGTTCTGGAGACCTGCATCGACCTGCTCGGCTTCTCCGCTCCGGAAAAGATGTAAAAATTGAAAAAATACCGCCGTCAGGCGGTATTTTTTTGCAACATTTTTCATCCTTCAATCGTTTATATAGCAAAGGAGGTGATCGCTTGCGTTCAGAATGCGAACTGACGGAGAGTTATCTGCGAAACTACAAAACCGTTTGGAACATCTGTTATCCCTATTTTCTTTCGCAGGCGGACACGGAGGATGCCGTGCAGGAAACCTTCCTGCGTCTGGCACAGACAGACAAGTGCTTTGCAGAAAATGAGCATGAAAAAGCGTGGCTGATCACGACGGCAAGGAATGTCTGCAAAGACGAATGCAAGCGTGCAAGACGGCGGGAACTGCCGCTTGAGCAGGCGGAAGAAACTGCTGTAGAGCCGCAGCCGGATGAAACGATGCAGGTACTGCACAGCCTGCCGGAACGCTACCGCACGGTGCTGTATCTGTTCTATTACGAAGGCTATCGCAGTGCGGAGATCGCCGGACTTCTGCACAGAACAGACACTGCCGTACGCAGCGATCTGCGTCGTGGACGAGGGCTTCTCAAAAAGCGATTGGAGGAACTGCAGAATGAAAAATGAAAAGATCATTGCCGCCTATGACGGCATCGCACCGGATACCGAGACAGCTGAAAGAATGCTGGAAAGCATAAAGGCGTCTGCCGCACAGCCGCCAAAAAGAGTAAAAAGTGCCAAACGACCGCTCTTGATCGCGGCAGCGTGTATCGCCGTCGTTGCCGTGCTGTCCGGCATTGGCTATGGCATCTATACCAAGTGGCACCTGCCGGAGCCGGAAACCTATCCGTTCAACCAAAACGGTGCATGGGACGTCCATGAATCCAATGATCTGACCATGGAAAGCATCCCGGCAGCAAGCGATACGGAGCCTTTGAGTGATGAATAC
Organism: Faecousia sp.; assembly: GCA_045639485.1. Taxonomy (GTDB): domain Bacteria; phylum Bacillota; class Clostridia; order Oscillospirales; family Oscillospiraceae; genus JAFRPC01. The sequence continues at coordinate 3,013 of JAZUDF010000139.1, read as the reverse complement.
TTTGCCGCCCGTGCCAAGGAGATACTGATGCTGGTCGGACAGGAATCGCGTGTGAGCAGTCAGATCAAAATCACACGGCAGGAGCATCTGACGTGGGCCCGGGAAGAGGTCGAGGTGACCTTCTCCGAAGACGGGCTTTCCCCAGTAACTGTGACCTTTGACGCCCAAGACGGCACTTTGCTCAACCTGACCGGTTTCGAGTGGAATATCGATCAGGCACGTCCCTGCAAAACAAAGCAGGAGGCAGAGGAACTTGCAACACAGTATTATAAGATGCTTCCCGTGCCCCGGGGCTATGTCCTGTGCTCCTGCACAGAATTTGACGAAGCCTACTGGTCATTTGATTTCTGCCGCGACGTCGGCGGCGGCATTTACAGTTCCTACGAGGATGTCCGCATCGGCATCGACCCGCAGACCGGCACACTCAACGGCTGTGTTGTGTTCCATGTCCCGCTGCTCGACGATCACGAGCCGTCGGATGAGCCTCTGACGCAACAGCAGGCTCGGGAAATCGCCGAAGGTCTGGACAAAGTCGACACAGAACGATTCACGCTGAAATCTGCCAATGTAGAAGTCGTGTTGCCGAACTGGGTGTTCACAGAGCAGTTTCCAACAGACGGCGAGGCACGTGCCAGTACGGTCACACGCCTTGCATGGGTACTTGTGTATGAAGACACAGAAAGCGAATTTGCAGACGTGGTGTGGGTCTATATCGACTATTACACCGGAGAGATCCTCGGCGGCGATATGACCGCGTAGGAGAAAGATTATGCTTACGATACAGGAAAGCCTCCCGTCTGACGGGAGGCTTTCCTGTATATCCGTCAAACCTTCCGCATACATTGTGACGACACAGAACGCGGGAGGTGCGAATATGACAGACAACATGGAACAGCGGGCCTGCGATCTTGCTGTCTACATCATTGAAAACCGCACAACGGTACGGGCGGCAGCCAAAGCCTTCGGAATCTCCAAATCCACGGTGCACAAGGATCTGACGCAACGCCTGAAAGACTGCAACCGTCCTTTGTGGCTGCAGGTCAGGGAAGTTCTGGAGATCAATAAAGCGGAACGGCACATTCGTGGCGGCATGGCAACTCGCAAAAAGTACAAAGGAGCCGTGTGAGCATGGTAACAGGCCCGGCGAACCTAAAAATTTTTTAGGTTTGTCGGGTTTTGCTTTGTGCGACCTGCACAGCCGACGGTATAGAAAACTGTTGATAATTGACAATGCCTGCAAAAGTCGTGAAAATAGAGGAAAATAAAGTCAACGAATTGTTAGAAATAGGTTGATTATTTCGGAAAAAGGATTATACTAAAATTAGGGTATAAGGGCACTATGGCCCGACAGAAACCTACATAATTTCAGGAGGTACTCAACATGAAGTACAACAGAATTTACAACTTCTCCGCAGGCCCCGCAATCATGCCGGAACCCGTTCTGGAAGAGATCCGCGACGAAATGATGAACTACCGCGGCAGCGGCATGAGCGTCATGGAAATGTCTCACCGCAGCAAGGTTTATCAGCAGATCATCGACGAAGCTGAAGCAGACCTCCGCGACCTCATGGGCATTCCCGACAACTATAAAGTCCTGTTCATCCAGGGCGGTGCGACGCTCCAGTTCTCCATGATCCCCATGAACCTGATGAAGAACGGCAAGGCTGTCTATATTGAAACCGGTGCATGGTCCAAGAAGGCCATTGCCGAGGCCAAGAAGGCCGGCGAAGTCATTGTTGCCGCCTCCTCCAAGGATAAGAACTACACCTACATTCCGGATTGCTCCGACCTCGACATCCCCGATGATGCTGACTACGTCTACATCTGCGAGAACGAGACCATCCACGGCCTGACCTACAACAAGCTGCCCAACACCAAGGGCAAGATCCTTGTTTCCGACCAGTCCTCCATGTTCCTGTCCAAGCCCTGCAATGTCGCTGACTACGGCGTCATCTACGGCGGCGTGCAGAAGAACATCGGCCCCGCAGGCATGGCGATCGTCATCATCCGCGAAGACCTCATCCGTGACGTCCTCACCGATCTTCCCATCTACATGCAGTACAAGACGCATGCAGACTCCGGCTCCATGTACAACACTCCCAACTGCTGGGCGATCTACTGCTGCGGCAAGGTCTTCAAGTACCTCAAGTCCATCGGCGGCCTGGAAGCAATGGCAAAGATCAACGAAGACAAGGCAAAGGTCTTCTATGATTTCCTCGATCAGTCCAAGATCTTCAACGGCACTGTCGTTCCCGAAGATCGCAGCCTGATGAACATCCCGTTCGTCACCGAGAGTGCAGAGCTCGACGCAGAAGTCATCGCCTACACCAAGGCAGCAGGCTTCGAAAACCTCAAGGGCCACAAGTCCGTCGGTGGTCTGCGTGCCTCCACCTACAACGCAATGCCCAAGGAAGGCGTCGTCGCTCTGGTCGAATGCCTGAAGAAGTTCGAGGCAGAACACAAATAAGTTCATAATTTCAAAAAACGAAATCATATAAGGAGATTACATTATGCGTATTCTTGTTACTGACGGTATGGACAAGTCCGCAATGGAAGCATTGCGTGCAAAGGGCCACGAGGTCGTTGAGCAGTTCTATGAGCCCGATCAGCTGGGTGCAGCCCTGCGTGATTTTGACGCAGTCGTTGTCCGCTCCAAGACCAAGGTTCGTGCAAACCACATTGACGAAGCCAAGGGCAGCAAGCTGAAGCTCATCATCCGCGGCGGTGTCGGCGTTGACAACATCGATGTCAAGTATGCAGAAGCAAACGGCATCACGGTCAAGAACACCCCGAAGGCATCCTCCCAGTCCGTTGCAGAGCTGGCACTCGGCCATATGTTCGCCTGTGCCCGTTACATCTCCATCGCAGGTGCTACCATGCGTAACGACCAGTGGGAGAAGAAGGCATACGGCAAGGGCATCGAGCTGCAGGGTAACACGCTCGGTATCGTCGGCTTCGGCCGTATCGGCCCGCACCTCGGTGCAATGGCAAAGGCCATCGGCATGAACGTGAT
>JAZUDF010000138.1:0-17666 GCA_045639485.1 Faecousia sp. | reverse complement strand
GAGCCGTATTCCTTTGACGAAAACAACATGGACGCCTGGCTACGGCGGGAGGCTTTGACTGAGCTGCAGTCACAGTTCACGCATATCGTCGAATACCCGGCGTATTTAGAGCAGGTGCAGGCAAATGTGAAGCAGATGCAGGCGCTTTCGGTATTCAATCAAAACGACACCTTCTCCCTGCGCAACATCGAAAAAACAGGACGGGATTTTCCGAAAGCGGTCGAGCTTCGACCGGACAACGATTTTGCAGTCACCGCCTTGTTCTCCGATGAGGTCGGCGGATATGCTTTGCTGATATTTACGCTGTTTCTGGCGCTTCAGTTTCTTGAGGAGCGCAGGCGCGGTCTTTGGAGCCTTGTACACGGCTCGCCCGACGGAAGAGTGCGGCTCGCGTTGAAACGCGCTGTGATCCTGCTCTTGGGTGTCACGGTCGGTACCGTTGTTCTATTCGGCGGGAAACTGCTGTTTGGTGCGATCTATTACGGCGGTCTCGGTGATCTGACGCGCAATGTGCAATCCTTGCAGGTCTTCTCCGACTTTCCGTGGGTCATGCCGGTTTGGGCTACCCTGATCGGCTACTTCCTGCTCAAGATCCTCGGGATGTGGCTGGTCGGACTGGCAGTCTGGGCGATCTTGCAGGCGGTCAACCATCTGCCGCTGGCGCTTACAGCGGCAGGCGCGGCACTTGCTATGGAATACACGCTTTTCCGCACGATCCCGGACAGCTACGGCATCGTTTTTCTGCGGTACGTCAATCTCTTTGCGCTCGTGGATGTGCCGAGAGTCGCACTGCACTATTTGAATGTGAATCTGTTTGGCTATCCGTTGCAGGGCTTTATGCTTTCGCTCGGACTGATTCTGCCGCTGCTCGGCGTTCTTTTCGCGGTCAACTTGTTCCTTGCGCAAAAGAAAAAGCCTGTTTCCCGGCAAAATCCGCTGCTTGCAATGCTTGATCGCCTTCGTACGCCGCTGTCCAAAGCTGTCGGACGGCTGCGGCTGTTTGGGTCGGAGCTTTATAAGCTGCTTTGGCTGCAGAAAGGACTGCTTGTTTTGTTGGCTGTTGCGCTGTTTTCGTTTGCAGTGTTGAGAGCACCGCTGCCCGATACGGAACTGTACGACACGGAGCTTGCAGGACTGTCATCCTCGATGCAAGGGCTGATCACAGAGCAAACGCTTGCAGAAATCGACGGCAAGATCGGCGAATACTCGGCGTGGACACCGACGGAGCCCGTCGTACGCCAGTTGGACATTTTACAGCGCCTGCATGAAAAGTGTGCAGACAGTCTTGAAGCAAAAGACGGTCTGTGGCTGATCGATCCCACGCCGTTTGCCGCGCTGATGGGAAGAAATGCAGATAACTATCAACGGCAAAATGCAATTGTGCTGCTCTTGGCACTGGTGTTGTTGCTCTCCGGAACCTTCGCACAGGAGAAGCAAAATCGGATGACGCAGCTTCTGCGCGGCACCCCTCGCGGGAGAAAGACATTGACCGGGAAGAAGATCTCGGCAGCAATGCTCTTGACTTTCCTCGTCTGGGCAATTTTCGAGATTGGTGAATTGCGGCTCATCCGCGATGCCTACGGGTCGTTTGCTCTTGCCGCCCCGCTGCAGAGTTTTGATGCGTTTGCGTCCTTGCCTTATCAGGTCTCTCTCGGGATGGGGCTTGCAGTCTATCTGCTTCTGCGTCTGCTTGCCTTGTGTGCAGCGGCAGGCCTTGTGCTGTTGCTTTCCCGCGTGAGCAGGCAGACGAACACTGCCATCTTCCTCGGCTGTGCTGTCCTCGTCCTCCCCGCCTGCCTGAGCTATATGGGCATCACGGTATTTGACAATCTGTCCTTTGTCAAACTGCTTTCTCCATTGGAAATGATTTGTATCAGATGATTATTTCTTTCCAGTTCTTACACCCTTCATTATTCAGCCAAAAAGTAGGCGCTCACATTTTTGTGAGTGTCTGCTTTCATTTTTGTAGGCATAGCATACGGCTTCAACCGTCGGTTGAACTTTATTGAAAACGGGTTGCTTTACATTCTGCCAAACGCCCGCTATGATGGAGAAAAAGAACTGCAAAGGAGAAAACGCCATGGAAATCGGAAACAAAATCAAAGCCCTTCGTCAACAGAAGGGAATCACTCAAGAGGCATTGGCCGCAGAGCTGAAAGTCAGCTCACAGGCAGTTTCTAAATGGGAGTGCGCAGCATCCCTGCCGGATGTAATGCTGTTGCCAGAAATCGCCGTCTATTTCGGCGTGACGGTGGACGAACTGTTTTCCCTCCCTGAGAACAAGGAACTCGAACGCATTCAGAATATGATCTGGGATGAGCGCCTGATTTCGCCTGAGCGTTTTTCGCAGGCGGAACGCCGTTTACAGGGCTATATTGCAGATGGTCACAAGAAGGGGGATTGTTACGACCTTTTGGCGCAGCTGTACAATCACCAATCCGACCAACTGCGAAAAAAAGCCGCAGAGTTTGCAAAGGCTGCTATGGAGGAAGACTCCGACAACCGCAATGCATTGAGCGAACTCAACAACGCGCTCGGAGGATACATCCCTGACTGGAATGTGCGCAATCACAGCGAGCTGATCAGCTGGCTCAAGGACTTTTGTGTGCGGCATCCCGACAAGTGGCGTCCGTATCTTTGGCTGATGGATAATCTGATGGACGATAAACGCTTTGACGAAGCAGAACAGGCCTTGGATGGGTTTTCTAAGGTCAATGACTCTTATCGCGTAGCCTTCTATCGAGGTCTGATCTCCTACCGCCGCGGGGACAAAGAAGATGCCGTTGTAACATGGGTTCAGATGGAGCAGGACTTCCCAAACGAGTGGCTTGTTTACTTCTCGCTGGCTGACATTGCCGCTGAAGAAGGCCGCTACGATGACGCGATCAGGCTTTATCGCAAGGGAAGCGAGCTGCAGGAAAAGCCGCGGTTTGTGGATTATCTGGAGTCCATTGCCAACATTGAAGAACTACGCGGGAATCCCGTTGCAGCGATTGCCGCCTACGAAGAGGAATTAGAAATCTTCGACAGGGAGTGGCATTTCACGACTGGGGAAACTGCCGATGTCGTTCGTCGAAAGATCGAGCAACTCAAAGGAAAATAGATTTGATCTTCTGTGGCTGAACAGCAAAACGATTGCCCCATCCGTATAGTTTGAAAAGATCAGAGCCGGCAGTTTCTTGTAAAATGAACGCAGACACTCACATTTTGTAAGTGTCTGCGTTCATTTTACAGGGAAAGAGCATTCAGATTGTGATTATTCCTTTTTTATAGTTTTGTATATACAAAAATCATCATTGATTTTTATTGCTAGAATTGTAAAAACAATCAGCAAAATATAGTAAAGACCTTTATGTTCTTCTTCATCAAGCGTGACCTGTTGTACTCCGTGAATATACTTATTACGTATATCCAAGCTGTTTGAATACATCGAGCGATTCAAGAGATAATTGAAAAAGTCTGCTTCTGGCTTCGAAAGCAAACCGTCTTTCTCAGTCAAAATTCCGGCTTGTATCCATTCACGAAATACTGGCTCCGTTTCCTGCGGGTAATGATATCTGCTAATGACTTCATTGGCATATAAGTCTTTTAGGATGGCAATTTTGGCTATGTCTTTTAAAGAAAGTTTTCCATCAGCGGATATCTCCAAAATATCGTTTTCCGCCAAACGATAAAACGCCGAATGCTCATCCTCTCGATAATCTGACAGATAGACATTTTCATTTTTTAGCAATTCGTAAAATGTAGCATATTGGCGTTTTTCACTATGGATGCGGGGAACGAAGGAGAATGTGCATTGATTTGAAAACAGCATTGATGCATACCAATCAAAGTCTTTCCCTGCGCCATAGATATACTTCTCTTTATTCAAACTCGGAATTTGCTCAAATGGCTCGGGAGCTGATGTAAACGCAACAAGGTCAAAATCAATTTCCTTATTCTTGACATATAAAGAAAATTGCTTAATTACAGAGTCTAGTGTCGTGCATATCATCGCACACTTTTCTGCATATGTTGAGCCCTTACTTGGAAAAGATACTCGCATTTCCGGACAGCCAAACTCAGTCTGCAAGTATTCCGAAAAAAACCAGTGAAGAACGTCCTCATATCGAATTTTATGGTGATTTAAGAAGGAATAGTACGCCGTCATTTGCATTTGTGACAAGCGAAAAATATAGCTAAATTCTGCACTTTCCGGGTAGTAGCATTTTAGGTCATGAGCCATGATTTTCTCAAAAATACCGCGTTGGCTACGCTTACTTACCAGGTTGCACCGCATTTGCAAAACATCCGCAAACTCAAAAAGATATATAAAATTGTTCAGAATACTAGGATAATCCAATGTGTTGCGCAGCCACTCTGTGCTGTATGATAAATGGGTTCCGTCATCTGTAATCTCAACCGTTTTTTCTTCTGTTTGTTCTTCGGCAAACGAAACCGTTGCGGCATATGACATTACCGTCCCGGTCTTTGACAAGTCGTTTACTCTTTCCCCATGACGCCGCTTGGCTTTCAGACGCAATTCTGGGGAAACCGGGAACCGATCTGACGGGATCATTCTTGCTATGGTTTCCAACACATTCGGACTCGCGGCAGGAGTTTCGATGTATCTGCTCAAATAGTCGCAGATTTCAGTTCCAGTAAGCTCTCTCGGCAAATATAGTTTCTCGCCACTGTCTCTATAGTCTTGTTCATATGCGGCAATCACAATCCTAATAAGGTCTGTGCTTTCCAACAAGTATTGTTTCAGTACTGCACCATAGTGCTCAACGATTTCTTTGTGCAAAAACAAATCATTCGGTGCAATATGTTCGCCATGAATGGTTTTTGAAAACACATCTGCGGGAATCCGCTCATAAAGTTTACATTTGCTGAACAATTCCCAAAACGAATGAGCATATTCTATATCCACCTCCAAATAGCATTGGTGAAGTGCTTCATTCGTTAAGGAATTAAAAAACCTCATAGCAAGCCCGTTAAGAAGCTTGCTTTTTTGTATATAGAGTGCATACTGCTCATTTGTCCAGTTTTTTGAACGCGCACCAACATCAAAATACCGTTTTATATGGTAGAATTCGATGGCATCATTAATGCCGATTTCAGACAAATCTGGTATTTCTAAAGTTTCAATTTTATCCAATCCCATTCCAAAAAACAAATCATTCTTCGGGTAATACTTTACACGATCCTTCTTCATTCATTATACCTCCAGCTTTCCTCTCATTAAGCACATAAAATAATCGGTTAAGCTTTTTGATCATGTTGCCGTAATAAATCATCTCTTGTATTTTAGCATATTTCAGCACATTTTTCAATTTTCGCAGTATTAGTGCTTTATCAGCATAATATGTATTTAGCAAAAAATTGTTTGCATTTTCACGATACCGTGATATAATATAGGTAGTATGAAAGGAGGTACTTATTTATGCCAGTACTCTGCAGATTTTACGGGATCATTATTCGTATGTATTTCCAGCAGGCAGAACACAATCCGCCGCATATTCACGCGCTGTATGGTGAAGATATGGCAGCAGTTGATATCCAGACCGGTGAAATTCTGGAAGGACATCTGCCACCCAAGGCGTTGAGTATGGTACGCGAATGGGCTGCACTTCACAAGGAAGATCTCTTGCGCATGTGGGAAACGCAAGAGTTTAAGTCCCTCTCTCCCCTCGAATAAAGGAGTTGGTTTTATGTTCCACAAGGTAAAAGCAATCAGTGCGCTGCCGGACTACCGTTTATGCGTTCAATTCGCAGAGGGTGTTACAAAAATCTACGATGCGAATCCGCTGTTTTCCAAGTGGACACCGTTCAAGGTTTTCCAAAACGATCCGGCACTGTTCTCCGGTGTCGAGGTAGATGTTGGCGGATACGGTGTCATTTGGAATGACGAACTTGACCTGTCCTGTGACGAGCTGTTTGCAAATGGGAAAACAGTCACAACGCCATTTGATGGTCTTATGGCTTTCACAGATGCCACGCAGCTTTGGGGGCTTAACGAGAGCACTCTGCGCAAGGCCATCGCATACGGCAAACTTGTCAACGGCGTTGATGCCTGCAAGTATGGCAAGCAGTGGGTCATTTCCGTGGATGCAATGAAGCGGGAATATGGGCAGCCGAACGAATCGTCCCAATAGTCAACCATTCAAATTATTAAGGCAGCCCACAGATGAAAGTCTATTCATCTGTGGGCTGTTCAGTTTAATTATTTCGCTTTAAGATACTATAGTTGATTTCTCAATCGTATGTTTCAACACTTTTTTGCTTGTCTGGCATATTCTTATACTCCTCAATAACATTTTTTATTTCAAGAAGCATTCCCTTTTTTACCGTAAAGCTCAAATCACCTAATTCACAAAACGAGATGCTCATTATTGTCATTATAAGACTTTTATCCCAGTCAAGGTTATTGGCAAAACTTTTTAGTTGCATATTCTTGTTGAAACCTTCTGATGGTAGATATTCATCCCTATGATTATAAACCTGTTCGAGAATGCATATTATAATGATGCATTTAATTGCTTTTTTTGTCCTGCGTTCGCATCATTTTTGCTATGAAACGACAATGCTGAAGCTTTCTCGTATCTATTTGCTAATTCCGTCCTGCATAAGGAGGTGAAAAACAAGCTACACATATATTTGGATAGGAAAACTGTTTTTACTTCAATTCTATACGATTTAGATTTGCCGCTCGATTGTTCTGTATCGAATGGGAAACGAGTTTACAGATATTGCAAAAGCACCATCCTGGTATGTTCCAAGATGGTGCTTTTGCAATTCGTATCAGAAGGGCACTCTCACGGCGAAACCGCCGCTGAAGAAGTAGGGGTTCTTCCAATGACACTGTGGTGGACCATAGGGGGATCGAACCCCTGACCTCCAGATTGCGAACCTGGCGCTCTCCCAGCTGAGCTAATGGCCCTTATTTAGTTGTTAGATTTCCAAACTACGGAATTTGCAGAAAATTGTTCGCGTACCGCTCAGCAATCCGCTAAGAGCCTCGCTTTGCTCGGTTGCGGATTGCACGCCCTCTGCGGAGGGTGTCCCAGCTGAGCTAATGGCCCATACGTCATTTTTTGCAGCACGTTTGCTTCGCTTGCCTGCCGATTATAGCACAGGTTTTTTTGTTTTGCAAGCCGTTTTTTCCTGCGTTTCACAGGATCGGCGTTAAAAGTTCAAAGGCTGCGGCGAAAGATTCGCCGCAGCCTTTTGACACATCGCAAAACTGTCCTTTAAAGGATATGTAAATCATATTTGCTTTCAAACAACTCATTGCGTTCTTCTATACACGCAAAATAGGGGCCGAGATTTCTTAACGGTTTGTCAAGCTCCTGTCTGATCTCCCGGATCACCGGTCTGAGATTGTCCAGGATCTTCTGGCAGTCCAGTCTGAAGGTTTTATTACCGAGGTCATCAAACTTTTTCTGAAAATATAATATTTCCAGAACGCGATAGATCACTTCAGGTTCTTTATACTGATTCGGAATATCGATCAAAGCCTGTTCGGTCAATCTGTCCAACTGCAAAGACGGATGCTTGCCATGATAGATGTGCAGCGATTCCAAAGAAACACCCAGAAGAAGGAGCTTCACTCCGGTGTCATATCCCACCTCGGCACAGCCGATATCGCCTATGATAAACCCATATATAAATTTTTTAAATTCGGCTTTGTCCCGGATCTGGCAGATCCTTCTCAGTATACGCTGTGAGCGTCTTCTGATCGCTCTCTTCATTTTTTCCGTCATTATATTTTCCGTCATTCGTGGCTCTTCCTTTCAGTGCAGAAAACTGCTGCACCGGTGCTCCGTTGTGATGTCTTGCCTTTTTCCCGATTTTATCATCTGCTTTTTGCTTTTGCAAGCCGTTTTTGTGTAAAAACCGCACCTCCGGCAGGACGGCTTTTCCTTCCGCTTTTCAAAGAAAAAAGTGAACCTTTTGTTTGCACTTTCGTCATAGATGTAGTATAATCATTAATTAGAAAAATAGCACTTCTTTATTGGAAAGGGGTTAGTTCCTTGATTGAAAATCTGAAAGCAAAAATGAAACAGATCAACATCCCGTCGTGGGTGTTTCTGATCTTCTGCATTCTGCTCGACGAACTGATGCTGCACTTCTGGACGATCACGCAGCCGAGTTTTTGGAGATTTCTTTGTGTCTTCTTCTTCGGTCTGTCCTTCTCTCTGTTCCTCGGCTTTTTCAGCTCTCTCGGCAAGAGTGCGACCTTCTCCCGTGTCTTTGCCATCGTGGTGGCATCGATCTGGGGCGTTCTGATGCTCATTGAGTACTTCTGCAATGACGCATACAAGGTCTATATGTCGATCAGCTCCATCTTTACGGGTGCAGGCGGTGTCGCGGGCGAGTTCGGCGGCACGGTCTTTTCGCTTGTTCTGTCGAACTTCTGGCGTGTGCTCATCATCATCCTCCCCATCGTCGCCTACGCGGTGCTCGGTCACTGGGGCAACTGGGGACGCACCAAGGGCGTCGCACTGCGTTCGCTCATTGCGTTTACCTGCCTGTTCAGCTTCTGCCTGGGCTATTTCTCCATGGCAATTTCTCCCGACAGCCAGCGATATGACGCGGAATACGACTTTACGGAGGCGATCCACTCCTTTGGTCTCGTCACCGGCATCCGTCTCGACCTGAGCGGTGCTTCAGCGGTCTCCTCGTTCTCGTCCGGCAACAATGATCTGCTCCACGGCGAGGGCAACGATCCGTCCTCTCCCGCCGATCCCGGCTCTGTGGATCCCACGGCTGTGACAGAGCCGCCGCGTGTCTATCATCCGCACGACTGCGGCATCGACTTTGCCGCCCGTGCCGACAGTGACTCCGACAGCGATATTTCTTCCGTTGACAGTTACATCGCAGGCATGACGCCGACGATGGAAAACGAATATACCGGCCTGTTTGCGGGCAAGAACCTCATCTTCATCACGGCGGAAGCCTTCTCCGCAGAAGTCATCGATCCCGTCCGTACGCCCACACTGTACCGCATGGCGACGCAGGGCATCCAGTTTACGGACTACTACCAGCCGGCCTGGGGCGGCAGTACCTCCACAGGTGAATACTCCAACATGACCGGCCTCGTTCCGACAAACGGCGTGCAGAGCATTCAGGACACCGTCGGCAACAACATGTACTATACCATCGGCAATATGCTCCGCCGCGAAGGCTACTGGTCGGCGGGCTACCACAACGGCGAGTACGACTACTATGACCGCGACGACACGCACCAGAACCTCGGCTACGACATCTGGATGGGCATGGGCAACGGCATGGAAGAGGGCGTCGAAAAGATGTGGCCGGAAAGCGACCTCGAGATGATCGACTACACCGTGCCGATGTACATCGACAAGCAGCCGTTCAGCATCTATTATATGTCCATCAGCGGTCACTGTCTGTATCAGCCCACGGGCAACAACATGTCCAGACGGAATTTTGACACGATGGACGAACTGTGCGACGACTCCGTTTCCGACACCGTGGTCGGCTACTACGCCGCCAACTACGAGCTGGAAAAGGCAATGGCGAGCCTCATCAAGCAACTCTCCGATGCCGGCATTCTCAATGACACCGTCATCGTCATCGGCACCGACCACTATCCCTACGGTCTGGAAAAGAGCGACACCTGGGGCAACGACAGAGACTATCTGGCAGAGCTCTACGGCTTCAGTGCGGACGATTGCTTCAAGCGTGACCACAGCAGACTCATCATCTGGAGCGGCTGTCTGGAAAACAGCGATCTCGACCTTGTGGTCGACGAGCCGACCTACAGTCTCGATATCCTGCCGACGCTTGCAAACCTCTTCGGTCTGCCTTATGACTCCCGTCTGTACGTCGGACGTGACGTCTTCTCCGACGATCTGCCGCTGGTGATCTGGAACAACTACAGCTGGAAGACCGACAAGGGTACCTACAATTCCTCGACCGGCACCTTCACTCCCGCAGAGGGTGTGACGGTGACTGACGACTATATCAGTACAGTCAAGTCGATCGTCAGTGACAAGATCTATTTCTCAAAGATCGCACTGAACAAGGACTATTACGGCGTACTGTTTGACTGACCGTCAGGCTGTCAAGGCATTCCGAAACCGTCAAAATCAAAAAAAGGAAGTGTGGAGACTATCCTCTGCACTTCCTTCTTGTTTTCGGACTGCATGCTCCTTAAACAGTATAAGAGGCTTGCTGTCGCAAGAATTTTGACTTACTGCACAACGCACACTCTACCGTACCTCTGTACGCCTGCGAGTGTGCGTTGCTTGTCTTTCGGCCCCCTTGGCAGCCTGCTGTGCTTTTTAAAAGGCTTTGCACGTGAAAAAAAGCCTCGGAACTGATGTTCCGAGGTCTTTTTTCTATGTTCAGCTGATGCCGTAGCGTTTCTGCAAAGACCTTACCATGTTCACATAGGTGGCTTTGCAGGCGGCATAGTCTTTTCTTCTGAGTGCGTCGTAGCACGGCTGCAGATAGTTTTTGCGGATGCTGCCGTAGACTGCCGCACGGTCATCGCACAGGTCGATCACGCTGACGACGGACGGTGCGATGCGATAGTATTCTTCCACCAGTTCCTTCCCGCCGTCGGTCCGCGACAGCCAGCCGTCGCGGAACGCACGGAACGCCTGCAGCTCGGCACAGTCGTCCGGCTTGCCTTCAAACTCGCACACGGCGGTGGTGATGAAGCACAGCTTCCGTTTGCGGAAGCCGGAGGCGATGTCCTCGTAGGTTGAAAGCTCAAACCCGTCGTTCGGGTAGCGGTTGAGATATTCTTCGTGCAGTTTTTCGGCAAACGGTTCGCTCACGGACAGCTCCATAAAGCGTACCGCGGGAACGAGAAACAGTGCGATGAGCAGCTTGCTTTCAAACAGAAGTGCATTTTTCCGCACCTTATAAAGCTTGTTCTTCTGATGATACGCTTCGCGGTCATCGAGGAAGCGTCCGACAAATTCCGCAAGCAGTTCGCTGCCGCCCGCCGTCACACAGCGATCCATCGCCTCGTAGACCGGGCGGATGTCTTTGGAAAAGCTGTCAAAATAGGCATCGTATTTTTTGCGGTCAAAGTTTTTGAAAAAGTCGGGATGGTCGACGATCGCGTCGATCATGTGCTCGAGCACGAAGGCACGGTCTTCCGGATCGCACTCGCCCGTCTGCTTCGGACACATCTCCTCCATCGTCATCTTCTCGCCGCAATAGACGCAGGAGAACGCGGTCAAATCTTCGGGGATCTGAATGGTCTTGCCGCAGCTGCGGCAGATCAGTTCTACCGTTTTCTGTTCCATTCTGTTTCTGCCTTTCTTTCCGTTTTCTCTATTCTTTCACAGATTTGCGTTTCTGTCAACTGCCGCTTTTTCTTGACAGCGTTTTCAAATACAGTATAATAAAAGAAGTACGCTGAAGGGAGGCGATCACTTGAAAAACAAAACGGAGAAAACCGGGAAGTCTGCCCGCTCTTTTCTGCGAAAGCACGGTTTTTTGCTGCTTCTTTGCCTGATCGCCGCCGTTTTTGCCCTGCAGGCACTCGGCAGCCCGTTGCTGCTCCCGTTTGGCTGGGGCATCACACTCGACGCACCGTCTGCTGCTTATTTTAGTGACGATGCCTCTTTGATCATCGACCGAAGCGGTACCCGCCTGCTGTTTTTGGATCAAAACGAGAAGGTCTGCGGCGTGCAGACCTTTGACGGCTCGTCTCCGCTCGACTTTGCCGCCGGTGTCACCCGGCAGGGCGACAGCTTCTACGTCTGGGGCTATAAGCTCGCAAAGGACTCCGGCTACACGAAGTACGACATGATCCTGCGTTACGATGCCTCGGGCAAGCAGTTGGATGCCGTCTATGAGGCTGACCGCACGCAGGCAAATGCCGAACGCTGCTTTATCATTGACGTGGACACAGACGGTGAGACGCTCTGGGTGACGGAGCTGCTCGGCGATCCGCACAACTGCTGGAACTGCGGACTCGGCGTATTTTCGCGTCCGCTGGCAGAGCAAAGTGCCGCTTTACAGACGGAGTATGAACTCTACAACGTCTGGATCTGTGCGGCAAACTACCTGCCCGCACAGAACGCTCTTTATATCAGCAATCAGTTCGGTCAGCTTTCCTTCTTCTCCCATACAGCCACGGTCACGGTGGACTACGCGAAGGAGCACTACGCCAAAAACCTCATACCGCTGCCGGACGGCACGCTCGTGTGGAGCGAGTCGACCACCCGCGATCTGTACCGCGACAACACATTGCTCATCAAGGACAGCAACTGCTACAACCATCTCTCCGTTGACAAAAACGGCTTTGCCTACGACGACGAGCTGAACAGCTGCCTGCACCGCGTCAACGTGGCGGACGGCACGGTTGAAACGCTGTCGAAGGTCAGTTTCTCCTTCGGCTTCGGTATCAGGACGGCTCTTCGCTTTGTCTGCCCCATCTTCCTTGCCGCCGTGCTGCTCGTCCTTGTGATCATCCGCTCGGTGAAAGCACGAAAGCAGAAGGACGGCAGCGTGTCCCGCAAGGGTGCGATGCTGCTCGCTCTGTTTCTGATCGCAGGCGTGATCTCGGTGTTCTATACCGTGCAGGTGGTCAGAACGCACGAGGAAAACCGCGACGAAGAGATCACGGTCATGAGCCGCTATTTTGCGGACACCGTAGATCAGAGCGTTTTAGAGGACGCGGTGTTCCGCAAGGAATATCTGCATGACACCGAAGGCTACGAACGGTGGGAAAATGCCTGGGGCAAGCTGTACTACCTCTACAGTGATTTCCGTGATCGCGAGGATCCGACGGCAAAGGCCGCCTATATCAACTTCTACGTGCGTGTCGACGAGAACTTCCTCTGCGTTTTCGACTCATGGACGGTCAACCCGATCGGCTTCAAGCTTGTGGGCAACTCCGCGACCGAGGATCGCACGGATCAGATCCAGGTGTTCCAACGCTCTTCGGAGTCGCTCATCTACAAGACGACACCCATCTATAACGGCAACGGCGAGCTGACAGGCCTGCTGCTGCTCGGCATGGACTATCAGCTCACAAGCAGCCAGATCTTCTCGAGATGTCTGGACATGACGCTGACGTTGACCATCCTCTTCGTGACGGCGTTCCTGCTCTTTACGGAAGGAAAGAAGCTGCTCGAAGGTCTGCAAAAGAAAAAGCAGATGCAGGCAGAGGGAAAGAAAAACACAGAGATCGCCCTCATCCGTCCTTTGTTCTTCTTCTTTAATCTGACCTCCTCGTTTGACGGCGTGATCCTCGTTTTAGTCGCAAAGGATATGCTCGATGCGGCAGGTCTGTCCGAAGCGGCACGCCTGACGCTCATGGCGGTGCCCGCTCTCGTTGCCGGCATCGGCAGCATCGTGGGACTTCCGCTCGGCAATCTGCTTGCAGGCAAGGTGCCGGTGCGGAAGCTGACCGTGCTTTCCTGCGTGCTGTGCGTGGTCTCCTTCCTCGGCATGAGCCTGTCCGTCCGTCTGAACGTCTTTTTCCTGTTCTGTCTGCTGAAATTCTGCAGCAGCATCCTCAACTCTGTCCTCTACGGTATTTTTGCAGCGATCCCACTGCGGGAGCAGGACGAAAAAGCACGCTTTGAGCTGCTCTCCGACGCGGAAATGGGCAGGATCGCAAGCATGATCCTCGGCCCGCTGCTCGGCGGCGTGGTGGCACAGGTGTTCAGCAACGAGGCGATCTATCTGCTCAATGCAGCCGCCTTCCTCCCCGTGATCGCACTGCTGCTCGTGTGCATGCCGAAGAAAGAAAAGTACATCATCCGGCAGAAGAGCCTTTTCGCAGGCAAGGGCTTCGTGAAATACGTTTTGAGCGTGCCCACGCTCTGCTATCTGTTGCTGCTCGTCATCCCCGCGATGACCGTCGGCGGCTACAAGAACTATCTGTTCCCGATCTATCTTTCCGCACTCGACCTGCCGCAGATCTACATCACGTTCTTCTACGTGCTCGCACTGACGGTGGCGATGCTGCTGATCAATCCCATCACGCAGGCGATCCGCGGTACCGACCACTGGAAACGCACTGTCCTCACGTTAGTTCTGATCGGTGTGTGCTTCCTCGGCTTCCTGCTCAACAAGACCTTCTACTGGGCGATCATCGTGCTCGTGATCAACACGGTATTGGAAAAGCTGCTCAAGACCTCCATGACGATGCTCTGGCCGCGGCAGGCACAGCAACACGGGTTGGACCTCGTTTCCACGTCGAGCCTGATGTCGGTGTTCGATCAGGGTGCCTACGCGATGAAGGAAACGGTGCTGTCGATGTTTTTGCTGCTCGGCAACAATTTTGCCTGCGTCGCGGTCGGCGGCTTCTGTCTGCTGTGTGCAACGCTCTTTTCCGTGCTGACACGTCGCTCGGCCATGGCAAAGGCAGAGGAAGCCGCCCCGACATAGTGCAAACAAAAATGCCTTCCCCGTTTGGGGAAGGCTTTTTTCTGTTATGTTATTTTGCGGAAAGATAAGCATCGATCGAAGCTGCGGCCTTTTTGCCCGCACCCATCGCGGAGATGACGGTCGCGGCACCGGTGACGGCATCGCCGCCGGCGTAGACGCCCTCGCGGGAGGTCATGGCAGTTTCGTCAATGATGATACCGCCCTTGGCGTTGACCTCCAATCCCTCGGTGGTGTTTTTGATGAGGGGATTCGGCGTGGTGCCGATGGAGATGATCACGGTGTCAACGTCCAGCACGAACTCGCTGCCCGGAATTTCCACGGGACGGCGGCGGCCGCTTGCATCGGGCTCGCCGAGCTCCATCTTGATGCATTTGATGCCGGTGACAAAACCGTTTTTCTCGTCACGCGGATCGTCGGGATTGTTGTAGCCGAGGATCTCGGTCGGGTTGCACAGCAGACGGAAATCGATGCCCTCTTCCTGTGCGTGCTCAACTTCTTCCTTACGGGCAGGCAGCTCCTCGATGGAGCGGCGGTAAACGACGTAGACCTTGTCTGCCCCCAGACGCAGGGCGGTTCTCGCGGCGTCCATCGCCACGTTGCCGCCGCCGACGACTGCGACGTTGCCGCCCTTCATGATGGGCGTGACGGGGTTGTCAAGGTAGGCCTTCATGAGGTTGCTGCGTGTTAAGAACTCGTTAGCGGAATACACGCCCTTGAGGCTCTCGCCGGGGATGTTCATAAAGCTGGGAAGGCCTGCACCGGAGCCGATAAAGACGGCTTCGTTGCCGAGCTCGAACAACTCGTCGACCGTCAGCGTCTTGCCGATGACCACGTTGGTTTCTAACTTCACGCCGAGGGCTTTGAGGCCTTCGACTTCCTTTGCAACGATCGCCTTCGGCAGACGGAATTCGGGAATGCCGTAGACCAAAACGCCGCCGGTGGTGTGCAGAGCTTCATAGACCGTGACCTCATAGCCCTTCTTTGCAAGATCGCCCGCACAGGTCAGACCGGACGGGCCGGAGCCGACGATGGCGACCTTGTGACCGTTGGAGGCAGGCTTTTCGGGGGCGTCCTTGCAGGTGGCGTTGTGACGGTCGGCGACAAAGCGTTCGAGTCTGCCGATGCCGACACTCTCGCCCTTGATGCCACGCACGCAGTTCTTTTCACACTGCGACTCCTGCGGGCAGACTCTGCCGCAGACAGCGGGCAGACTGGAGGACTGCGAAATGATCTTGTATGCACCTTCAAAGTCGCCTTCGCGGATCTTTGCGATGAAATCGGGGATGCGGATATTCACGGGACAGCCGGAGACGCAGGGCATATTCTTGCAGTTTAAGCAACGCTGTGCCTCGTCGAGTGCCATTTCCTCGGTGTAGCCGCAGGCGACCTCGTCAAAGTTGTGTGCACGGACGGACGGTTCCTGCGAGGGCATGGGGTTCCGTTTCGGATTCATGTTCGGCATATTACTGCACCCCCTTGAACAGATTGCAGGTTTCTTCGTGAGCCTTGCGTTCGAACGGGAAATACATTCTGCCGCGGGACATCGCCTCGTCAAAATCGACTTCGTAGCCGTTGAAATCGGGGCCGTCCACGCAGGCAAACTTGGTGATCTTCTTGCCGTTGCGGTTGAGCGTCAGACGGCAGCCGCCGCACATGCCCGTGCCGTCGATCATGATGGGGTTCATCGAAACGGTGACGGGAACTTCGAACGGCTTTGCGGTCAGGACGACGAATTTCATCATAATGAGCGGCCCGATCGTGATGATCATATCGAACTTCTCACCCGCTTCTAAATACTCCTTCAAAGGCACGGTGACGTTGCCCTGTCTTGCATAGGAGCCGTCGTCGGTCATCACGGTGAAGCGATCGGAAACAGCCTTGAATTCCTCTTCCAGAATGAGCAGGTCTTTGCTGCGGAAGCCGATGATGCTCGTGACCTCGGCCCCCAGACGGTGGAATTCTTCCGCGATCGGCAGTGCGATGGCACAGCCGACACCGCCGCCGACGATGCAGACCTTTTTGATGCCGTCCGTGTGGGTGGGAACGCCAAGCGGCCCTACAAAGTCCTGAATGTACTCGCCTTCGTTTTTATGGTTGAGCTTCTCCGTCGTGGCACCGACGATCTGGAAAATGATCTTGACGGTGCCGCGGTCGGGATCGGTACCCGCAACGGTCAGCGGGATCCGTTCGCCGTCTGCGTCCACACGCAGGATGATGAACTGTCCCGGCTTTGCTTTTTTGGCGACCAGCGGGGCCTCGATCTCCATCTGCGTGACGGTCGGATTGAGACTTTTTTTGCTTGCGATCAGATACATATCCGAAAACCTTCTTCCTGCCGATAATTTGGTGGAAAATCCAATTTTCACTGCTATTATTTTACATAACCCGCCGCCGTTTGTCAACGCTTGCCGCGTTTTCAAAAAAGAAAACGAAAGGCAGTAGATATTTGCAGCACGGTGTGCTATCATCAAGAAAAAAGGAGGGTTTTTCCATGTTTGACCGTGACTATGTACGCGAACAGTTTCTGAACCTTTTGAACATCGACAGCACCACGAGTCAGTACCGTGAAATTCAGAAATACGTGGCAAAGGAGCTTGAACGCCTCGGCTGCCCCAAAGTCACCCGACTGAATAAAGGCGGCGTGATCGCAGAACTCGGCGGGGAGGGCGATCCTCTCGTCGTTGCTGCACATTTGGACGATATCGGTCTGATGGTACGTCATATCAACGTCGACGGCACGTTGAACGTCTGCTCCGTGGGCGGTCTGTATCCGTTTTACTGCGTGACGGAAAACGTCCGCATCTATACAAGGGACGGCAAGGTCTTCACCGGCACCGTCTGCCGCACGCCGAACTCCATCCACGTGACGGAGGACGAGCTTCGCAAGACGCTGCCCGATTTCCGCACGAACGTGTGCGTGGTGCTCGATCAGGACGTGAAGAACGCAGACGACGTCCGCAAGCTCGGCATTGAGACCGGCGATATCATCGCACTCGATCACCGCATGACGGAATCAAACGGCTACATCAAGTCCCGCTTCATCGATGACAAGGCCTGTGCCGCCGTGCTGCTTGCCGCCATCCGTGAACGAATGAGCGTTAATTGCCCGCCCAGACGCAAGGTCTACGCCTACTTCTCCATGTATGAGGAGATCGGCCACGGCACCTCGTGGCTGCCGGCAGATGCAAAGGATATGCTCGCCATCGACATCGCACCCACGGGGCCCGAGCAGAACTCCGACGAGCGGAAGGTGAGCATTTTTGCAAAGGACTCCCGCTTAAGTCGGAGGCCAAGCG
>JAZUDF010000137.1:0-9384 GCA_045639485.1 Faecousia sp. | reverse complement strand
CCAGGGCCGCCAGCTCTTTTTCTGCGCCGGTACGCGCGAAGAGGGGATCACCGCCGGTGACGTGGGCATCTCTCGGCAGCGTGCCGAAGAATGCCATGGACTCCCAGCTGAAATCGTCCGCACCGATTCGCTTCATGATCTCGGCGGAGGTATCGGGCATGAACGGCTGCAGCAGGCCGCCGCAGATACGGACAGTTTCAAGCAGGTTATACATGACTCTTGCAAGTCTTGCCTTCTTGGTTTCGTCCTTGGCAAGCTTCCACGGCTCATTTTCGTCGATATACTTGTTGGCACGGGAGATGACCTTGAAAATTTCGCCGAGGCCGTTCTGGAACGCATACTTGTCCATCTGCTCACGGTACAGGTGTACGAGCTCGCACGCCATCGTGATCATCTCGTCGTCCTTTTCCTCGTCCTCTTCCTGCTCTAAAGGCAGCACGCCGTCAAAGTACTTCTGTACCATCGCAACGGTGCGGGACACGAGGTTGCCGAGGTCGTTTGCAAGGTCGACGTTGATGCAGGAGATGAGGCTTTCGTTGGTGAAGTTGCCGTCAGAGCCGAACGGGAAGGTACGCAGCATGAAGAATCGCAGGGCGTCCACGCCGTAACGCTCGGCGAGCAGGTACGGATCGACCACGTTGCCCTTGGACTTGGACATCTTGTCGCCGTTGAAGTTCAGCCAGCCGTGACCGTAGATCTTCTTCGGCAGCGGCATATCCATGCTCATGAGGAAAGCGGGCCAGATGATCGAGTGGAAACGGACGATCTCCTTGCCGATGAAATGCACGTCGGCAGGCCAGTATTTCTCAAACTCATCATATTTGTCATTCATAAAGCCGAGAGCGGTGGTGTAGTTGAACAGGGCATCTACCCACACGTAGACCACGTGCTTGTCGTCAAAGTCCACGGGTACGCCCCAGGTAAAGGAGGTACGGGACACGCAGAGGTCTTCGAGGCCCGGCTTGATAAAGTTGTTGATCATTTCATTGACGCGGGAGGCAGGCTCGAGGAAGCCCGGAGTTTCCAAAAGTGCCTGAATGCGGTCTGCATACTTGGACAGACGGAAGAAATAAGCCTCTTCCTCGGCGGGCTGCACTTCTCTGCCGCAGTCGGGGCACTTGCCGTCGACGAGCTGGCTTTCCGTCCAGAAGGACTCACACGGCGTGCAGTACATGCCGGTGTACTTGCCCTTGTAGATGTCGCCCTTGTCGTACATTGCCTTAAAGATCTTCTGGATCGAGGCAACGTGGTAGTCGTCGGTGGTGCGGATAAAGCGGTCATAGGAAACGTTCATCAGTTTCCACAGATCCTTGACGCCGCGGGGGCCTTCCACGATGTCATCCACGAACTGCTTCGGGGTGACGCCGGCTTCCTTGGCCTTGGTCTCGATCTTCTGACCGTGCTCGTCCGTACCGGTGAGGAACATCACGTCATAGCCCTGCATTCGCTTGTACCGTGCCATAACGTCAGTCGCAACCGTGCAGTAGGCATGGCCGATATGCAGACGGCTCGACGGGTAGTAAATGGGGGTAGTGATGTAGAATTTTTCCTTGCAGTGCTCACACATAATGTTTTTCTCCTTCGTTATCTGAAAACACCGTAAAAACGGTTATTTTTTAGTATATGCTTTTTCTGTAGGTTTCGCAAGTTTTTCTTATTTTTCAAGGAAATAGGTTGCCTCGGAGTCCGCGACGGACACGGCGAAGGCGAGGGGATATGCGGAAAGAGCCTGACCGACCAGACGGCTGTCCTCGTCACCGGAAAATCCCATGTGGAACCGGATGGCAAAGGACTCCATGTCGGTCAGTTTCATGAAGCGGTTGATCAGAAACACGGATTTTTCGCCGTGACCGTAGGGAAGACTGTCCTCAAAGGTGTAGTTCGGCACCCGCTGCCACTGCCCGTTGTCGTCCTTGACGTTGCGGAAGCCTGCCTTGTAGACGTCGGTTTTGCAAAGATCGTGCAGCAGTCCCACGATGGCGAGGCTTTCGTCGGAATAGTCCTCGGTGTTCAGCTGATAGATCTCCTGCACACGCTTGCGTTTGATGTAGGCCCAAAGGCACTCAAACACGTTGATGCTGTGCTGACACAGACCGCCCGCATAGCAGGAATGATATCTTGCCGATGCCGGTGCCGTGAAAAAGTCGGTCTGCTGCATCCACGCAAGCAGTTCTTCCGCACCCTCGCGATGGATGTACTGGCGGTAAAGAGAAATAAACCGTTCTTTCGGATCCATAAAGCCAACTCCGTTCCTGATTTTTTCAGTAGATTATTATATCCGATTTCTGCCGTGTTTGCAAGTTTTTTCCGCAGCAGTTACAGGGCACTCAGTAAAACAGTCAATGTGTCCGTGATCGTCTCAAGCGGCATGGACGGTACACCGTCGCCCGCCTGCTCCGGCAGAAACGGAACGTGGAGAAAGCCCACGCGGACGTCCGTGCCATGATAACGGTATAACAGCGAGTACAGAAGATCGTTGCAGACGAACGCACCCGCAGAGTAGGAAAGGGCACAAGAGAGGCTTTGCTTTTGTGCTTCTGCGACCATGGCGTGTACGGGCAGGGTAGAGAACAGTGCGTCGGGGGCACCTTCCATCACAGGCACGTTCCACGGTCTGTTGCCTTCATTGTCTGCGATCGATGCGTCCCGCAGATTGATCGCGACGACCTCCGGTGTCACCTTGCTTCTGCCGCCTGCCTGACCGACACAGACGATCGCATCGGGGCAGAGCATTTCTGCCTTTTCCAGAACCGTCTGTGCTGCTTTTCCGAAGACCGTCGGCACTTCCAGCTTCACAAGATCGAAATCTCCGATCCGATCGGGGAGAGCCTTGACAGCCTCCCACGCGGGATTGACAGTCTGCCCGCCGAAGGGATCAAAGCCGGTGACGAGAAGTTTTTTCATTTGACCGCACCTCCGTTTGCGAGTGCCTGCACGACGTAGCCTGCAAGCATCAATCCCGCACAGGACGGAACCCAGGAAACGGAGCCGGGGATGCTGCGTCTGCCGGGAGGCGGTGCATCGATCTGCGACGGCTCCAAAGGCAACTCTTCACTGTAAAGCACGGTGTGGTGCAAAATGCCGCGGTTTCGCAGCTCCTTCCGCATGATCCGTGCCAGATGGCAGCCGGAGGTTTTGGAGATGTCCGTGATACGAAACTGTGTGGCATCGAGCTTGTTTCCCGTACCCATCGCACTGATGATCGGAATATTCTGTGCCATCGCGTTCTGAATGAGGCTCAATTTGCACGACACCAGATCGATCGCGTCGATGAGATAGTCGTAATCGCCGGGGAAAAACTGATTTTTTGTTTCCTCACTGTAATACAGCGGCAGGGCAGTCACGCGGCAGGAAGGGTTGATGTCGCGGATACGCTCCGCCATGACCTCCGCCTTGTTGCGGCCGAACGTGGAGTGCAAAGCACAGAGCTGACGGTTGATGTTGCTCTCGCCCACGGTGTCGTTGTCGACAAGCGTCAGAGCACCGACGCCGGCACGTGCAAGACCTTCAGCGGCATAGCTTCCCACGCCGCCGATGCCGAACACGATCACATGGCTGTCAGACAGCCGCTTCATGGCAGCTTCTCCGAGCAGCATTTGTTCTCGAATAAACGGATCAGACATAGCTTCCTCCCAAAAACGGATCTGACGTAAGGGCTTCAAAAAACGGGCTGCTTTCGCAGCCCGTTTGATGTTTTAACGATTAATAAACGATATGGTCGGTGTAGGTGTTGACCATTGCATCGTCAAAGATTTCTGCGGTGTTGTTGTCGAAGATATCGTCCTGCCATGCTTTCTTTGCATCGTCGTGCAGCTTGGTCTTCACAAGGTAGGTCTGATAGGTGTCTTCTTCTGCGGAGTTGTAGCGGACAACGTAGTAAACGCCTGCTTCTTCGTCAGTGTAGGTGAAGATATCGCCTTCCTTGCGGCTGCCGTCAAAGAGCCAGTTGGTGACTTCTTCGGGCTGGGAATGACGGTCGATCGCACCGGAAGAGGGCTCCAGACCGCAGTCAGTCAGCAGAGCGGTGTAATCGTCTTCGGACATGCCTTCCTTTGCACCGTCGCAGAGCTTCTTGAAGGTATCGGCAGCGGAGAGCTGACCGGCTTCGAGCTGTGCATCTTCTGCATCGAAGGGGATCGTGGAGATATAGCAGTTGACGAGGTTGTAATCGTTGACGTCACGTGCATCGAAACGCACAACGTAGTACGTGATCTTGTTGTCGGTGGGGAAGACGGAAACGTCGCCGGCCTTGCGGTCTGCGGAGAACAGCCACTTGGCAGCGTCTTCGCCGTAATCGCCGGAGATGCATTCAAAGTCGTCCGTTGCAGCGGCGGCATCGGCTTCGGGGAAGCTTGCGGCAGCCTCGTTTGCCTTTGCTTCTGCAGCAGCGATCGCTTCTTCGGAAGAGGTCGGGGTACCGGTGGAATCCTGACCGTCGCTTTCTGCCTTGACGGTGTAAACGGTAAAGCTGACAACGTCATAGCTGTCGGCGTTTGCAGCATACTCTGCTGCGATCTCTTCTGCAGTCGGATTGAAGCCTTCGTCAAGAGACTCCTCGTAACCGATGCAGTACTGGCACAGTTCAACGTATTCTCTGTAGCCCTTCAGGGTGCAGCCCTTGCCGAAGTAGTCGCTGCAGAACCAGTCATAGGTCAGACCGAAGAAGTTGTAGCCATTGGTTTTGGCAACGTCTTTCAGCGTGTTGACGGAGTCGTCGATCGCCTTCTGGTCTTCTTCCGTCAGCTCATAGCCGGCGTTTTTGGCTTCCAGATAAAGGTTGATGGTGTTGGTGATGGTCGTCTGCGTCTGGGTGACCATATCGCTGACGTACTCGGCACCCATCATCTGCTGCTGAGACAGCGGCAGACCGCGGGTCAGCATACCGTACTGGGACATCAGAGCGTAGCTGTAGTCGCTGTTGAGCTGGGAGGTATAGAAGAAGTTAAACATGGGGGCG
This sequence comes from Faecousia sp., assembly GCA_045639485.1. GTDB lineage: Bacteria > Bacillota > Clostridia > Oscillospirales > Oscillospiraceae > JAFRPC01. Next base: position 4,427 of record JAZUDF010000137.1, on the reverse strand, counting down.
GAGATTTCAAAATCGCCGACCTTCATCACGGGCTGGCTGACGTCATAATCGGGACGATATTTCTGACCTTTGATCAGCATACCGACGGTGATGATCAGTGCGACAGCGACGATCGCGGCAACGATGCCGAGGATCACTTTTTTCGCAGTGCTGTTTTTCTTTTCCTTTTTCTTGGGGGCTGCCTGCTGAGCAAGCAGTTCCTCTTTACGTCTTTTCTTGGATGCAGATGCACTCATGATAATTCATTCCTCTCAATGATGCTTTTTTTGCATGTGCAAAAATGCACGCTGATAGCAGATATTATAACGGCAAAAAGTACAAGTTGCAAGAAAAAAATGAAAATCTTGCCGAATATCTCTGAAAAAATCAAAAAAACGGGCACTGCAAATGACTTTGCAGTGCCCAAAAGCCCGCTTTGGCCGTGTGAACCCATTTATAACCTGCACGAAACGGCAGGTGGGTTGCCTCCTGCGATCTTCGCTGCTTCCAACGTCCGACGCACAAGTGCGGCGGGAGGCCTGCAATCCGAAAGCAGAGTTGTTCCGGCATCCCATATAAAAGATGTGGGTTTAAAGGAGCTCATCACGCACCAAGCAGGTGGTTTTCGGGAACAGACGGACACGGCTGCCGTCTAACGGGTGAAGACGGAGAAAACGGTGTTCAGATCTCTTCTTCGTCTTCCTCTTCGTCTTCCTCGGGCAGCTCCATCAGCAGATCGTAAACTGCACGGAGCTCGTCTTCGTCGGTGACGGCACAGAGGATCTCTTCTCCGTCCTCTTCTTCGACTCTCAGGATGCTGACCTCCAGATCCGCATCGTCACTTTCGTCGTCTGCAGGACAGACACCGAGATATTCCGCACCGTTGTATTCCACGGTGGCGAGGACCTCCAGTTCATATTCCTGACCGTCTTCATCTGTGATGGTGATAAAATCGTCGCCGAATTGCTGACTCATAATCGGGAACCTCCGTTCGTATTTTATGTCGTTATTGTACAATGCACCCGCAGGAAAAATCAAGTAGAAAGAGGGAAAAAGGGCTATGGTAATATGTGCAAAATCAGAGCAGAATATTTGTGAAAACTGTGCATTGACGGCATCGAGCCGCCGCGATCGGCGGGCAAAAGCGTCACGGTGTTTCCGAAGCGGAAAAATGTGCTGTTTTTCGATCAGAAATACTATCATATGATTGACAAGGTATGATATAATATTTTTAATATGTATTTACAATGCGAAAATAGGGAGATTTTTCATGGACAAACAGAAAAAAGCCGTTAAAAAACGTGTGCCGGATCCCTCTCAGCGGACTCCGACGGGCAAACTGTCCCATGCACTCTATATCCTGACGAGCGTCATCGCGGTGTTTCTCGCGACGCTGATCCTTGCAGGCAGCGTGACCTCCGTCCTTCTTTACAAGCGGGCGGTAGACTACGTCAACACCGACATCATTCCCAACGCCAACTACTCGCTGGGCACGCAGAAGCTGAACCAGTCTTCGTTCATCTACGTCTACGACAAAAAAACCGGCCAGTACGTGGAACTGCGTCAGCTGGCTGCACTGGAAAACCGTGTCCTTGTAGAGTATAACGAGATCCCGCAGGACATGATCAACGCCGTGGTCGCCATTGAGGACAAGCGGTTCTGGGAGCACGACGGTGTCGACTGGAAGCGTACGCTCGGTGCGAGTGTGCAGATGTTCATCGGCGGCGACACCTTCGGCGGCTCCACCATCACCCAGCAGCTCATCAAAAACCTGACGGGCAGAAACGAAGTGACCGTCCGCAGAAAACTCACGGAGATCTTCACCGCACTGGATCTTGAAAAGCACCACGAAAAGTGGGAGATCCTGGAGTGGTATCTCAACGTCATCTATCTGGGCGAAGGTGCCTACGGTGTCAAGAGTGCGGCAAGCGTCTACTTCGGCAAGGACCTGAGCGAGCTGACGACCAAGGAATGTGCCTGCATCATGGGCATCACCAATAACCCCTATATGTACGATCCCTATCTGCACCCGGTGGCCAACGAAACGCGTACACAGATCATCCTGTCCGAGATGTACAATCAGGGCATGCTGACGAAGGACGAATACGAGCGTGCCGCCGCCCAGGAGCTCGTGTTCAAAAACTCCTCCGGCCAGAAGAACATGACCTGTACGAACTGTCATTTCACCGACGATGAGGACGCCTTTATCACGCAGGTCGACGAGGATACCGAGCGTTATCTCTGCCCCGCCTGCGGCACCGACCTCGGCGAAGTGGTGCACGAACACAACTATTACACCTACTTTGAAGATCAGGTCATCCGCGACGTCACGAGCGACCTGATGGCACAGTACGGCTACACCTACGAGGTGGCAAGTCAGCTCGTCACGACGGGCGGCTTCATCATCTACTGCACCCTCGACCTCGATGCACAGGCAGCGGTCGACGAGGTGTACGGCGACATCAACAATATCCCCGGCACCTATTCCGAGCAGCAGCTGCAGTCCGGCATCGTGGTCATCGACAACACCACGGGTGACATCGTTGCCATGGCGGGCGGTGTCGGTGAAAAGACCGGCTCTCTGACGCTCAACCGTGCCACGCAGTCCGTCCGTCCCACGGGTTCTTCCATCAAGCCCGTCACGGTCTACGGTCCTGCACTGGATGCCGGCATCATCACGCCTGCCACGGCGATCGAAGACTCTCCCGCCATGCAGATCAATGGACGTGACTGGCCGCTCAATGACAGCCGTTCCTACAGCGGCTGGCTGACAGTGCACGATGGCCTGACCAGATCCCTCAACACCGTGTCGGTCAGGGTGCTGATGCGGCTCACACCGCAAAGAAGCTATGAGTTTGCAACGCAGCAGCTCGGCATGCACAGCCTCATCGAGCACGAAGAGCACAACGGCACGACATTCTCCGATATCGACTATGCACCGCTTGCACTCGGACAGCTCACCTACGGCGTGACCGTCCGCGAGATGGCAACAGCCTTCGCCACCTTCCCGAACGGCGGCATCTACCGTGAAGCCCGCACCTACACGAAGGTCGTTGACTCCGACGGCAAGGTGATTTTGGACAACACGCAGGAAAGCCACCGGGCCATGAGCGAGCATTCTGCGTGGTACCTGACCTATATGCTGCAGGACGCAGTCCGCAGCGGCACCGGCACGGCGGCCTATATGAGAAACACGGCAGCCGCAGGCAAGACCGGTACTTCCTCCAGCAACCAGGATCGCTGGTTCACCGGCTACACCCCGAACTATACCGCATCGGTCTGGTGCGGCTACGATACACCGGAGGAGATCCATCTCAAGAGCGGTGCCAACCCGGCGTGCGTGCTCTGGAAAGAGGTCATGCTCCGACTGCATGAGGATATCCCGTATCAGGACTTCGCAGCACCGACGGATGAGGCACTCGTCTGGACAACGGTCTGTGCACAGACAGGACTCCTGCCCGGCGAAAAGTGCGAGCATACGACAAGCATCCGCCTGTTCAAATCCGACGTCCCGACCGAAACGTGCAACTACCACGAAACGATCGAGGTGGATCTGTGCCATCCGAAGAGTGACGACACCGAGGTCTACGTTGCAACGGACTACTGCCGCGAATTCTTCGAGATCACACACTCCACGGAATTTATCTCGTACCTTGCCTCCGGCAAGATCGTGCTGTCTCCCGCAACGACGCCCAACCTGATCGAAAAAATGGAACTGAACATCGTGATCATGGAAAATGAGGAGGGGCACCTTGCCACGCCGGAAGAGCAGCAGGAGCAGGCATTGGAAGATGCCGAACTGGAAGGATGCCCGGTGCATACCGCGGCGGCGGTGGAAGAGCTGCACCGCGTAATGGACGAGGCACGGAACAAACCCGACGATCCGACACCGCCGGAGCCCACGGATCCGACCGATCCGGATCCGACCGATCCGCCGGATGCGGAAAACGCACACAAGCCCATCATTCCCGTGCTTGCCGCACGCATCATTCAAAGACTTTATTTCGAGTAAACAAGGAGCATAGAAACCATGTGGATCAGTGACGGATGGAAGGACTATGAGGTGCTCGACACCTCCGACGGTGAAAAACTGGAACGTTGGGGCAAGTATATCCTCGTGCGGCCGGATCCGCAGGTCATCTGGTTCACACCGAAAACGGACAAGCGTTGGAAGCAGTACGACGCCAAGTATTTCCGTTCGCAGTCCGGCGGCGGCAAGTGGTCGGAGCATCATCTGCCCGCCGATTGGCGTATCTCCTATAAGGAACTGACCTTCTGCATCAAGCCGATGAACTTCAAGCACACCGGCGTGTTCCCCGAGCAGGCGGCCAACTGGGACTTCATCATGGAGACTGTCCGCAGGGCAAACCGTCCCAGTCGCGTTCTGAACCTCGTTGCCTATACCGGCGGTGCGACCATCGCGGCTGCGGCGGCAGGTGCGGAGGTCT
>JAZUDF010000136.1:0-10409 GCA_045639485.1 Faecousia sp. | reverse complement strand
TGATTCCTTAAAAAAGCGGGTAGGTACGGCATCCGGCGGTATCCCATTGATTGAAACCGCTTCAATGAAATCACACGTTTTCAATGCGACAAATTCCTTTTTCGTGTCCTTGACACACGACTGAAAAAGGACTTTCCTTTTCCCGCAAAATCGTATATAATATTAATTTAGAGAACTATGACTCCGCTGCGGCACCTCCGCGGCAAAAAGGATGGATCGATATGAAAAAAGAAAGAACCAAACACGAAGAACCGCAGGGCTTTGCCGCGTCCTTGTGGACACTGGTGCACGACCTTGTCTACATTTTAGCCGCCATCACCCTGATCTTCACCTTCGCCGTGCGTCTGGTCGGCGTGTCCGGCAGCTCCATGTACCCCACGCTGGTGGGTGGCGAGGAATGGGCGGGCAACCGCGGCGACTATCTTGCCCTTTGCAGCAATGTCCTGAAAAACAACTATGAAAAGGACGACGTTGTTGTCGCCTGCATCCCGACGTTTGAAGAGGGCAAGCCCATCGTCAAGCGTGTGATCGCCACGGAAGGTCAGACGGTCGATCTGCAGGAGGTCGAGCCGGGCGTGTGGAAGGTCGTCGTTGACGGTGTCGTGCTTGACGAGCCCTACATCCGCGAGCCGATGAGCAACGGCTATGCCTCCACACAGTTGCCCGCCGTTGTCCCCGAAGGCTGCTATTTCTGCATGGGCGACAACCGCAACAACTCCACGGACAGCCGCTACGCACAGATCGGCATGATCGACGGCAGATACATCGTCGGCAAGGCGATCCTCAACGTGCTGCCCGGCTCGGATGCCTGGCAGGACAATGAAACGGACTGGAGCCGCTTCGGCGGGATCGGCTGATGGCGGAGGGCATGAACATCCAGTGGTATCCGGGGCACATGACCAAAACCCGACGCCGCATGGAGGAAGACCTCAAAATGGTGGATGCTGTCTGTGAGATCATCGACGCACGCATCCCGATCTCGTCCCGCAACCCGGACATCCCGGACATCTGCGGCACGAAACCCCGTATGGTCATCTTAAACCGCATCGACATGGCGGATCCCGCCATGACGAAGGCGTGGGCGGAGCATTTCAAAGCCCAAGGGCTCGCCGTCATCCAGACGGACTGCAAGAGCCGCAAGGGCATCACCGATTTTTCTCCCGCCCTCAAAAAGCTGCTCGCGGAAAAACTGCGACGCTACGCCGAAAAAGGGCAGGTCGGCAGACCTTTAAAATGCATGATCGTCGGCATCCCGAACGTCGGCAAGTCCACCTTCATCAATCAGGTGGCGGGCCGCAAGGGTGCGAAGGCGGAAAACCGTCCCGGTGTGACACGCGGTGCCCAGTGGGTGACGGTCGATCAGGGACTGCTGCTTCTTGACACTCCCGGCATTCTGTGGCCGAAATTTGACGATCCCGAGGTCGGCATGCGTCTTGCCTACACGGGTGCGGTCAAGGACGATATTCTGGATATCGAAACGCTTGCCTGCCATCTGGCGGAGCTTTTGTGGCAGCACTATCCGCAGGCGATGTGCGATCGCTATAAGATCGAAAACCTCGATCCCAATGCCGCCGGCTACGAAGTGCTCGAAGCCGCAGGCCGCAAACGCGGCTTTTTGCTTGCACGCGGCGAGATCGACACCGAACGCATGGCAAAGGTGCTGCTTGAAGAATACCGCAACAATAAATTAGGGCGTTTCACGCTGGAAACCCCGACGGAGTAGAAGATGGACGAACTTTGGCAAATCGAAAATGAATACTACGAAAAAGGCTATACGCTGGTCTGCGGCGTGGACGAGGCGGGCAGAGGCCCGCTGGCAGGTCCGGTGTGTGCAGGAGCGTGCATTCTGCCCCGCAATTTAAAAATTGAAGGGCTCAACGACTCCAAAAAGCTGACGGACCAAAAACGTCGCATCCTGTATGATATCATTACGGAGCAGGCAGTCGCGTGGGCAGTGTGCATGGTGGATGAAAAGGTCATTGACGACATCAACATCCTGCAGGCGACCTATCAGGCGATGCGTGGAGCGGTGGAACAGCTTTCCGTAAAGCCCGATTTCGTTCTGGTCGACGGCAACCGCGACCCTTCCCTCGGCATCCCGACGCTGACCGTCGTCAAGGGCGACGCGAAATGTGCCAACGTCGCGGCAGCCTCCATTCTTGCCAAGGTCACAAGAGACCGCTTCATGGAGGACGTGGACAAAGAATATCCCGGCTACGGCTTTGCCATCCATAAGGGCTACGGCACCAAGGCACACTATGCAGCCCTGACCGAAAAAGGCCCGAGCGAAATCCACCGCAGGACCTTCCTCAAAAAGTTCTATGGAGAAGGATAGAAAACTCACCGGCCGTTGGGGCGAAGCACTGGCGGCGGCCTATCTGGAGAAGAAAAAATTCACGCTCGTCGCGTGCAATTACACTTGCCGATACGGCGAGATCGACCTCATCGTTCAGAATAAACAGTATCTTGTTTTTGTTGAGGTCAAGCTGCGAAAGTCGGATGCCTTTGCCAAAGCGTCGGATTTTGTTGACGAACGCAAGCAAAACCGCATCCGCACCACGGCGGAGATCTACCTTGCCACGCATGAAACGGAGCTTCAGCCGCGTTTTGACGTGGTGGAGATCTATGCACCGCAGGGTACGGACACGAAAAACCCGAAAATCACGCACATGGAGGACGCTTTTCAATGATGGAACGCTTCCCGGTCTTCGACCTGCACTGTGACACGGCGTTTGAGCTGTGGAAACGCGGGGAGGATCTGCTGGCAAACTCCTGCCATATCGACCTTGCACGTGCATCGACTCTGATGCACCACCACCAGTTTTTTGCCTTCTGCACCTACGGTGCGGAGGGAGGCACCTACGGTCTGCCCGCACCGGAACCGATGCTCGAGCAGATGCTCGCAGATTTTTCGATCAAACTGGCAAAGTACCCCGACCGCATCACCGTCTGCCGCACCGCACAGGACTTAATGCGGGCGAACAAACAGCAAAAATGTGCGGCGTTTCTGTCGTTAGAGGGTGCCGAGGGCATCGGCTGCGACGAGGGAAGGCTCGAAGAACTCAAAGAGTTCGGCTTCACCGTCCTCAACCTCACGTGGAACAGTGCAAACGCACTCGCCGGCTCCTGCCACACGGGCGAAGGCTTGACTGCCAAGGGCAAAGCCTTTGTCAAAAAGGCACAGAGCCTCGGCTTCCTGATCGACGTCAGCCATCTGTCCGACAAGGCGTTTTGGGACTTAGTCACCATCTCGCAGGGGCCGCTCATCGCCACGCATTCCAACTGCCGTGCGGTGTGTGACCATCCCCGCAACCTGACCGACGAGCAGATCAAGGTCATCTGCAATCTCGACGGCGTGGTGGGACTCAATCTCTACGCCCCGTTTTTGAATGCAAGCGGCAAAGCGGGCTTCGACGACGTCCGCCGCCATATCGACCACATTCTGGAGCTTGGCGGGCAGCACCATCTGTGCCTCGGCGGCGATCTTGACGGCTGCGACGTGCTGCCGGAGGGCTTCTTCGACATCACGAGCCTCAACGACCTTGCAAAATACCTTGTTGACGGCGGCCTTGACGAAACCCTCGTCCTCAACATTTTCAACAACAACGCCGTCCGCTTTGTTTTGCAACATTTATCCGCTGAATAGGCAGCACTGTCGCAAGCCTTCCCCTTGAGGGGAAGGTGGCAGCCGCAGGCTGACGGATGAGGTGGTGTCATTGCGAGGCTGTGCAGCAGCCGCGGCAATCTGTCCCTTTCGGTTTTGCACCGTACTTTCGCCGACCGTACCGACGGTCAATAGCATGATTCCGAATCCGTAATTACCTTTTTTCATTTCAAGAGGTACAAACTATGTCACTATACGCACTCGGCGACCTGCACCTTTCCTTCGGTGCAAACAAGCCGATGGACGTCTTCGGCTCTCTTTGGGCCGGCTACGTGGACAAACTCCGCGAGGGACTGTCTGTCATTCAGCCCGAGGACACCACCGTTTTGCTCGGCGATCTTTCGTGGGCGATGGATTTTGAGTCCGCACGCGAGGATTTTGCCTTCATCTCCGCCATTCCCGGGCGGAAGATCATCTTAAAGGGCAACCACGACTACTGGTGGACGACCGCCGCAAAATTCAATAAATTCTGTGCCGAAAACGGCTTTGAAAATCTGTTTGTGCTGCACAACAACTGCTTTGACTACGAGGGCGTTGCTCTGTGCGGTACAAGAGGCTGGTTCTTTGAGGAGGACAGGCACGGCGAGCACGACGAAAAGGTGTTCAACCGCGAACTGATGCGGCTGGAGACCTCGCTCAAGGCGGCAGGGGACAAGGAAAAGATTTGCTTTCTGCACTACCCGCCCATCTACCGCGGCTACTACTGCGAGCAGATCGTCGAACTGATGAAGGCCTACGGCGTGCGGCAGTGCATCTACGGCCACCTGCACTCGGACAGCCACAAGCTGGCACTCACCGGTCTGCATGACGGCATCGACTACCGTCTGGCGGCAGCGGATTATACGAACTTTTGTCCGATCAGGCTGAAATAAGCCGTCAAAGAGGAAAATAACACTTGTAAGTGTGCGGAAAATCTGCTAGAATATATTGAATTAAATAGGTGAAGAACGGCAAAATGCCTCTTTACCGTGTAGGAGGAACACCATGAACGTTAAAAACGCAACCAAAGAAAACAACAATGTGAAGATCGTTGTCGAGATCGATGCGGCAAAGCTCGAAGAGGGCATCACCAAGGCATTCGCCAAGGCCCGCAAGAACATTGCCATCCCCGGCTTCCGCAAGGGCAAGGCACCCCGCAAGATGATCGAAGCCATGTACGGTGCCGACATCTTCTACGAAGACGGCCTCAACGAGATCTTCCCTGACGTCTATAAAGAAGCAGTCCTCGATCAGGGCTGGAAGGCTGTCGGTCAGCCCTCCGTCTCCGACGTGAAGTTCAATGACGACAAGTCCGTCGAGCTCACCATCGAGTCCGCACTGTATCCCGAGATCACCCTCGGCGATTACAAGGGACTGGAAATTCCCAAGGCAACCGCAGAAGTCTCCGACGAAGAGATCGAAACCGAGATCGACCGCAGAGCCAACGACGCAGCAAGAATTTCCACCGTTGACCGTGCAGCCGCAGAAGGCGACACCGCAGTGATCGACTTTGAAGGCTTTGTTGACGGCGTTGCATTTGAAGGCGGCAAGGGCGAAAACTACGACCTCAAGCTCGGCAGCCACACCTTCATCCCCGGCTTTGGAGAGCAGGTCATCGGCATGGCAGCCGGCGACGAGAAGGACATCGACGTGACCTTCCCCGAAGACTATCATGCAGAGCTTGCCGGCAAGGCAGCCACCTTCAAGGTCAAGGTGCACGAAGTCAAGGAAACCGCAGTCCCCGCAAAGGACGACGAGTTCGCAAAGGATATCGGCTTTGACACCATGGACGAGCTGCGTGCGGACATCCGTGCCACCATGCTGAAGGAAAAGGAAGACGGCATTCAGAAGGCATTTGAAAATGCAGCACTGGAGCAGGCAGGCAAGAACATGACTGCCGACATCCCCGAATGCATGATCGACGAGCAGGTCGAAAAGGAAATGGAACGCTTCGACTATCAGCTGCGTATGCAGGGTGCATCCCTCGAGCAGTACGCACAGATGTTCGGCGGTGACTTAAGCGGCTTTAAGTCCAGCATCCGCCCCAATGCCGAAGCACAGCTTCGCGTGGAACTGATGCTCAACGCCGTTGTCGACGCAGAGAAGATCGAAGTTTCCGATGAAGAACTCGCAGCCGAATATGAAAAACTCGCCGAGACCTATCAGATGGACGTGGAAAAGGTCAAGTCCATGATCTCCGACGAAGACATGAAGGGCGACATCGCCGTCCGCAAGGCAAGCGAACTGATCGCTTCTACCGCTGTGGCAGTGGCTCCCGTCGAGGAAGCAAAGCCCGAGGAAAAGAAGCCCGCCCGCAAGAGAACCACCAAGAAGGCAGCTCCGAAGGCTGAAGAAGTACCCGCAGAGGAAGCAAAGCCCGAGGAATAAGACCATAATTCAGTGGTCAGTGGCCAGTGGTCAGAGCCGTAGGGGACGGGTTCCCCGTCCCGAAAATTCGGAATTGCGAAAGTTGGAATAATCCCAACTCCATTCGGTTAGAATTGTTACGCAGTATGAGAAAGGAGTATGCACGATGAGTTTGGTACCTTACGTAGTAGAACAGACCAGCCGCGGTGAGCGTTCTTATGATATTTTCTCCCGCCTGCTGAATGACCGCATTATTTTCCTGTCCGAGGAGGTCAATGACACCACGGCATCGCTGGTCATTGCCCAGATGCTGTACCTCGAAGCACAGGATCCCGATAAGGACATCCAGTTCTATATCAACAGCCCCGGCGGCGTCATCACCTCCGGCATGGCGATTTATGACACCATGCAGTACATCAAGTGCGACGTCTCCACCATCTGCGTCGGCATGGCGGCCTCCATGGGTGCATTCCTGCTTTCCGCAGGCACCAAGGGCAAGCGTATCGCACTGCCCAACGCCGAAATCATGATTCACCAGCCCTCCGGCGGTGCCCAGGGACAGGCGACCGACATCCAGATTCAGGCACAGCGTATCGCCGATATGAAACGCAAACTGTCCGAAATCCTTGCAAAGAACTGCGACAAGCCGTTCGAGCAGGTGCTGGCAGACTGCGAACGCGACCATTTCATGACCGCCGAGGAAGCAAAAGAATACGGCCTCATCGATAAGGTCATCTATCAAAGATAAGATTCCTGAAAGGGGAGAAGCACATGGCAACAGAAGACAGAGAAGTCCGCTGTTCCTTCTGCGGCAAGCGGCAGGGGCAGGTCAAACGCATCATGTCGGGCTCCGACGCTTATATCTGCAACGAGTGTGTCGAACTGTGCAACACTCTGCTGAAAGAGGACCTGTATGCCTCCCGTGAGCCGGAATTTCAGGAGATGGAAGACCTCCCCACGCCGAAGCAGATCAAAGAATACATGGACAACTACATCATCGGACAGGATGCGGCGAAGGTCGCTCTCTCCGTTGCTGTATACAACCACTACAAACGCATCTGCTATGCCGAGGATGCCGAGGTGGAGCTGCAGAAGAGCAACATCCTGCTCATCGGCCCCACCGGCTCCGGCAAGACGCTCTTTGCCCAGACACTGGCGAAGATCCTCGACGTTCCCTTTGCCATCGCGGATGCGACCACGCTGACCGAAGCCGGCTACGTCGGCGAGGACGTGGAAAACATCCTGCTGCGACTTCTGCAGGCAGCCGACTTTGACGTGGAGCTTGCCGAACGCGGCATCATCTACATCGACGAGATGGATAAGATCGCCCGCAAGAGCGAGAACACCTCCATCACCCGCGACGTTTCCGGTGAAGGCGTGCAGCAGGCACTGCTGAAGATCGTGGAAGGCACGGTCGCCAATGTACCCCCGCAGGGCGGCAGAAAGCACCCGCAGCAGGAGTTCATCCAGATCGACACCTCCAAGATCCTCTTCATCTGCGGCGGTGCCTTCGACGGTCTCGACAAGATCATCGAAAAGCGTGTCGACCGCAGTGCCGTTGGCTTCGGCTCCGATATCCGCAGCAAGAACGACCGCGATGTCGGTCAGCTTTTCTCGCAGGTGCAGCCCCATGACCTGCTGAAATTCGGCATCATTCCGGAACTGGTCGGCAGACTGCCCGTCATCACGAGCCTGAACGGTCTTTCCGAGGACGACCTTGTGAGGATCCTCACAGAGCCGAAGAACGCACTTTGCAAACAGTACAAAAAACTGTTCTCCTTTGACCACGTTGATCTGACCTTTGACGATGCCGCACTGCAGGCGATCGCAAAGAAGGCCATCGAGCGGAAGATCGGTGCGAGAGGTCTGCGTGCCGTCATGGAGGGCGTCCTGACCGATATCATGTACGAAATTCCGTCCGACAAAAAGATCACGGCAGTCCGCATCACCGAGGACGCGGTCAACGGCGGCAAGCCCGAGATCACCCGCGGCAAAGCAGACCGCAAGCTGACGGAAGCGGCCGGACAATAACAGAACACGCAAAAAGGGGGCAAACATTTTTGCCCCCTTTCGCCATAGGAAAGGAACTACGAATGGACGAATTATACGAACGCCTTCCGGTCATCGCCCTGCGTGGGCTGACGCTGTTTCCCGGTGCCACCACGCATTTCGACGTGGGACGGGAGAAGTCAGTCAAGGCACTCGACCGTGCCATGAACACCAATCAGCGGGTGTTCCTTGTCACGCAGCGGGACATCCGGGTGGACAACCCCGGCTTTGACGACCTCTATGAAATGGGCGTTGTGGCAAAGATCCGGCAGGTGCTCCGCCTTCCGGGCGAAAACGCACGCGTCTTGGTCGAAGGCGAACGCCGTGCCACGGTCGACACCGTGGTGCGTACCGATCCCTATCTGTCTGCCCGCATCTGCTATTTTGAGGAACGCCCGGCGAAGCTCACGCCGCGGATCGAGGCAGCCATCCGCATCGCCTATCAGAATTTTGAAGAGCTGATGGATCTTCTGCAGCGTCCGATGGGCGATGAAATGCTGCAGCTGCTCGCCTCGCACGATCCCGGTGCCATCTCCGACATCATCGCACAGGCGGCAACGTTTGATTATGACAAAAAGATGGAGCTTCTCACGGAAGAGGATCCTGCCAAACGGCTTCTTCTCTGTAACCGCTACGTGCAGAACGAGCTGGAGGTCGTGCGTCTGGAAAACGAGATGCAGGACAAAACGCAGGACAGCCTGAACAAGGGACAGCGTGATTATTTCCTGCGGGAACAGCTCAAGGTCATCCACGGAGAACTCGGCGAGAGTGACGAGGAAGAATTTGACCGTTATGAAGAGCAGGTACGCGAGCTGCACCTTTCCGCCGAAACGGAAGAAAAGGTGCTCAAAGAGGTCGCGAAACTCCGCAAGCAGCCGTTCGGCTCCGTGGAGGCCTCCGTCATCCGCAACTATCTCGACGTGGTGCTCGAGCTTCCGTGGAACACCGAGACCAAAGAGCGGGCAGACGTTGAAGCGGCAAGAAAAATGCTCGATGCCGATCACTTCGGCCTGCAAAAGGTAAAGGAGCGTATTTTGGAGTTCATCGCGGTACGGAAATTAGCACCCGAGATGCACGGACAGATTTTGTGCCTTGTCGGCCCTCCGGGTGTCGGCAAGACCTCAATCGCCATGAGTGTCGCAAGATGCCTCAACCGCAGACTTGCACGCATCGCCCTCGGCGGTGTGCATGATGAAGCCGAAATTCGCGGCCACCGCAAAACCTACGTCGGTGCCATGCCCGGACGCATCCTCACTGCACTCACGCAGGCAAAATCGAAAAACGCACTGCTTCTGTTTGACGAGATCGACAAACTCGGCAGCGACTATCGCGGCGATCCTTCCGCCGCCCTGTTAGAGGTGCTCGACAGCGAGCAGAACGCTTCCTTCCGCGACAACTTTTTAGAGCTGCCGTTTGATCTCAGCCACTGCATGTTCATCACCACGGCAAACACCACCGAGACCATCCCCAAGGCACTGCTCGACCGCATGGAGGTCATCGAACTCGGCTCTTATACGGACGAGGAAAAGGTGATGATCGCCAAAAACCATCTGCTGCCGAAGCAGCTTGCCCGCCACGGCCTGAAAAAGACGCAGCTCCGTGTGCCGGACAGCACTCTGCGGGAGATCATCGCCTGCTACACGAGAGAATCCGGCGTGCGTAATTTAGAGCGGGAGCTCGGCAGACTCTGCCGCAGAACGGCGATGCTTCTCACCGCCCAAAACGCTCCCAAACGCGTCACCGTCACCTCCGCGAATTTGGAGGATTTCCTCGGTGTGCGGAAGATGCTGCCCGATAAGCTGGCGGACGAAGATCCCGTCGGCATCGTGAACGGACTTGCCTGGACGTCCGTCGGCGGCGAGATGCTGGAGGTCGAATGCGGTGTGGTCGACGGCACCGGCAAGCTGGAACTCACGGGCAATCTCGGCGACGTGATGAAAGAATCCGTCCACGCGGCTTTGACCTATATCCGCTCCCGTGCAGACAGCTTCGGCATTCCCGCCGACTTCTATAAAACCAAGGACATTCACGTTCACTTCCCCGAAGGGGCCATCCCCAAGGACGGCCCGTCTGCGGGCATCACCGCCTGCACGGCCATCGTCTCGGCACTGACCGGTGCGACGGTTCGCCGCGATCTTGCCATGACGGGTGAAATTTCCATCCGTGGCCGCGTGCTGCCGATCGGCGGTCTGCGGGAAAAGACCATGGCGGCACTGCGTCGCGGCATCAAAACGGTCATCATCCCCAAGGACAACGAAAAGGATCTGGCAGAGATCGACCAGACCGTGCGCAGGGCACTGAACTTTATCACCGTTTCCCATGCCGACAGCGTGATCGAAGCGGCGCTCTG
>JAZUDF010000135.1:0-30139 GCA_045639485.1 Faecousia sp. | reverse complement strand
GCCCCGCCAGACGTTGTGTTGCGGAAAACGTGCAGAATTACGGAATACGAAACAGGCGTTTAGCGTTGGCGGTCGTGGCCTGCATAATGAGGTCCTCCGGCTCTTCCCGATGTGCGGCGATCGCTTTACCGACCAATGGGACAAATCCTGTGTCATTTCTTCTGCCACGGTACGGCTCCGGTGCCATGTAGGGGCAGTCTGTTTCGATCAGGATGCGGTCAAGCGGCAGCCATTTTACAACTTCAACTGCCTTTCTCGCGTTTTTAAACGTGACAACACCGGTGAAGCCGATGTACCAGCCGCGTCTGACAAGCTCCTTTGCCATCTCCAGCGAACCGGAATAGCAATGGAAAACACCGGTCACGTCGGGATAGCGGTCAAGGATCTCCATGGCATCACCGTGGGCTTCCCGCTCATGGACGATAACAGGCAGTCCGACCTCGCGTGCCAGCTGCAGCTGTTTTTCAAAGGCTGCTTTCTGAACGTCGCGGGGAGGATCTTCGTAGTGGTAATCCAGACCGATTTCTCCGATCGCGACTACTTTTTCGTGTTCTGCAAGCGTTCGATAGGTTTCGATCAGAGCATCGTCCACATGGTCGGCATCGTCCGGATGGCTGCCGATCGCTGCCCAGACAAACGGATAGTTCTCGGCAAGTGCGACACTGCGGCGGGAGCTGTCCGCATCGCAGCCGATATTGACAAAACCCTCCACACCTTTGTCTGCAAAGCCTCGGATCAGTTCATCGCGTTCTGCTTCAAAGCAGGAGGAGTCCATATGGGAATGAGAGTCAAAATACATAGTTTACTCCCTGCTGCAGGTTCTGCCCTGCGTGATATCGTTTTCTGTAAAATAACGGTTGACGGCGGCAAGCACCGCTTTTTTGTCGGCACTCCACATCGGTGCGAGCAGATGTTGCTTTGCTCCGTCGCCCGTCAGCCGGTGGATGACCGTTTCAGGCGGCAGTGCTTCCACACACCGCCCCAATACTTCAAGATATTCCTCTATGTCAAGGACGGAAACTTGTCCCGCCCGCCAGGCATCTGCAAGGTCAGTGCCATCCAGAATATGAAGCAGCTGCAGTTTGATGCCGTCTGCTCCGCTGCGGCCGATATACCGTGCCGTTTGCTCGATCATTTCCGGCGTTTCTCCCGGAAGCCCGATGATCATGTGCGTGATGACTTCCAGTCCTGCCGCTTTCAGCCGTCTGACAGCATCGTCATACACCGGCAGATCATAGCCGCGGCGGATGAACGAGGCAGTCTGCGGATGGATGGTCTGCAGGCCGAGTTCAACCATAACGGGCTTCTTCCGGTTGAGTTCGGAAAGAACGGATATTACATCGTTCGGAAGGCAATCCGGCCGCGTCCCGACTGACAGTGCTACGATTTCTTCCGGTGCAAGAGCTTCCGAAAAGAGTGTACGCAGTTTTGCCGGCGGTGCATAGGTGTTGGTAAAGCTTTGGAAATAGGCAATGAACTTACCGTTTTTTATTTTAAAAGAAACACGCTGTACGGCACGTTCGATCTGCTCTGCAACAGAATTCTGCATTTTTTCGGCAAAGTCTCCGCTGCCATTCAGGCAGAAGATACAGCCGCGGGTACCGATCGTTCCGTCACGGTTGGGGCAGGTCATGCCGCCGGAGAGTGCCAGTTTATAGACTTTACAGCCAAAGCGTTCGCGAAAGAATCCGCTTGCCGTGCGGTAATACATTGCCCCGCCTCCCTTTCTTTTATCATAGCATAAAAACCGACGGATGCAAAGGTTTTCCTTGACGAATCCCCTTTTTTCACTTAAAATATATGGGATAAAATACGTTGTGAGAAGGGGTGCGTATGAGGCGGTTTTCTCCGCGGCAGATCGCGTTTGCCGGTATTGTTGCGGCACTCTATGCCGCAATCACGATTCTTTGTGCTCCGTTCTCCTACGGTGCCATTCAGTTTCGGATCGCAGAAGCACTGACCGTGCTCTGCTGCTTTTCCCCGACTGCCATCTTCGGAATGGTGATCGGCTGTATCGGTGCGAACGTACTTTCTTCCGTCGGTGCCTTCGACATCCTGTTCGGTGCACTGGCAACCCTGCTCGCCTGCCTTGTGACTTCAAAGATCAAGCGGGCATGGCTCGTACCGTTGCCGACGGTCCTTTTTAACGCACTGATCGTCGGTGCAGAGATCGCATTTTTTGTTGACGGCGGTGCATTCTGGTCTGCATTTGCGGTCAATGCACTGAGCGTTGCCGCCGGCGAAGCCGCCGTGATGGTGCTGCTCGGCATCCCGCTGTATCTGTATCTGCAAAAGTCCGACGTGGGGCAGAAGCTGCATGCGTTAGGCGATCCTCCTGCATCGATCGGGAGGTGATCGCGATGAAGGTCAAGAAGCTGACGTTCCTCGCAATCATGACAGCCGTTTCTCTGATCATGTTTTTACTGGAAGCACTGATCCCGCTTCCCGTTCCCCTGCCCGGCGTAAAGCTCGGATTGAGCAACATTATTTCCGTGTGCATTTTGTTCCTGCACGGACGGCGTGCCGCATTTGCGGTGCTGCTTTTGCGTATTTCCCTCGGAGCACTGATCACCGGGCAATTGGGCGGACTCGTCTATTCCCTTTGCGGCGGTCTTTTGAGTCTGTCCGTGCTTTGTCTGCTCCGTCCGGTTTTGAGCAACTCACAGCTCTGGATCGCAGGGGTGCTTGGCGGTGCACTGCACAATATCGGTCAGATCGGTGCCGCCATGGTGATTACGCAGACACCCGCAATCATTGTATATCTGCCTATCTTGCTGCTGTGCGGCATGACAGCCGGTCTGTTTACCGGACTGTGTGCACAGTTTCTGTATCATAGGTTGCATAAAATCAAACTGTTGGAGGATATCTTATGAAAAAACTTCTTTGCATCGTCCTTTGCCTTGTCACTCTTTGTGCAGTATTTGCAGGGTGCAAGAAGCAGGAAGAGCCCACGGATGAGCCGATTGAAGGCATCCATTTCCTCGGTCTGCAGAATGCCGGCGTTACGGCTGAACAGTTCGCTGCTGCAGTCGGTGTTGATGCTTCGACTGTCATCTCTACGAAGCTTGGTTCCGGCGAAGAATTGCTGATTCTGAATGATGTGATTTATAACACCATTCTTTACAAGCAGGTGCAGTGCATCAACTACGGCGACAAAACCGTCATCACGCTGACCTACGTCCCCAGTGATGAAGAATTTGACGGTGTTGTTGACGGAATCCTGAAATCTCTGGACACCGACTTCGGCGTTCCCGGCAGCACCAGCACGACCGGCGACGGTTTCACCGCTTATACCTGGCGTAATACCGATATCAATGACAACTACATTTTCTTCTATCCGCTGACGGAAGAGGAGTTCAAACTTTCTTTCTATCTTTTCTGATTTCCTTATCACAAAAAAGGTGTGCAAAGCGATCGCTTTGCAGTCCTTTTTTATTCAATCAATAATTTTCAGTTCCCGCAGTTTGGATAGGAATTCCGAAACATCCTGCTCCACCTCGGAGCGTTCTGCTTCATACTCTGCAAGAACAGCATCAACAAGTGCGGCTTCATTTTCCGCAGCGGGGAGTTTTTCCCACAGAAATGCTCCGACCTCGTTGAGCGTCATCATTCCATTGAGATCCAGCGTGGTTTTTCCGACCGGGATCAGCAGATATTCGCCTGCGACCTCGCGTGCCACAAATTCAAGGTTAACTTTCATTCAGTCGCCTCCAAGTCTTTCTCTGCACAGCTCCGCCATCCTTGTAAAATAGGCGTGACGCATCTTGCAGACATACTCCGGTTTTTTGCTGAAGCTCCCCGTTTCGCAATAGCACATGGCGGCACACGGATGGCAGATCTCTTTGAGATTGCAGGAGGCACATTCCACGGGAAGACGAATTGCAGCAGTAGCCGCTCTCGTTCTTCGCCATGCCTCTGCAACACCGAGTTCCAACACGTCTGCGGCGGGCTCGATCATCTGTCCGCAGGGCGTCATTTTACCGTCCCAGTCGATCCAGAACGTTGTCACGCCGCCACGGCACTTAACGCCCTCGCCTACCATTTCCTGGCAGTCATCGGCTTCAAAATCGTCCGTCAGAATCATGTGCTTCTCAAGAGCTTCCAGTCGGTGACAAAGCTGTTCGTCCGTACTGTTCGCCGCTTCATGTTCCGCGATCAGATTGCCTGCCGCTTCCGGTTCAAGACGGAAATTCTGTCCGCACAGTTCCGGATGCAGCCGGATCGGCGGAAACATATAGGGCGTGGACTGGATATGTGCACCGAGCTGTTTTGCCTTGTCATAGACTGCCTGCAGGTCACGGAAATTATCCGGTGTGACCGACATGCTGACTTTGACTTCTACTCCGGCTTCCCGCAGAGCGGAAATATTGTTGACAATGCGGTCATAGACCGGCAGGCCACACTGCTGCTCATAGGTTTCGTTTGTAATCCCGTAAAGAGAAATATTGACACGCGAGGGCGGATTTTCACAGAGTGTTTTCCGCAGTTCGCCGTCTAAAAGCAGGCCGTTGGAGTTGACCGTGATAATGAACCCTTTTTCTTTCAGTTTGCGGAAAATTTCGGGAAAGTCCGGTCGAAGCAGAGGCTCGCCTCCGGTCAAAAGGAGAAAAACCGTGCCTTCCTGCTTGGCTTCTTCCCCGATCCGGATCCACTGCTCCGCTGTCAATTCCTTGCCACGCTGTTTCTGCTCTGATTCGGTCAGGTGGACATAGCACATTTTGCAGTTGAAGTTGCAACGGGGCGTCAGCTCGAACGTACCGTTGATCGGTAAACCGAGTTGCTTCCCTTTTGCATGAAGATAGTGTGCCATCCTGGTTTCCATAGTTTTTATTCCTCTGTCAGTGTCTTTCGCAGCAATTCCACTGCCGATTGATCCGGCAGACACTTTAATTCATAAACCGGAGCATCCGAAGCGATGCGGAATGCCGCATCCATCGCACGACCGATCGACACCGCACTCCATCTGGGTACCGGAAGCTGTGCCAGAAGACGCGTTGCCGCTTCTTTTTCCTGAAGTCTGCGGATCGAATTTTCAGTGCTTTGCTCCAGCATGACGATCGCTCTGATCGGCAGCTCATAGTTCGTGCAGATACCCGAGGTGCCGGCATAGGGCAAGCCGCAGGCGTATTCTATGCCGTTTTTTCTGTAAATCAGGTTTCTGTCGCCGTTGAGGACCGTTGCCGAGGCATAAGTTTTCCAAAGAGCGGCCTGCGTCGATTTGCCGATGCCGGACACGCCGGAAAACAAAATCGCAGTTCCGTTATAGTTAATGCAGGAAGAATGCAGGACGGATCGTCCGAAGGTTAAAAACATTTCTTCACTGCCGATGCAGGCAAGGATCTGCTTTTCATTGAGTTTGAACCCACGGTCGCAGAGCTCCAAACGTCGCGTCTGCGGTGTTGCAGGATCAAAGGATAAATGTGCATAGTCGCAGCCGCTCGGCTGTATATCGCGGCGATAGTAGCGGTGTGCGGTGCCGTCGATGATTAAGCTACGAACGTAAGGAGCCTCGTATTCCGCAGGTTTGTCTGTCGGGAATTCAAGCGTGGCCACCTTTTCGACCGAAATGACGACGTCAGGTGAAGACGGTGCGACAGAAAACATCGGAAGGTAATCTGTCGATTCCTGCTCCGGCAGCCAACCGCACATGCAAACTGTCATTCCGCCAATGCGATAGTATCGCTCACTTGCCATAGGACATATAGAGAATGGCACTGGTGTCATACCAGAAATGCGTCGTCAGGCTCTGACCGACCTGGCCTGCTTTGATGCCGCCGGCAAACGTGGCACGGTATGTGATACCGCCGAGGAACAGGCCGTATTCAAAGTTTTTATAGAACACGTGAACATCAGTCGTTATGTCAGAGCCACTGATGTTTTCTGCATTGATCACGCCGTCTGTGGCGTTCAAATCAAAGTCATTGCCGAAATCAAGGATCAAAGAAGTCGGACGTGCATACTCCGTGCAGTCAAACGATCCGAATTTCTGACCGTCGTACGTCGTGCGGTTCTTTTCCTGCACAAGAACTGCCGAGCCTGCTGGCAGACCGGAGAACGTAAAGGAAGCAGTCTTACCGCCGACAGATACGTCGATATTACCGTATTCAACGAGCGAGTCGCCGCCGTTATACACGACGATGGCCAAAACGTCTTTTACCTGTTCGTCAGATCCGTCTTCATAATAGACGCCGGAAAATCTGCCCGTGCAAAGAACGGACAGGCCGTTGTCAAATTCCGCTCCCGAAACATCCTCCAGCATCGTAAAGCCGGGAACGTTATATGGCATGGAGGGAGCAAGCTGCGGTGTCTGTCTTGCAGTCAATGCAGGAAGCACGAATGCAAAAAATGCGATCGCAGCCAGCAATGCGACAATCAAAATCAGTGCGATGATAAATTCACGCTTTGCTTTTTTGTCGTTCTTCCGAACGTTCTTTGACATCAAAATCATCCTTTCTACGCCCAAATAGCGGACGGATGGAAAATATCTCCGGATATGCAATGTGGAAGCCCGAAGGCTTCCACATAAAAAGTTTTCTGTTAGGAAGGAAAGACAACGTCCTGCGGTACTTCGACTGCGATCTCATCGATCTCGCAGGAAGAAACCAACAGCGTGTCATAAATGTGAAGTCCAAAGTCCTCATTCCACCAGGAACAAGTAACCTTGCTCTCATGCTGTGCCTCAACAAAACAGCTCGCCGCAACTGCGTTCATCAGACGGAAGTCTTCATAACGAAGTTGGGGTTTGTTATATTGTTTTTTCATGCTTATCACCCTCATATCACGACGATTTTATCACACATTTTCGCGTTTTGCAAGAGTTTTTTTAAGAAAGTTATAATTTTTTCTCTGTCTGTCCGTTCCCTGCTATGAGGGAACGGACAGATGTTTTTTTAGCACGCGAGAAGTGTGATCACTTCGTTATGTGATCTCCTTTCTCTTACTTGTTATTGAAGTAAGTTTCTGCGGAGATACCGAAGTTCATCATCGCGTTGACAAGGACTGCGAGTGCATTATTGCCTGCTGCCTTGCTTGCGGCATAAGATTCGATGCTGTAGTCGAGCGTGTTGCTGACACAGGTGTCACCGTCGTAAACTTCAGCGGTGAGCACGGTACGCATCTGCAGTGCGTTCAGGCCGGAGAAGGAAGCGACGTACATGCCGTCCACTTCTTCGAACTTCGCAGTGCCGATCAGTCTTGCACCGTCATAGATACGGAGTTCAAGATCAGCAACGTTGCCGTCAAATGCAGAATCATCAATCGTGTAGCAGATCGTGATTCTCTCACGCAGCGTCAGGTAAGCACTTGTGAACACAACATCGCCGTTGCCGCTGATCGCGGTGCAGCTGCTGAGTTCAGGAGCGTCTGCAGTTGCGTTTGCCAGCAGGTCTTCACTGACTGCTGCAGAAGCCATGTTTGCGGTGTTGTAGTTGATGTAGTTCTGAGCTGCATCACCGTACTTGACGAGGTCTGCCAGCAGCGTATGGAAGGCAGGATCATCCGTCTTTGCAAACATGTTGTTGACATACGTCAGAACACTGTAGTTGACGGTTTTGCCGGAAATGAGTTCGCCGTTTCTGTAACCGAAGAGCTGTGCGGTGACGGCACTGCCCATTTCAGCGGGGTTGATGCCCGTGAAGCGGAAGCTGTACTTGCCGGTTTCTTCGTTATAGGTCGCATCGCGAACGGTTTCTTCGACGTAGCCGGTGATCTCGCCTTCCTCGTTGTACAGAGCCTTGGTGAAGACAGCGTAGACGCCGTCAGCACTGTCCATGACAGCTTCGTCAACGTTGAAGTTGATCGCGATGTCGCTGTTGAGAACGAGCTCTGCGGAAGCAAAGTTGAGGTCGAGGTCGGTCGGCTCAATGGGATCGGGATCGGTGATGGGTTCGCCATAGACGATCTGGATCATCTTGATTGCCTTCTGGACTTCAGCTTCATTGATGTTCAGCGTCAGCGTGTTGCCGTTGACGGTGGAGTAACGGATGTTGGTAATGTCGAGGACACCGGAGCCGGAGTTGTAAACAACAAGGACGGAAGATTCCGTGCCGTTCCAGCCCATCTGCGTGGTATCGAGTTCGTAGTACATTTCGGTCGCGGAAGCGATCGCCTTGTCCTCAAGCAGATACTTGATGCCGGTGGATTCGGTACCGTTGGAGATGGAAGCAACATCGATCGCGGTAGCCGTGCCGTTGACGGCCTTTGCACCGATCTGCAGATCCTGAGAAGTAATGGGTTTGTCGCTGACCAGGGAGAAGACGATGCCCTGACCGGGTGCCAGATAGACACCGTGTTCGGGACCGTATGCATCCTGATCGTCAGCCACGTTGGAAGCACCCTTGCCGTCGACGATTGCAATACCGTTGAAGGTGCCTGCGGAGATGGAACGAGTCGTGCCCTTGGTAGCGGGAACTTCTGCAGCAGGAGCAATGCTTCTGGTAGATGCACCTTCGGTCACGGGTTCGTAGCCGGAAGGTCTGGTTGCGGAGTAGGTTGCTTCTGCAACGACACCGGACTTGGAAGGCGTGGTGTAGTTTGCGGGAACCTCAGCGCCGAGGAGGATGAATGCGAGTTCGGGGTAGTCAACGAAGACGTTGCGGACGCCGGTGATGCGTTCAACTGCGTCGTTTCTGCCCATTTCCCAAGTGTCAACGGGGTCTTCTGTGAGCCACTTCAGCAGAATCGCTCTGCTTTCGATGACACCGCCGGTGCCGTAGAACTTGGAGGTGTTGCCCCAACGCATCAGATGCTGGAGCATCAGTCTTGCGACGTCGCCGTGCAGGTTCTGGCCTTCGCTGTTGGGATCGTAGTAGCCGCTGCCTTCGCCATATGCGAGGTTGCCGCGGTCACCGTTCTCATTGACGGAGGTCGGACGGAGCATCATGATGTCGTTCTGGTCACCCTGCGTGCCGGACAGAGCCTTGCTCTTCGGCCAGGTGTGCTCACGGTTCCACGTTGCAGCACTGTCCCAGGAGCTGGTGAGCTGCGTTGCAGAATAGTAAGAGGAAATATGTGCGGTGTCGCTTTCCACGCAGTCGGTGTAAGCAAACATCGTCTTGGTACCTTCGTAGCTTGTGGTGGTCTTCTGCTTGCTAGCCAGCATGTTGTGGATCGCGGTGCCGAGGGTACTGGAGTAGAAGTCCGTGCCGGTGCCGCTGTTGCCGGACAGTGCGGACAGCGTGTCATAGCTGTAGGAGCCGGTGTAGTAGTTTGCTGCGGGCTCAGTCAGGAAGGTTGCGGTGGTGCCTCTGGTGCCCCAGTTGTAAACGTTGCCGTTTGCAGAGCCAACGTAGTTGACCGTGAGGTTATCGCTCTGTTCCTTGACAGTGACTGCACAGGTATCGGTGTAAACTTCACCGTCTGCTGCCAGAACTTCAACGGTAATGGTAGCGGTGCCTGCGGTCTCGCCTGCGAGGACATAGCCGGTATCATCAACCAGAACGATGTTATCGTTGCTGGAGGAGAAGGAAATGTCTTCTGCGGTTGCAACTGCACCGTTGTTATACAGCGTTGCGGTGACGCTTGCGGAAGCTTCGGTGTACAGCGTCAGGGTTTCGGGGTTCAGGGTGACGGTGTAGTTGTCGCCCTGGGCCTTCAGCTCGAAGGTGTAGGTCGTGGTGGAAGAACCGCCTGCGGTCTTCTTGTAGAGCTGGATTGCCTGCTGACCGCTCTTGTAGTAACGGAAGCGGTTCTGACCGGAAGTATTATTGAAGCGCATCGAATAGGAGCCATTCGTGAACACAACATTGCCACTGTCGAAGGTAATGGTATTCGTCAGTGCGCTGGTGCTGTAGTTCAGCGTGTTGCTGGTGCCGGAGTGGCCGATGTACTTGCCGCCGCCGCCGAGGATGGAGCCGTTGGAAACATCAATGGTAACAGCTGCTGCATCGGTCGTGGTGTTGGAAGCGATCTTGCCGTTGCTGATCGTTACATCGATGGTATTCGATGCAGCATCAGAAGTAAGTCTGCCATCCAGAGCGACACTGTCGGTCTCGTAGACGATCAGGTACTGACCGTTGGCAAGATCGGAGGTGCTGGTGACCTTTTCGTAGTCGCCGGAGCCGCCGCCGGTGCTTTCGGTGTACTTGTAGACCGGATAGAAGGTGGTGTCAGCGGTGATGTTGACGACTTCGCCCTTTGCGTAGGTGGAAGGATTGGTTTCGGTATCGGAGCCGGAAGCGGTCGCCCAACCGACAAGCTCATAATCATCATGTGCATTGTAGGTTTCGGGGATGGTGACTGCGTTCGGCAGGGTGATGGCGTTGCCGCTGCGGCTGTTGCCGGAGACGGTGACACCGGGCTGCAGGACGTAGGTCACTTCAAACTCTGCGGGCTCGAAATAGCTGTCGCCGCAGCGAGAGCAGGTGTAGGTCGTGCCGGTCGCATCGGAGGAAGTGATCTGATAGTCATGGCCGAGGGCTGCGATCGGGGTCACGGAAACGGTCTCGCCGCAGTCATCACAGGTCACGGTGGTGGAGCCCGCTTCGGTGCAGGTCGCATCGACCGTGGTGGTCGTGGTGTTCGTGTGCTTGCAGGTCGCTGCAAGGTCGGTGGTGTAGGTCAGAGCACCAGCCTGCTTGAACAGATAACCGGTGTTGTTGGTGCTCTTTGCATAGGTACGGAAGGTTTCGTTGGTTCCGTAGTAGGAGAAGCAGCGAGCGGAGTTGGTAACGGAGGTAATATCGTAAACATTGTCCGTACCGGTCTCTTCGATGGTGAAGAAGTTCTCGGTGCTGTTCAGAGAAGCGTTGGTGCTGGAGGCACCGGTGATGCCGGCATAGACATCGCCTGCCGCATTGTAGAGGCTGTACTGGCTTGCGTTGTTCGGGTTCTTCGTCAGTTCCCAAATCAGGTCAGCGGAAGGATTGACGACCTTGTTGTCGGTTACCGTGATCGCAGAAGCATTGATTTCGTTGCTGCCGCTCTTCAGGGTGTTGGACATTGCATGATCCTTATTGGGGTTGACAATGATGTACTTGCCTTCCCAGTTTGCAGGCTCGGAAGTCACCATCTTATAGGTGTTGCCGGAGCCCTCGCCTTCGTAGGTATACAGTGCGTAGAAGACCATGTCCTCGTCGAGGCTGATGTCGAAGTTCGGGGTATAGAACTCAGGCTCAGCGGTGGTGTCGGAAACGGTAGTGCCGACCCAACCGACAAAGGTGTAGCTGTGAGCGTCGTATGCAGCGGGAGCTGCAACTGCCGCGGGCATCGTGACAGAGTTGCCGGTCTGTGCTGCGGGAGCGGTTGCACCTTCGGGAACGATGAAGGTCGCGGTGTGGCCGCCGAGTGCGGGGATGACTTCTTCATAAGAGTAGCCGCACAGTGCACAGGTGCAGGTCTTGGTGCCCGGGGTGGTCTGCGTGGGCTCGAGGGTAACTACTTCCGTGAAGACACATTCTTCAGTCTCATAGAAGGAGCAGTTCTCGCCGGTGCAGGTATGCGTATGCGTGCTGGGATCGGAATCTGCATCATGCGTCCAGTCGCCGAAGGTGTGGACATGATCCTCGTCAGCATGGACGGTGATCATGGGAGAATGGATCGCACTTGCGTAGATGGTCTGCGTGATGGGATCCTTCAGCTGCAGGGTCGCATAGGTAGTGCCTTCGCCGCTGCCGATGACAACATTGGAGTTGTTCATGCAGGTCATGATGTCTCTGGTGTTGCTGGACCAGTATTCGGTCAGGCTGCCGGTCAGTGCGTCAAGCTTTGCCTGGATGGCTGCCTGATTTGCACATTCGTCAGCCGTCAGCGTGTAACGGAGCATCGTGGTGGAAGGATAGCCCATGTAGCCGCCGACACCGAGATCGGTATCATCAGCAGTGACATTGACATGGAAGTAAGCCGTGTTGGCAACGCCGCCGCAGTAAGAGCAGTACTGGACGAAGGAGCCGCGGTTGCAGGTAGTTGCACTGTTGGTATTTCTTGCTCTGGAGTAGAACGTCCAGTCAGACCATTCATAGCCAACGTGGTCACAGGCAACGATCATGCCGGAGCCCATGCCCTGCTGGTCAACTGCGTCTGCAATGTTGATGTACTTGTACTCTGCTTCGCGGTTGGCCACGGGGTTGTGGATGCGGACACCGTCGAAGATGAAGTCGTAGGAACGGTCGCCCTGACGGTCATATGCTGCAGAGTAGGTCGGAGTCAAGGTCACGGTGTAGGTGCCGTAAGGCAGACCCGTGATCTTCATGATGGGAATCTGATAGAAGTTGGTGTTGAAGTCATCAGCTTCACTCTGATTCTTGTCATAGGGTTTCCAGTGAGACGTCAGTCTCTTGATGATGTAGGTGCCGTTGGGATCCAAATAATCCGCGAAGTAGGCTTCGACGTCGGAGTAATCGGTCTTGAAATCGCCGGTTGCATCATAGCCGTCGTAGTAGTTATAGCCATCATCGGCATCTTCGTTCCAGGAGTACCAGTTGCCGTTGACAGGCTGCTTGTATTCCTGATTGTCGCGATCCCAGTACCACTGGCCTTCGGGATTCGGCGTGAAGGTGGAGCCGTCCCAGTCGCCACGGCGGACCTGGTCGAGAGAATATCTGCCGTATTCTTCTTCGCAGTAGACATAGCCACGGAAGTTATCGTAGATCGCACTGACAGCCTTGCCGGTCACGGGATCCTTGACTGCGACGCCGTTTGCGTCCTTGATCTGCATCAGGACTGCACCGCCGTTGTTGGTGGTTGCGGAGATGACGTCAAAGCCGGTACCTGCAAAGGTGAAGGAGACAGAAGGTTTGGTGGGATTGCCGGATTCAACGGTAGTGATCTTGGCAGTGCCGCCGGAGTACATTGCATAAGCCTCATGGTTCGCATCGTACTCGAAGATGTCTGCGGTGTCGAGGCTGCTGGTCTGTGCTGCGACAGCAGTGCCGTCAGTCAGGTCAGTCCAGTTGCCGGTGAAGGTGAAGATGCCGGAGTAAGTGTCTTCATAGTAGACAGCATCCGCAGTCTTCAGGGTAACGGTTGCAGTGTCGGTAGCGGCGGAACCGTTGACGGTACCTGCAAGCGTGTATTCAAAGGTCTGATCGGTGGTCTGCCAACCGGACGGCGTGTAAGTGAAGGAGCCGTTGCCGTTGTTGACAACGCCGGAAGGCAGGGAGTCTGCGGTGACTGTAGCTTCGACGTTGATGTTATCGTTGGTCAGAACATTGAAGGTAACGGGCAGTGCCCAGTCGATGATAACGAGGTCATCAACTGCTTCCATGAAGTCCTCACGGGGCTGTGCCTTGACGACCACGGTGATGGTGTCGGTCAGGCCGGAGGAGATGACGCCGGTAGCTGCATCGATCGCTGCGATACGGGAAACGACGACGGTGATGGTGTGATCCTCGCTGCGGTCCATATCGGAGAAGTCGAGCAGACCGTTGGAGTTGATCATTGCACCCTGAGCATCGCCGGAGATCGTCCATGCGTAGCCTGCAGTGGAGAAGGTGGTGGAGCTCGGGCCGTTGCCGTTGCCGTCGGTGACGTTGTAGGTCAGGTGTGCACCGGTTGCAGTGCCGGGAACGGTGAGAGTGTCGGTGGTGGTGTCGTGCGTGCCTGCGGAATCGGGCGTCGGGACGATGTTGACGGTGTAGGTCGGAACGGTGATATAGACCTTGTAGGTCGCATCGGCTGCGGTGATGCCGTCGCCGGTCGCACCGGTCACCTTGATGGTGAGGATGGAGTCCTTGGTCACGTTGGAAACGTGGAGGACGCCGTCAGCACCGATGGAGAAGGTACCGAAGATGCTGCTGGACTGGTTCACAATGGTCCAGTTCAGGGTGCCGCCCATGACGGTATCGCCAGTCTTGGAGTTGTCGTTCGTGGATTCGTTGACAACGTAAGCAGCCAGAGGCAGCTCGGTCACGCTGTTGGGGATGGTGTACTGGACTTCGGTATCGGAGCCGGAGTACTGTTCGTAAATAACGGTGTAGTAATCGGAGGTGGAAGCAACGACTTCGACCTTGGAGGTGGTGCTGACCAGTTTGTTAACGTTGTTGATCTCGTCGTGGACAGTGTAGGTCACCTTGACAAGGGCATAAGAACCGACGGAGGAGGAGTTGGTCGTGATGAGGCCGGTCTCGGAGTCGATGGTCATGTGGTTGCCGGTGGAGTTTTCAACGATCTCCCAGGAGGGATCGCCGACCTGCGTCCAGTTGGGATAGTTGTCAATGTCGGGAACCAGAGCGCTGGTGAGCTGAGCCGTCAGAGAGTTCTGGCTGACCTTGCCGGTATCAACGAGGGTGATCTGGTCGTTCTTGTAGTAGATCTGTGCCTTGAAGGGGTTGGGGTTGCCGAACAGATACAGGTTGTAGGTCTGGCCTTCGCCGGTAGCGTTGCCGCCGATCATGGAGCCGTATGCACCGGAATGGTAGTCACGGAACTGGCCGTTCGTTGCCCCGTAGCTGTTGGAGTTGAAGTACAGACGACGGGTGGAGTTGCCGATGTTCTGAGCAACGATGATGTCGTTGTTGTAGCCGCCCTTGGTCACGCGCTGGACGCTGAACTGCCACTGGGCACGCTCGGTTGCTGCAGAGTCGAATGCCAGCGTGTTGCTGCCGGTGGAGGTGTTGGCAGAGCAGGCGATGTAGAGGTTGGTGTCCTTGACGCGGATGGTGTAGATCTGGTTGACGTCATCGATACATTCAATGGTGAATGCATAGTGATCGTCGATCGAGGTGATGGTATCGTAGACGAGGATGGAGTCATCGCCGTGGGTGTCGGTGACAAGACCGGTGTCTTCCATCTCGATGGTCTTGATCACGCCGGAGGAGGTGTTGCCTTCATCGTTGATGGTGCCGGAGCCGACGCCGTCACCGTCGTCGGTGATGGTGATGGTGGCTGCGTCTTCGTTATTGGTGGCGATGGAAACGCTGCCGCCGTCGTAGTTGGGCGTCAGGATCATCCACGTGTTCATGTAGGGCTCGTCGCCGCCGATCTTACCCATGATGATGTAGTCGCCGGACCAGTCTTCGGGCTCGTTGTCCTGCGTGATCAGGGTGTAACCGGAAGCACCGGAGGAGGAAGCGGTGACGGTGATCGTCTTGGTTGCGGTGGCAGTTGTGCCGTCAAGCAGCGTGTAGGTCGCGGTGATGACAGCGGTGCCTTCTGCAACGCCGGTAATTCTGCCGGTGGCGGGATCCACGGTTACCTTGGAGGAGTCGGAGGAAGACCAGGTAACGGTGTAGTCGGAGGTGTCCTTCGTGGGAGCTGCGACCAGAGAAGCAGCCAGAGTCTTGCTTCTGTCAACTCTGACAGCATCCGCACCGACGATGGAAGCGGTGAAGCTGTAGGTCGCGGGCGTGTAGATCGCATAGAAGTGCTTGTCGGAGGTGCCCATGTTGCCGTAGGAGGAGACAACAGAGCCGCCTTCGGTCGCAGACCAGCCTGCGAAGGTGTAATAGGTTTCCTGATAATCAGCCTTCGTGGGATCTTCTTCCGGAGCAGTGATGGCGGTGCCTTCCTTCACGGAAGTGGTGGTGTAGGTATCGCCGTTGTGCCAGTAGACAGTATGGGAAGCAACCTGTACGGGGGCGGTGGTGTATTCGCTGACAGCCGTGCCGCCGATCTTGGTGAAGATGTAGGGATAGTTGGTTGCATTGCCCTGATAAGCTGCAAATCTCGGGCTCTGGACATTGTATGCAAATTCACGGTTTCCGTTTGCAGTTGTCGTGAAGGAAATGCCGCTTGCGGTTTCCGTCACAGTCCAGGGAGTTGCATCGCTCTTGTTGGTGGAGAAGGAAATATCGGTAGCGTCACTCTTGTTGGAGACATAGGTCTTGGTGTCGCCATTCATAAAGTACAGATAGCCGCCGTCTTCAATGCCAAATTCGGCTGCGTCTGCTTCGGAGCTTACGCTGTTCAGATACTTGTTGGTGCCGGTTCTGCCGCCGACATATTTGCCGTCGACAACGAGCTTGAAGGTGTCGCCTGCACCCGTGCCCTCTGCCCAGACGCCGTAGTAGGTCACATTGCCGTTGACGGCAGTGGAATCAACAGTCGAAGACTTGATAACGCCGGGGTTGGTGCTCCAGGTGCCTGCGGCGGTATACCAGCCGAGGAAGGTGAAGCCGTCCTTGCTGCCCGGAGTCGGAGCGGTGGCATATTCGCCGCCGTAGACAGACTGGGTGGACAGTGCGGAGCCGGTATCAGCGGGCAGAGAGGAAGCATAGAAGGTAACGGTGTACTTCGCAGCTTCAGTGAAGGAGCCGGTGATGGTGACATTGGCTGCGGGCATGGTGAAGGAGTTGCCGCTGATGGATGCGCCGCCTGCGGTGCACTGCCAGCCGTTGAAGCTGTAGTGTGCATTAGGTGTAGCCGTCAGGGTGATGGTCTCACCTGCATAGATGCCGGTCGTCTTGGAGGCCGTCATCGTGCCGCCTGCTGCCGGAGTGACGGTGACAGTATAGGTGGGCTCTGCTTCGAAGTTTGCGATGACATTGACATCATCGGTCATGGTGACGAGGAGCTCATTGCCGTCTGCAATGTACTCGGTCGTGCCGGTAACAGTCCAGTTCTTGAAGGTGAAGTGGTCTGCCGGGGTAGCCGTCAGGGTGACATCGGTGTCTTCTTCGACCTGACCGTTGTTGGCGATCTCGCAGTCGATGGAGCCGCTGCTTGCCGGGTTGACACTATAGGTCAGCGTGTAGTAAGTAGCTGCGGTGTTGACCGTGGTGGTGTAGTAGGTGGTGGAAGAAGAACCGCCGCCGATGGGGAGGACTTCGATGTCATAATACTCCGTTCCGCCTGCAGTCACATTGCTGGTCGAATAGCCGCCGAACTGGTTCGTGCTGCCGGCACGGTAGACCAGACCTCTGCCGGAAGTAGTAGAGTTGAAGCGGTAGGTGCCCTTTACACCGCTGGCAATCGACCAGTTGTATTTGCTGGAGGATGTGCCGAGGTTGGTACTGGAGCTATAGGTCAGATAGCTACTGCCATTGGAAATGGTATAGCTGCTGCCGTTCTTTTCAATAGTGACCTTGTAGGAGCCTGCATCCGCACTTGCAACCGCACCATCGGTGACCGTGATGGTCGTACCGTTGATCTTGGAGGCAAAGGTGTTGGACATTGCCTTATAGGTACCACCGACATTTGCAGCAATGACAAACTCACCGCTGGTCTTGGTGCTGTCAGACATAAACTGTGCAAAGGTCTGCGGGGTGCTGCCGCCGGAGCCGCCCTCGGTACGGGTGAACAGTGCGTACAGAGTGGTGTTGGCTGCGGGCATGGTATAGCTGCCCGTCAGAACGGTGGGAGCCGTGGTGGTCTCGGTGCCGATCGCACTTGCGACCCAGCCTGCGAAGGTATAGCCTGCGGGTGCAGTGACATTGGCGGGCAGAGAAACAGAGCTGCCGGAGGTATAGCTGCCGCTGCTGATGACAGAGGTGTCACCGTTGACGCTGTAGGTCAGCGTATAGGGGGTAGGTGCAACGACATTGATGGTATAGCTCGTGCTCTTGGTCGTGCCGCCCTCGGTGTAGGAGACATTGATGGTCTTCGTGCCGGCGGTGGACATGGAGGGAGAGCTGAAGGTTGCAGAATTCGTGACATCTGCAGTCGAGCTGTCACTATAAGTTGCAGTAACAGTTTCCTTCACGAAGGTATCACCGACGGTGAAGGTTCTGTGATTGCTGGAAACAGCAATGCTGGACAGGGTCTTGGAAGGAGTTCCGGACTCCCACTCAACATCGATCTCTGTCAGATACATTGCACTGCTCGCAGACTTCATCATTACATACTTATACGTTTGCTGCTGCTCACTCGTAAGTGTATATGATGTGCTTGTACCTTTAACGATCGTTCCTAACAGTGTGCCGCCGGTTGGGCCCGAAAAAGCGGAGTTGCTGCCGTAAATATTAAGTGTTCTTCCATTGGACGTAGAAGAATTCCATGTGACGGAAACAGACTTGACATAATAGCCGTTCGTATTCGCGGTTGTCCAAACGCCTTCATCACCGCCTGAACTACGCAACTGAATTGAGTTGGCAC
Organism: Faecousia sp.; assembly: GCA_045639485.1. Taxonomy (GTDB): domain Bacteria; phylum Bacillota; class Clostridia; order Oscillospirales; family Oscillospiraceae; genus JAFRPC01. The sequence goes on along the minus strand of JAZUDF010000135.1, from coordinate 12,172 downwards.
CAGTGCCAGAAGTAGGACCTGCAGATTTGCCGGCATAGATCACGCCGGATGCAGAGCCGGTTTTGCCAGACCAGCTGGTGTAGCTTGTGGCAGATACGCCAGTCCACGAACGTGTCAGCACGTCAGTGTAAGTTGCCGCGCTTGCCGTGAGGGTGAGTCCGGCAAACAGGGTTGCTACCATAGCGAGGCAAAGAAGCATCGCCATGAAGCGTTTGAAAACTTTCATAGTTTTTTCCTCCTTAAGACTATGAATTTCGATTCGGTAAACCGAAAAAGATTAACAAGGTTTTTTCGAAAACACCGGGAAACAAGTTCTCAAGCCGTTTGTTGCGTTCTTTCCGGGAAACGGCTCGTTTACCATAATATTATTATTGTTTACGTGCGGTTTTGCGGTGTTTTTATCGCAGGACATACTAGTCCCACTACTACCCTATAATACAGAATAACTTTATCACTTTCACTCCAAAAAATCAAATACTTTTTTTCATTTTAAGGAAAATTTTTTTGCACAAAAACCGGCGGGACGAGGGCGTCCCGCCCTACGGTGTTGATTGGGAGTGCGTGCAGTGGGACGGAAGACCCGTCCCCTACGGTATGGGTTAGGGTGCAGCAAAGCGGGACGTCGAGGACGCCGTCCCGTACGGGGGTTGATTGGGGTGCTGTAAGGCGGGAGGATCAAGTCCCTCCCCTACGGCACGGATTGGGGATGCAGCAAAGCGGGACGTCGAGGACGCCGTCCCCTACAGGCGTGGAGCAGGAGTGCGATATGCGGGACGTTTGGGAAACGCAGTTCCCGCGGGAGATATATTATATAATAATGTGTTGCATTTTAGGACAGAACAGTGTATGATACAGTTATAATAATGTATATTGGTGAAGTTTGGACATTTAGTAAGGGTATTGATTATGGTTGATTTACACTGTCACATTTTACCCGGCGTGGACGACGGTGCGGAAGATCTGGACGCTGCCTGTGAGATGGCTGCGATCGCTGCCGCCGTCGGCATCGACACCGTTGTTGCCACACCGCACTGCAACACCCGAAATGAAATAAAGAATTACAGCGGTCAGTCTTTGCGGGAAAAGTTCCATGCACTGCAGTCCGCATTCGACCACTACCGCATTCCGGTCAGAGTGCTACCCGGTGCAGAGGTGCTTGTACGCGGCAACATGGCACAGCTGCTTGCAGACCGGAGTTTTCAGACGATTGCCGATTCCCGGTATCTACTCACGGAGTTTTACTTTGACGAGCCACCCGAGTTCATGGATCACGAGCTTGCCCGCATCGCCTCTGCCGGACTGGTCCCTATTGTGGCTCATCCGGAACGGTATTTTGCCATCAACGACGATCCGGAGATCGTCCGTCGCTGGCATTCCCGCGGCTACGTCATTCAGGTCAATAAAGCCAGTCTGCTCGGCAGGCTGACCGAAGAAGCTTATGACTGTGCTTACTACTTCCTGACGGAGCATCTTGCTGACCTCGTTGCTTCTGATGCTCACCATTTTACCACCCGCACACCGGATCTCGCCGAGCTGTGTGTACGGTTGGAAGAGCAGTACAGTGAAGACTACATCCGTCTGCTGACGGAGCAAAATCCACGCAGAATCATTCAGAATCAGCCGATTCTGCGTCGTTCGGAAAGGAGTTAGACCATGCTATTTCGTACTGTCAGAATATTGCTGCTTGTCCTCTTTATCGTCACGGCAGTTGTATTCACTGTTTTTACGGTCTATCAATATACGCACGAAGATATCCAGCCCCCGGTCTTTACCATGGATCAGAATGTGATCGAAGTCAGCGTCAACGCATCCAACGAAGAGCTTTGTGCAGGTCTGCACGCTTACGACAACATGGACGGAGATATCAGCAGCAGAATAAGCGTTTACAAGGTTTCTCAGCTGATCTCCCTGAACGAGGCTACGATCACCTACGTTGTTTTCGATGATGCCGGCAACAGTGCTCTCGCCAGCCGCACCATCCGCTACACCGATTACCGCAGACCGCACTTCTCGATCTCCGAACCGCTGATCTTCCGGATCGGCGACACTATCCGTCTGGATGCCGTCACCGCTTCAGACGTGCTTGACGGCAACATCACCAACCGCATTACCTACGACGCTTCCATCTCGACCGTCTCCCCCGGCTTCTACCCCATGCTGATGCAGGTCGTCAACAGTGCGGGCGACGCTTCCACGCTGACCGTCACCCTGATCGTTGAGGATGGCTCTGCTTCCATGCCGTCCATCCGTCTGAACGAATACCTGATCTACGTCGGCGTCGGAGAAACTCTGGATTATCCGTCCTTCGTCAAGAGCGTCAGAGACCCCAGAACACCGGATCGCATTCCCGTATCCAAAGTAGATTACAACGCCGATAACGTGGATCTCTCCACGCCCGGCACATATGAGGTCTATTATTTCTACACCGGCATCTCCGGTGACACCGCCACCGTCATTCTGACGGTCGTTGTGGAATAGGAGGTGCACAATGAGCAAAAAAGAAGAAAAAGTCGTTCGGGATAAAAAATCTCCGATCGAACCGTACTGCGTCGTGCATTTCATCCTGCACAACATCTGGATGGTCATTCTGAGTGCCCTCACCTTCTACATGGCGACCACGTTGGTTTTTGAGCTGCTTGTCACTCCGTCTTACACAAGTACCGCAAATATCGCCGTCACCTCGAGAGCAATTTCTTCTTCCAGCACTATCCTGATTACTGCCACGGAAAGCTCGTCCGAACAGTTTTCACAGTTGCTTTCCAGCCAGTCACTTTTAAATAATGCCGCAGAAGAAATGGGATACAAAACCTTCCCCGGTAAAGTGGCTTCTTCCGTTCTGGAAGGTTCCAACATCATCCGGCTGGCTGTGAATGCCGACTCTCCCAAGAAAGCTTATCTCGGCATCTGTGCCATTCTGAACAACTACGACCGATATACACAGTATATTTTTGAGTCTGTTGTTCTGGAAGTTGCCTCTGCACCGACAATTCCCTCAAAGTCCGAGACCGATTCCGTCCGGAAGGCAACACCGATTGCCGCCGGCCTGGTCGGTGCCATCCTGATGGGTGTCGTTTTGTATATGTTCTGCCTGATCTCCGGCACGATTCAGAACCCGGCCGGCGTGCATGAAAAAATCGATGCGGAACTGCTTGTGACCATCCCGCACGAACGCAAGCATAGGACACTCAAGTCTATTTTGAAAAAACAGAAGAAATCACTGCTGATTTCCAACGCTGCCACAAGCTTCTTCTATGCCGAATCGATCCATCAGATCCGCGTGCAGATCGAGCACCGGAAGCACCGCCGCGGAAACAAGACGTTCCTCGTCTCCAGTGTCGGTGAAAACGAAGGCAAATCCACCGTGGCAGCCAATATCGCTCTTTCGCTTGCCATGAAGCACAAAAAAGTGCTGCTGGTCGACGCCGACCTTCGCAAGCCTGCACAGCACCTTGTTTTTGAGCAGCCTGTTTCCAAGGACAAAAACCTTGGCAGCCTGCTGCAGCAGGAAGTGCTGACGCCTGAAACTCTGATCGATGCTCTGATCTACCGCAAGAGCAACAACCTGTTCTGTCTGTTTGCCGGCGTTCCCCGCAGACATTCAACCGCTTTGCTCGGTTCCGAGCAGATGCGTCAGTTGCTCGAAATGCTGCGGAAGCATTTCGACTACGTGATCATTGACTCTCCCCCGCTCGGCTATTTCTCCGACAGCGAGCTGCTCGCCGATCTGGCAGATGCAACGATGCTGGTCGTCCGTCAGGACGGTGTCACCGACATCATGGTCAATGACGCGATCGACAGTCTGGATCTGACCAGTTGTTCCCTCATGGGTATCATCTTTAATGATATGCGTACACTGAATGCCATGACCAGAATTCCGATTCTCGGAAAGAGTTACGGCTACGGCTACGGCTATGGCTACGGTTACGGCTACGGCTACGGTTACGGCAAGAAGAGCGGCTACGATTCCGCAGAACACGGACGCAGCCGTGAGCCGGATCTTTCCACAGATTACACAGAAAGCGAGGCATACGATGACATCAGAAACGAACAGCAGTAACCGTTCAATTCTTTTTAACGGTGCCTTCCTTCATAACTTTTCCATTCTTTTAAAAAAAGTCCTCTGGCTGCCGATTGCCGCCACGATCCTTGTCGGTGCATTCTTCTACGTCAAGGCTGATCACGACTATGTGCCGATGTATGAGTCAAAGGCTGTCTTCGCCGTCAGTTCCATGGATATCAGTTCTCACAGCACTTACGCGACTTACTACAACTCCAGTGCTGCTCAAAAGCTGACGGTAACATTTCCCACCGTCCTCAACAGTGACATCATGCAGCAGCTGCTGCGTCAGGAACTCGGCGGTTCCCCGGGTACCATCAACGTATCTTCCATGGCAAGCTCTTCTCTGTTTGTAATGACTGCACAAAGCCGTTCTGCCGAGCATGCTTATAATACGCTCTGTGCTCTCGTGAAGGTCTATCCGCAGGCGGCTGCGAACGTCATCGGCTCCATCACACTGAACGTTGTCGAAGAGCCTTACCTTCCGACAGAGCCGCTTGTTGAGAACAAGCCCTGGATCCCCGCACTGGAAGCAGCCGGCGTGGCACTTCTTCTCAGCTTCATTCTGATCGGTTTCTTCGCCTATCTGCGAAAGACTGTTCACAGTTCGGACGATATGCGGACACTGGTCAACGTGCCCTGTCTGTGTAACTTACCGACAGTGCAGATGAAGCGGCGTTCCTCGGATTCTGCACGGATCATTGCGATCAACAACAAGCACCTGCCGCAATCCTATCAGGATGCCGTTCGTTCTTTGCGGTTCCATCTGAAAAAAGAACTGGAGGCCCAGCCCGCAAAGGTCATTCTCGTGACAAGCACGTTGCCCAACGAAGGCAAGTCGACGGTATCTGCAAACCTCGCTCTTTCCCTGGCCGAGCAACAGAAAAAAGTTCTGCTGATCGACGCAGACCTGCGAAAGCCGACGCTGAAAAAGTTCTTCCATATCAAAGAGGATTCCGAAGGTCTGACCGAGCTGCTGACAAGCGACAGCCCCGTTCTCAAGCCGGTCAACGTTCCGAACTCCTCGCTGATGCTCCTTGCGGGCACACAGGTAGCTGAGCATCCGCAGTCTCTGCTGTCTTCCTCAAAGATGGTGAAAATCATCTCTTCGCTGCGTGAACAGATGGACTACATCATCCTCGACACGCCGCCTGCAGGCCTGCTCTCCGATGCTGCTACGCTTTCTTCGCTCATCGATGCAGCGATCTACGTTGTCCGTCAGGACTATGCAAACCGTTCCACGATCCTTGACAGTGCCCAGATGCTGTCAAACATGGATATCCGCTTTATCGGCACCGTTCTGAACTTCACCGCACGCAGCACCACGCAGCACGGCTATGGCTACGGCAGTGGCTACGGCTACGGCGGCACCTACGGCTACGGCAGCAGATACGGCTATGGATACAGCTACGGTGGTTATTACGGCAAGAAGTACGGCTACAGCAGTGGCGATGACGACTCAAAGCACTCCAAGAAAAAATCAAAAAGCAGTGCTCCGGATCTGTATATTAAATAAAACCGAAGGGAAGGCAGTGATGCCTTCCCTTCGCATTTAAAAGCCGACTGCGGAAAGAACTCTTCCGCAGCCGGCTTTTTCTATTCATTTTCGTTGAGCAGTTCGCTGTGGACGGTCACTCTGCCGCCATCGGGACATTTGGCATCAAAGCAGGCCGCCCGCTTGTTGCCATAATCGAGGGATGCACCGTTTTGCAGTGCATAGACCATCGGATAAATGCAGTTCCACAGTTCGTGGCAGATCGGCGGGCACAGATCGTCAATGATGAATTCATCTCCCGCTTTCAAATACCCGCCCCGGCAGCGGCTTTCGATCACTGTCAGTTTTACTTTCGGCATTGCTCTCACCTCAACTCATTTCATTGATACATGCCTGCAGAACCGTGGCTGCAATCGGTGCACAGGTCGCACTGCCGGCTCCGCCTTCTTCCACGATGACAATAAATGCCAGCGGATAGCGGTCGTCCTGCACAAAGCCTGCAAAGGTCGCCGTGTTCTGCAAATCGCCGCCGACTTCCGCCGTGCCGGATTTGGCACCGGTGCCGCTCGGGAACCAGGCATAGGACGCATAGACGTTGTGCACATTGTACTGCATCATCTCGGAAAGCTGTTTCGAGGTCGTACCTTGAAGCATCTGCCCCGACATCACGGTTTTCGCCTGATGAAGCACCTTGTCTCCGCAGGTCACCTGTGCAACAATATACGGCTGTGCCGCCTTGCCCCCGTTTGCGATAGCTCCCATATACATCATAAAGGAACAGGGGTTGATCTGGTCGGTGTACTGGCCGATGCCTGCCCACGCCACGGCATTTTCATCCGCACGGCTGAGATCGAACTGGCCGGATTTTGTGTGGAAGCCGTCAAAGGACAAGGAAGCGGTCACGCCCGCTTTTTGAGCGTAGGTCGTCAGCGTGTCTTTGCCAAGCTCTGTTGCGATTTCTGCGAAGGCACAGTTGCAGGAATGTGACAGTGCTTCCTGATACGTCTGTGTTCCGTGGGCTTTCTGGCAGTTGATGACTTCGCCGTTGACCGTCACGCTGCCCTCGCAGGTGTAGGTGCGTGTGAGCAGTTCCGGTGCCGTTTCGATCGCGGCAGCCGTAGTGACGATCTTGAAGATGGAGCCCGGTGTATAGGTCGCATTGAAGAAGCGGTTGATATACATACCGGAGGTCTCGTCGATCACGTCCGGAACGTTATCCGGATCGTAGGACGGTGACGTGACCGCACAGAGGATCTCCCCTGTTTTGTAATTGTATACGCCAACGGTACCCTTGCGTCCGTTGAGTGCCTGATAGGCAACGTTCTGCACGTCCGCACTGATCGTCAGCACACACTTGCCTTCCCCCTTGACCGAGTGGTACGTGCCGCTGAATTTATCGTAACCGAGCAGTTCGTCGGAATAGTGCGGGAGGATCTGCTGATAGATCATGCCCTCACGGTCACCCAACAGATGCAGGACGGATTTGCGTGTCAGCGAGTCGTCGGCATACTTGACTGTGCCGCCGCTGTCGAGCAGAAGTCTGCCGTCACAGTCCGTGACGGTGCCAAGCTCCAAAGAGCCGCTGTCGTTATAGACGTGCGGGCTGTTTTTGAAGACAACCCATCGGTCGGAGAACAGGAAATACCGCACGACGAAGACAACGCCGCCGAACAGGAGAATGCAGGCAAGCACGAGTGAAAATATGGTGCGTCTGGAAATACTTTTCATTCTGCCACCCCCTGCTTTTCCGCAAGCGTGACTGCGAAGCTTGCATTCTGTCTGGTGTCCGCCGCTTTGATAAAGGCGAGCAGTCCCCAGCAGGCGATCATACTCGAGCCGCCATCCGACACAAACGGGAACGTCACGCCGGTCAGCGGCAGGAAGTCCACCGTGCCGAACACATTCAAAATCGCCTGCGTCGTCAGGACAGTCACGGCTGCACTTGCAGCAATGGTATAGAAGCCACTGCGGCTGACCTCGGAGGAGCGGACGATGAACAGCACAAAAATGCCAAGTGCGAAGATCATCACGGCACCCATGATCAGACCGAATTCTTCACAGATAAACGCGAAGACGAGGTCGGTTTCCGAGGCGGCGACATATTTGAGCCAGCCGTTGCCGGCACCGAGACCGAACAGGCCGCCCGAGGCGATGCACATCAGTGCACGCGTCTGCTGGAAGCCGTTTCCGGTCGGGTTTTCGCCCTCCCAGATATGCCCCCAGGTAGCAAAGCGTTTGAAGACGTAATTGATCTTATCAATGAAGAACGAAATACTGAACACGCGGTCGAGCATCACTGCAAGCAACAATGCCACGGCGACGATCAGCAGCACCGAGCAAAGAAGCGTAATGGACGCGAAACTGCCGGAACGCATATTGGCGATCGCGAGGAAGGTGACGAAGAACACCAGTGCGGTGCCGAAGTCACTCATCAGTGCCAGGCAGATGCAGATGAAGCCGGAATAGGCGATGAACAGAAACAGATTTCGTTTTGTGACGATATGGTCAAGTGTAGATGCACCGACAAAGACGAAGCAGACCTTTACCAGTTCCGAAGGCTGGAAGGAAAAGCCGCCGATATAGATCCAGTTCTGTGCACCGTTGCGGACGGTACCGAGTGCAAGGTTGACAAGCAGAAGTAGAATGCCACCCACTGCCGCGACATAGCGGAATTTCTTGGCACGTTCCACGTTACGCAGCGACCAGCCGACCAGCAGGAACACCACGACGCCGGCCGCGAGTGTCAGAAGCACTTTGCTGACTGTGGAAGGATATTTGGAAATGACGACTGCCATGCCGAGGGAGCAGAGGAAAAATGCGATCGTTTCCAGTTCAAAGCCGCTGCGTTTGATGATCTTCTGGCCGGCAAACAGCACCCATTCCAGAAGAATGAGAGCACCGTAGCCGAGGAAGATGGACATATAATCTTCGGTGTCGATATGGAGCATCAGTGCCAGTGCGGCAAGTAACTGGAACATGGTCAGAAGCACCAGCGTCATGCCCGGGCTGTGGTTCTTCCCTGCTTTGGTTCTGGTCTGTGCCTGGATCTGCTTTTCTTCTTCCGAAACAGGCTCGAGCATCATTTCCAGACCGCCGAGAGAGATCACGTCATCATACCCGATCTCGCAGCTTTCCATCGTCTTACCGTTGACCTGTACGCGGCCGCGTGCACCGATGTCGCGGATCATCCAGGTGCCGCCTTCCGTGCGGGACAGAACGGCGTGGTTTTTGGAGACCGTGGCAAAGTCGACGACAATATCCGCCGTCTTTTTGCGGCCGATCACATTCTCCCAATGCGTTACGGGCAGCAGGTCGCCGCTTTCGAGACGAAGCCATGCCCAGATCTCCGGCTCTTTCCGGAAGCCAAGGAGCGATTTTGCACAACGCAGAATGACGATCAGAGCGATGATCGGCAATGCAATACGAAGCACGGCATCATATGCAGGCAGAAGTTCAAAGGAACCTTCGCCGTTTTGAAACAGATTGATGATGGCTTCCATGATAAAAACTCCGTGATTTGCTTTCAAAAAGGCAGGCATCTGCCGCAGTTGTTTGCAGTCCTGCGAAGTGCCTGCCTGATAATTTGATTGTTCTGATCAGATATCGTCGTCCAGATCGTCGGAGAACTCAATGTCGTCGTCCGGTTCGTATTCGGTGTCGTAGGTGTCTTCGCTATAGAACACCGTCTGGTTTTCGAGCTCGTCCGGGTGACGGTCGAGGTCGGAAACGGTAACGATATCAAAGTAACTCTGGGTGTTGGTCGTTCTCTGCTTCTTTCGCAGTGCACTGTTGACCGCGTCATCCACGAGCGAGTAGATCAGGGTGAAGACAGGCACGCCGAGCAGCATACCTGCAAAACCGAACAGTCCGCCGAACACCGTGATAGACACGAGGATCCAGAAGTCGGAAATACCGAGGCGGTCGCCGAGGATCTTCGGCCCGATGATGTTGCCGTCCACCTGCTGAAGGGCGACTGCAAAGATGAGGAAATAAAGTGCCTGCAGAGGATCGGCCAGCAGGATGAGGAAGGTACCGCAGGAGATACCGATCAGCGGTCCGAAGAACGGGATGATGTTGGTCAGGCCGACAAGGACGGAAATCAGCATTGCATACGGCAAACGCAAAATCAGCATGCCGATGTAGCAGATGACGCCGATAATGAGAGAGTCAATGATCTTGCCGACAATGAAACCGCCGAAGATGCGGTTGGTACGGCGTGCAAGCTCCATCACGCGGTCAGCACGCTGCGGCTTGAACATGGCCACCGTGATCTTCTTTGCCTGACTCTGGAAACGCTCTTTCGAGATGAGCATATAGATGGAAACGACAAAGCCGATGAAAATATTGAAGATGCTCTTTGCAAAACCGAAGACAGTTCCGATCGCATCGGAGAAGAACTTTGCGATATCGATGCTTTCGAACCAGGTCTTGATGTAGCCGAAGATGTCGATCTTTTCTTTGTTGGTGTCGTACCAGGCCTTGACCGTCGCGTTCTGGCTGACGACGCCTTCGATCCACGAGGTGATCTTCTGGTAATAATCGTTCAGCTTGTTGTTGACAAGGTCTTCCACGGAAGCGATGACCTCAGGGACGATACTGGCAACGACAGCGTAGATCACAGCGAGGAAGACGATGACTGCCACGACGATACCGACTGCACGGCTGACACGTTTTGCCGTACGCTCTGCCATGTTGCCCTTGGAAAGCCACTTCATCATCAGGCCTTCCACAAGCTTCATCACAGGGTTCATCAGATAGGCAAACACGATGCCGTAGAGAACCGAGGAGATGACTTCGAGCAGTTTTCCGAGGATACCGGAAAGGCCGGTGGAATTGAAGAGGAGCAGTGCCAGTATGCAGCAGATCGCAACAACAACGATCAGCGTGATGCCTAAATAAAGATAAGATTTTTTCGTCGGCTGATAAAGCGGGGCGTTTTCGTTTTCTTTCTTCATCGTCCACTCCTCCTTTCCTATTTTACCAAGTATAAAATATCATATTCTTTGTTCTTCGTCAAGAAAAGATGATAATTTTTCTCTCAATTGCTATCATTTTTCGCATTCTTGTGCTATTCTTGATGCAGAGAGAAAAACGGAGGTGTCCGAGATGCCGAAATGCGAAAATCAAAAGCTGAAACTCCTGCTGCTGCGGGACTATCTGGAACAGAGCACCGATGAGCAGCATCCCGCCTCGATGGCGGATATTTTGTCGTATCTTGCCGAGAACGGCATCAGTGCCGAACGCAAGAGTATCTATGCAGATCTGCAGGCTTTGGAAGAATACGGGCTCGATATCGTACACCTCGGCGGAAAGAACGCCGGGTACTATCTCGCCTCCAGAGCCTTTGAGCTGCCGGAGGTATCCTTACTTGTAGACGCCGTGCAGTCTTCAAAGTTCCTTTCCGAGAAAAAATCCATGGAGCTGATCAAAAAACTCGGCACGCTCGCAAGCCGTCATGAGGCAAAATCCCTGCGTCGTCAGGTCACCGTTTCCGGACGCGTCAAGACGATGAACGAGAGCATCTATTACAACGTTGACCGCATCCACGACGCGATCGCAAATAACAGTCAGATCTCGTTCCGCTATTTTGAATGGGGTATTGACCGCCAGAAGCATTTCCGCGGCGACGTACGCACTGCCAGCCCCTACGCTCTTTGCTGGGACAGCGAAAACTACTACCTCGTTGCTCACACGGAGGCTCACGGGATCACGCATTTCCGTGTGGACAAGATGACGTCCATCGCCGAGACCGGTGTTCCGCGTGCCGTGACGGAGGAAACGAAGAAGATCGATCTTGCAGACTATTCCAAACAGGTGTTTTCCATGTTCCACGGCGATAAGGCTACGGTGCGGCTGCGGTTCCACAACTCGCTCGCAGGCGTGGTCATCGACCGTTTCGGACGTGACGTGATGCTCATTCCGGATGGAGACGAGCATTTCACTTTGAGCACCGAAGTGGCAGTCTCCCCGATGTTTCTGAGCTGGCTGACCTGTTTCGGCGACCGGGTGAAGATCCTCTCCCCTGCCTCGGTGATCGAGGCTTACAAGGCACTTTGCCACAGTTCTTTGGAGCAGTATAAGTAAGATAGCATGCAAAAAGCAGGCTGCCGTTTGGCAGTCTGCTTTTTTGTTTTTGGCTTACTGAAGGCCACGCCCGTAAGCTTCGACCATCTTCTTGACCATCTGGCCGCCGATGGAGCCGGCTTCGCGGGAGGTCAGGTTGCCGTTGTAACCGTTCTGCAGGTTGACACCGACTTCGGATGCAGCTTCCATCTTAAACTGATCCATTCTGTTCTTTGCTTCGGGAACGTTGATCTGATTGTTGCTCTTCATAATGTTTCTCCTTTCATCAGTTGGAAGTCAAAATCTCTTTCGATTTCCTCAACCGTAGTTTTTCCCGATGAAAGGATTTTATCGTTGACAATTATTTGAAAATTTGAAAATTCACCAAATTCATATCTTAGGAAGCTCTGATGAAATCGGCAAGAGCTGCCAGCGAGAGATTTTGTCACAGGCGAAAGTTCGAAAAACACGGGAATACTGGATGTATTTCCTGTTTTCGAACTGCACGGATGGAGCAAAAGATCCGCTGTTCAGCCGCAGACGATTTCTTCAGAGGT
>JAZUDF010000134.1:0-1845 GCA_045639485.1 Faecousia sp. | reverse complement strand
TGGAAGTTTTACCGCAACCCAACGTCTGCGGGGGACGGTGCCCCCGACGTCCCGCGGCACAGAGGTATTATGATGAAAAAATACATCCTTATTTTGCTGATCACCGTTCTTTTCGTCTTTCTGACTTCCTGCACCGTATCGCCGCAGGAAGTCACATCGGGCAATGTCCGTACTGTCCGCGTTGAAGGCTTTTCAGATACCGTTGACGCATCGCACCTCAGCATCAGCGAAGATGGCCTGGAGGTTTGCCGTATCGGCACCTACACCGGCATTTTTGTTGAGCAGGGGACGGACGTCGAGTGCAGGGATATACCTGCCATCATTGTGCAGAACACCTCCGACCGCATGATTGAAAAAGCTGTGCTCGTGCAGGGAAGTCATACCTTTGTCGTTACCATGCTCCCGCCGGACGGCATTTGCCTTGTGCAAAATCAGTCCGGGCAGCCGGCAAAAACCTCGTATGACGTTCATGAACTTGTTTTCCGTGAGCCCGTGCAGTTTCTTAAAGACGGAGCCGAAATGCAAAACCGCGTCCGTGTCGAAACTGCACAAAACAGTATTACCATAGAGAATATTTCCGGCGAGGACATTCCCGGAAGCGTCAATGCCTGGTACAAAACAAAGCAAAACGGGCTTTATATCGGCGGTGTCAGCTATAAGGCTGCCGTGGATGACGGTGTGCTCAAGGCAGACAGCACGGCGACTGTCAGCACAAAGCACTTTGACATGAAATCCTCTGAACTTTTGATCATCACATTTTCAGAATAAAGTGCAAGAAAAAGTGGAAAAATGTAGAGGAAAGGGTAGACTTTTGCAGTCTGCTGATATATAATGTACGCAATCGATTTTAATTTATCGATATGAGAAAATTTTATTGCACGATCCGTGCAAAAAATGGAGGAAAAAATATGTCTGTTAAAGTAGCAATTAATGGCTTCGGCCGTATCGGCCGTCTGGCATTCCGTCAGATGTTCGGCGATCCCGACTATGATATCGTCGCGATCAACGACCTGACCTCTTCCAAGATGCTCGCTCATCTTCTGAAGTACGACTCCACGCAGGGCAACTACGCTCGCGACCACGAAGTCACCTTCAACGAAGGCGAAGGCGAAGACAACTACATCGTTGTCGACGGCAAGAAGATCGTCATCTACAAGATGCAGAATGCAGCTGAGCTCCCCTGGGGCGAGATCGGTGTCGAAGTCGTTCTGGAATGCACCGGCTTCTATACTTCCAAGGCAAAGGCACAGGCACACATTGACGCAGGTGCAAAGAAGGTCGTTATCTCCGCTCCCGCAGGCAACGATCTGCCCACCATCGTTTACAACGTCAACCACAAGAACCTGACCAAGGAAGACAACATCATTTCCGCAGCATCCTGCACCACCAACTGCCTTGCTCCCATGGCAAAGGCTCTGAATGACTATGCACCCATCGTCTCCGGCATCATGACCACCGTTCATGCTTACACCGGCGACCAGATGCCGCTCGACGGCCCGCAGAAAAAGGGCGACCTTCGCCGTTCCCGTGCAGCAGCTGTGAACATCGTTCCCAACTCCACCGGTGCAGCCAAGGCAATCGGCCTGGTTATCCCCGAACTGAACGGCAAGCTCATCGGCTCCGCTCAGCGTGTTCCCACTCCCACCGGCTCCACCACCATCCTGATCGCAGTCGTTAAGGGCAAGGACATCACCGTGGAAGGCATCAATGCAGCAATGAAGGCACAGGCAAACGAATCCTTCGGCTACAACGAAGACCAGATCGTATCCTCCGATGTCATCGGCATGCGCTTCGGCTCCCTGTTCGATGCCACCCAGACCATGGTTGCCAAGATCGACGACGACA
>JAZUDF010000133.1:0-3093 GCA_045639485.1 Faecousia sp. | reverse complement strand
CTCCCGGCTTGCACCCTCACCGCGTACCGCACCCTTGCAAAGGCAGACGGTACCGCAGGCAAGATCCGGTTGGATCGCGGGACACGCTTCGATCTTTACGATTTTTTCCGCGTGCAGGTGGTTGAGTTCCTCCACTGCGATCGCCATCGGCATACAGCCGAAGCCGGACGACATCACGGTGAGCGGTTTGCCCTGATAGGTGCCGGTATAGGTGACGTACTCACGGTAGTCGCCCATCTGCTTTGCGTCGTCAAGCAACGCTGCATAGAACGGAACGGACATGGGATCGGGTACTAAGATCACGTTCTTTGCGATCATCGTTTCGTTGACACCCAGGTGGTGCATCGTGCCGTCAACGTGCGTCATTTTTACACTTCCGAATGCCATCTTTACCCCTCCTCTGCCAGAAGTTCCACCGCACGCATGGCGATGCGGGAAACGGTTTCGATACGTCTTGCCATGTAGTCGGGATCCTGATAGACCGCGTAGATCGCATCGCCCTTTTCGTCTTTTTCATCGAACATCGAGCCGAGTGCCACGCAGATGGTACCCGTACGCAGGCCGAGCAGATGACCGAAGGTGAACAGGGTGCCGGTTTCGTTTTCCACCACCTGCACGTTGGTGTCGATCCAACGCTGCATACGCTCCCGCAGACCGGGATGGGCGGCTTTGGACTCCATGTAGAACGAGTCGTGGCTGCGGTACAGACCGACGATCGGCTCTTCGCCGAATTCCTTTGCGGCACGCACCAGGGCGTCGACAAGCAAGGGATCCGCGTAAGCCGGAAATTCCTCGGGAACGTATTCGTAGGAGGCACCCTCGCCGCGGACACAACCGCTTGCGATCACGATGGCACCGGGACGGAAGCCCGGCTGTACGCCGCCGCAGGTACCGACACGGATGACCGTCTCCGCACCCGCCTGCTTGAGTTCTTCCAGTGCAGCGGGAATGCAGGCACAGCCCATGCCGCTCGACATCACGGAGATGTCCGTACCGTTGGCACTCTTGCCGGTGTAGGTCGCATAGGTGCCGCGTCTGCCGACAAACTCCGCACCGGCAAAGAAGGTGGAGATCTTCTCGCTTCTGTGCGGATCACCGGGCAGCAGCACGCCCTTGGCAATGTCGCCTGCACGCAGGCCGGTATTGAACAGGCTGCCGTCTGCCGCAAGGTGCGGTTTGCTCTTGTAATACTGTTTCATAACATCACTCCTTCTGTTTCCATCATACCACGAAAAAACACCGGATTGCAAGATTTGCACTTGTTTGTTATTTTCGGTCGGTTGACAGCAGGAACGCACAATGGTAAAATGCACTTGTCACACAAGTTGAACAGGAGGACTGTGCATGAGCCTTTATGCAGAAGCCTTTGACCGTCCCGAAATACGCGAGCAGCTTCGCGTCACCGCACTCGATTCCGACACAGCGGTGTACGTGGAGGTTTACCGCCGTCTGCGGCAGCTCATCACGGACGGCGTTTTACAGGCCGGTGATCTGCTCCCCGGCGAGCACACACTGGCGGATCTGATGTGCGTGGGCAGAACCTCCCTGCGGACGGCTCTTTCCGTTTTGTATGAAGACGGTTATATCAAGATCGTGCGTGGCAAAGGCAGCTTTGTGCTCGGCGACCGCCGCACGGACAAATACAAACGGCGGTTCCCTGCCGGCATCACCTTCCCGCCGGAGCGGATCGCACTGTTGGGCGAGCTTGGCAAAAGCAAGGCCACGTGCAGGACCATTGTAGGTGACGCGTTCCTGACGGACAAGCTCTCCCCTGCCGAGGACGAAGAGATCCGTTTTTTTACCAGACTGTACTATCTTGACGGGGAGCCTGCCGTGATCGCACAGTATTCTTACCGTTCCTCCCTGTTTGCACAGTTAAAGCATGACAGCCGCGATACGGTGGAGGAAAAGCTGTTCTTTGCACTCCATCAGCAGGCACAGACCGCAGAGTGCGAGTGTATCCCCGTGCGTTCCGTGAACGGCTCGGAGGCCTATCCCGCCTTTGAAGGTGACAACCACGTGCTTGTTGCGACGACGTATCTCGGAAACGGAAAGGTCATCGCGTACAGCAAGGACTATTATAACAGTGACGTGCTGCGATTCCGCACAGCCATCGAATAAGAAATCCGCTGCGATCCTTCGCAGCGGTTTTCTTCATAATGACGGGATCGCTTGAATATATTGTCCCAGAAGTAACTTGGCGAGGTGGACAAATGGAACATATTCTCAACCATATCGAACTGTGCGGAACGATGGCATCCGCACCCGCATTTTCACATGAATCGCACGGAAAACGGTTCTACCAGTTTTTGCTTGAGGTGGAACGGCTGTCCGGGACAACAGACGTGCTGCGGATCGTTTTGCCGGAGGTACTGCTTGAAGAGACAGCCATCGACTGTGGCAGCACGATCCGGATCAGCGGGCAGGTGCGGTCGTTCAACAGCAAAACAGAGCACACTCGGCGGCTGATGATCTCGGTGTTTGCGGAGATGATCGAACTGTGCGACGAAGAGCCGGACAATCATGTGATCCTGACCGGGACGATCTGTAAGCCGCCGGTGTTCCGGCGTACACCGCTCGGGCGGGAGATCTGCGACGTGATGCTCGCCGTCAACCGTCCGTACCGCAGAGCCGACTACCTGCCCTGCATCTTCTGGGGTGCAACTGCACAGGAGATCTCGGCACTGGACGTCGGAACGGCACTGACCGTGGAAGGCAGACTGCAGAGCCGCGAGTACGTGAAGCTGCTCGAAGAAGGCAGTGAACGGCGGGTGGCATACGAGGTTTCCGCCGTGGCGGCGGAAATTCTGCAGTCCGAAGCACCCGCGTTGTGATACCGTCCGGTGCCGGGGTGCGGCAGATCTGAAAATGTGATTTTGATACTTGACAGACGCACCGAAACCGCCTATAATACATAAGGTTTTCGGGGTGTGGCGAAGTTTGGTATCGCGCTTGGTTCGGGTCCAAGAGGCCGTGGGTTCGAATCCCGCCACTCCGACCAAAAAGAAGAAGGACATCGTAAGATGTCCTTCTTCTTTTTGGTATCGGTGTTTGTGTGGCGGGATTCGAAAGGCGGAAACACGAAACAGTCCG
>JAZUDF010000132.1:0-2075 GCA_045639485.1 Faecousia sp. | reverse complement strand
TTGCGGGTACAACGTACACCGAATAATCGGCAGCGGAGGGATCTTCTGCAAGCTGCGAGAACTCTTCCTCTGTAAACCGGTCGGAAAGAACGAACTTATCTCCTTCGGGCGTCTGCAGCTCGGCATCCTTCTGGCTTTCGTAGATCACGGAAAGTGCAGCAGGATCATCAATTTCAGCCGCAGCAGAAAGATTTTTGAGCTGCGTGTTGTCTGCAAACGTCAGGCACACAAACGCGATGGCCGCAACGATCGTACCAATGAGAATGAACGGCGTACGTCTGCCGAACTTCTTGCTGCAATACCGGTCGGAGATCGCACCGAACAGCGGCAGCATAAACAGTGCCAGAATGTTGTCGAGTGCCATAATGATGCCGGAGAAGGTCTGCGACAGACCGAATTTGTTGGTCAGAATGAGCGGGATTGTGTTGTCGTAAGCCTGCCAGAAGGCACAGATCAGGAAAAAGGCAAAACCGACAAACACGGTGCGTTTATAGTTCAGTTTCATACAAATCATCTCCTGTTTTTCTCTTCTCTGCCATTATATAACATTTGCAGACGAATTTCACTATGTTTTTGCAATTTGACAGAATCGGGAATTTGTCATACAATACAGAGGAAAGATTGAGCGGGAAAAGAGGGAAACGGCACATGGAAGCATCGGAACAACTCAAAGCGTTACCCGATCTGCTGCTGCCGTGGTTTGCCGCAAATCACCGCGATCTGCCGTGGCGAAAGACACGCGAGCCTTATCATGTGTGGCTTTCGGAGATCATGCTGCAGCAAACGCGTGTGGAGGCTGTCAAAGGCTACTATACCCGCTTTTTAGAGGCACTCCCCGAGATTGCCCGGCTGGCAGATGCACCGAATGACCTGCTCACAAAGCTCTGGGAAGGACTTGGATATTACCGCCGTGTCTACAATCTCCAGGCAGCTGCAAAACAGATTATGTCAACCTATTCCGGCACGTTTCCGACGTCTTACGACGACATCCGTGCCCTCAAAGGCGTCGGCGATTATACAGCGGGTGCCATTGCATCCATCTGCTTTGACCAACCGACACCGGCAGTGGACGGTAACGTCCTGCGTGGCGTGACACGCCTGACGGACGACCACCGCCCGATCACTGCGGAACCGACCAGACGCGAGATCCGCAAAGCACTGTGCGAGATTTACCCGGCAGGGAAGTGCGGCGACTTCACGCAAAGCCTCATGGAACTCGGGGCTACGGTCTGTGTGCCGAACGGAGCACCGGACTGTGCTGCCTGCCCGCTTTGCACCATCTGCAAAAGTGCGGACGGCGGGTGGAAAGACCTGCCCGTCAAAGAAGCAAAAAAGCCTCGCAGAGTCGAAGGAAAAACCGTGTTTGTGCTTCAATGTGACAACAGCTATGCCGTCCGGAAACGACCGGACAGCGGCCTGCTTGCAGGCCTTTGGGAATTTCCGAACGTCGAAGGAACCCTTGACACAAGCGAGGCACTTGCACAGGCGGAAGTCTGGGGCGTGCAGCCGACCGTCATTGAAAAAACGGTGGATCGGACGCATATCTTCACTCACGTGGAATGGCACATGCACTGCATCTATCTGCAGTGCCGCTCGTACAATCCTGAATTTATGTGGGCAACAAAACAACAGTTAGAAAACGAAATCGCATTACCGACAGCATTTCGAATGTTTTACGAATACTAAATAGGAGGAACTGAACATGGCACAGAACAAGTACAAGGACGAAGACATCATCACGTTGGATTTTGACGAGGGCGACAGCCTGGAATGCGGCATCATGGGCATTTTTGACTGCGAAGGGAAAGACTACATTGCACTCGAAGCACTCGACGGCACGGAAGAGGTCTATCTCTACGGCTACCGCGAAACGCCCGACGATTTCGACCTGCTCGACATCGAAGACGAGGAGACTTTCGAAAAGGTCGCTGCAGAGTTTGAAAGCTTAATGGATGAACCGCTCTGATTGAAAAAACAAGTCGAAAACGTCAGAAAAACAACCCTTTACATTTTGCAGGCAGTTTGTTATAATACTGCTTGCGAATAAGCGCCAGTGGCTCAATGGATAGAGCATC
>JAZUDF010000131.1:0-1936 GCA_045639485.1 Faecousia sp. | reverse complement strand
GACCGTGCCCTACGGTGTTGTTTGGTGGTGCGGGGCGGCGGGACGGGGAACCCGTCCCCTACGCCACTGACCACGAAAAAGCAGGATGTGCGGTTTGCACATCCTGCTTTTCGGGTTATTCGATTGTCGGCACAGGCTCTTTCACGATCGCGTGCTCGAGCAGGTAGTCACTCCACAAGGAGTAATACTGCGGCTTCATGTGCACACCGTCATTGGTGTAGTCGGACGGCAGGTTGCCGTTGCCGTCATTGATGACCTCGTTGATGTCCAGATAGAAGATATCCTTGCCGTTCGCCATTTCCTTCAGACCTTCGTTCTTTGCCCGCAGGCCGTCGTTGCTGAAGCCGGGATCGTTTGCCATCTTCTGTGCGGTGACATACATGATGCCCTGAATATAGATGATGGCGTCCGGCTGATAGGAACGGATCTCGTCGATGACCTTCCGGTAGCGGTCGAGGAACGTGGATTTATCACTGTAGGCCTCGTTGATGCCGAACATGATATAGATCTTGCCGTAGGTGCGGTTCTGCAGCAGCTGGCGGATACCGTAGCAGCCGTCGCAGGATTCCGTGCTGTCCATGACGTTGAAGATGGAAAGCGACGTCTTGTAGTAGTAGGTGGCACCTTCAAACGGGCTGTACAGATGCAGGCCGTCCGTGCGGCTGTCACCGATGAAGAGTGCATCGTCAAAATACGACTCGTCCACGGTCTCAAATTCGAGCGTTTTCGGCTGCGTCGGTTCCGTGACTGCCGTTTCCGTTTCGGAAGGATCCGTCGAGGCGGTGTCGGAGGGAACCGTTTCTGTGGCTTCTGTCTCAATGTGCGGCAAGGTCTCGCTCTCGTCCGGATCAAAGACCTCGGTCGACGTCTGTGTGCTGCCGCCGGGAGGTGCGATGAGGCAGACAATGCCGAAGATCAGTGCACTCAAAAGCAGGCAGATCACAATGGGACAGGCGATATAAAACGGTGTTTTTTTCTTACGCTGACGCGGTACGGCAGGCTCCGGCGTCTGCTCGCGGTCAGGGTATAAATATCTTTGTTCGTCCATAAATCATGACCTCACGCGTACATCGACTGTGCACCGCCCAGTGCGATGCAGACATAAACTGCGATCCAGAACAGCACGACCAGAATGACCGACAGCACGTAGCTGCCGCTGAACCTTTTGACCAGCTTCTCCGGCAGCGGTGTGCAGAACAGCACACCCGCGATGGCGTACGGCAGCGTTTTGGACAGATTGAACATGAAGTCCGTGTGCATCGTCTCCGCCGAAACGAAAGGAGCCGTGCTGCTGAAAAACGGGAACAGACGGCCGAAATAGTCGCCAAGCTCGCCTTTCGGGATCGCGGTGTTGAAGCATACCCACGTCAGCGGGATGAAAAACAGCACGTACAGATGCGGCAAAATGCGTCCTTTTTCAAGCCATTTGCCCAGAAAGAGTTTTTCAAGCACGATCAGCACGCCGACAAACATTCCCCAGAGGATAAAGTTCCAGCCGAAGCCCGTCTGTGTGTTGAAGGTGATGGCGTGCCAGACAGCGGTCAGCAGCCACACGATCAGGATGTTGCACACCGTGCGTCCGGTGCCTTTGCGGTTGCCGCCGAGCGGAATGTAGATATAGTCCTTGAACCAGCGTGTCAGCGTCATGTGCCAGCGGCGGAAGAAGTCGCCGACGGATTTTGCCGTGTAGGGGTGGTCAAAGTTCGGCGGCAGCTCGAAGCCGAGCATCTTGCCCACGCCGATGACCATGAGCATATAGCCCTGCCAGTCGATATAAAGCTGGATGCTGTAGCAGATCGCACCGTACCACGCAAGGCCGGTGGAAATGTTGGCTGCACCCACGTTGGCAATGGTCTCGAATTTCATGGGATCCCACAGAAGACCGAGGCGGTCTGCAATGAGGATCTTCATGGCAAAGCCGAGGACGAACAGCTCC
>JAZUDF010000130.1:0-23917 GCA_045639485.1 Faecousia sp. | reverse complement strand
CGAGTACACGGAGAACGAGCTGATGTCGCTCTACGGCGACCATCAGAACGGTGCACTCACCGACGAGGAACTGTCTGCGTACGTCACTGCATACGCACGAAAGAACGGAATGAGCGAAGCAGCTGTATGGGAAATCCTCGGAAGAACTGCAGATGGTAACGGGAACGGTGAAGCCGGCGGAGAAGCCGGTGGAGGCGGCAATCTGATCAACTGGGACGTGCCTCATTAAGTCCGCATTAAGGAGGAGATAAAATGCCTTTACAGAAAGACCTTCTGAAGAAGAACGGCGAACAGGAACAACAGACGCAGCAGGAACAGCAGACCGACGAGGAATACTGGAAGGAGCAGGTGCTGTCCGGCGGCAGCGAATCGACAGGAAACGCCAGAGGTGCAGACTACTGGAAGAACAAAGTGTTGTCCGGTGGAACGTGGACGCCTCCGAAAAAGAAAACCGTCGTACAGCAGGCGGTCAACGCATGGGACGCGTACCGTCAGAGCGATCCGGTCTATCAGGCGTATCAGGCGTCCGGCTATGAAGGAATCCCCGGAATGTTCAGCAACGTCGGCTACGGCAAGAACTCCTATGCCGACGTGACGGACTACATTGCGAATACCCGCTCCTACCTCACGGATAACGCAGCGACGTTCGGCGACCAGTATCAGCCGATGATGGACAGTCTGGACTACTACGACACGCTTAACAACTATTACCGCTATCAATACGAGTACAACCTTGATCCCACCAACGAGGAAGCGAAGGCGAACTATGAGCGGGCCAACCGTGCGATGCGGACCTATATCGGGCCGTATAAGGACGTCGGGACCTATCTGTCGCAGGCCGGCACAGCAGTGTATGACAACCCGAGTGCCTATAGGTTCGACGCGACAAAGTCGCTTCCCGACAATATGCAGAACGCATGGGCAATGCACCAGCGGTTCAATCGCATCTACAGCGACGATGATATGCACTCTGTCTCGAACCCGGACGCACCGGAAGACAGCTACGAGTACTGGACCAACCGTCAGAGCAACGCGAAAAAGAAGGCAAGCGAAGCCAGAGCGGCAGCCAACCGGTATCTGGAAGACGTAATCACCCCGCTGGAGGAAGAACGTCAGGCAGCTGCGGAGACGGTGTCTCCGTGGGAAAAGCAGGATGAACTCGATGCGGCGTACGAAGAGTATTACAGACTGCTCGGTGTCGCAGACAGTCTGGATGCTGACGTCAAGAAGACAGAGGAAGAACTCTACCCGTACACAGCGATCACCTACACAGACAACGCCAAAAACCAGCCGGACTATCGCCAGAAGGTTCTGGAAGGATATATGGCGTACTGCAGAAGCGTCGGATATGAACCGCAGCAGGAACGCTATGCGATGGTCGAGTGGGCAAAAGGCAATCTGGATGAGCTGCCGGAAGACGTCCTGTTCGCCGGCATGGAAGTGATCCCGTATCTGCACGGTGACGCTCGCGAGAAAAATGCAGCGTTCTACTACCTTTACGCCACAAACCCGGAACTGGCACAGGATCTTTATGCTCGTAAGCAGGAGTCCTATGCAGACCAACTGAACTACAATATATACAAGTGGGCCGGACAGAACACATTTACGAGAGCGGCTGCAGCGGCTGCGAACATCTTTTTCTACCCTGCAAAGGCATTGGAAGGTACTGTCAAAATGCTTGGAGGTGGTCAGGATGCACGTGGAAATTCGGCGACAAAGACGCTCAATGCACTCCAAAGCGGCGGTGCTGCCGGCCTCGAAGAAAAAGGTCTGTTTAACACAGGACTCCTTTCCGGGGAAATCGACGAAAGCATTCCGTTTATTGGTGGATTGAGCCTCGGCGATGCATATGGTCTCGGCATCAGTATGGGACAATCATTGATGAACCGCGGATTTTTCGGAACGATGGGCACCATTGCACTCGGCCTATCTGCCGCGAGTGATGCTTATGATCATGCGAAGGAAACCGGTGCATCCGACTCAGAGGCATGGGCGACAGGTTTCACTCAAGGTTTGTGGGAAGCCTTGAGTGAGTATTTCTCACTTGATAATCTTGTGAAAATGGACGTTGACGCGGCATGGTGGAAGAACGCACTCGAGCAGGCCGGCATTGAGGCGTCCGAAGAATTCTGCTCATCGCTTGCAACTGCAATCTCCGATCCGATTATCCGCGGAGAAGACAGTGATTTCAACCGTGAAATCCGTCGCATGATCACCGAAGAAGGCATGACCTATGACGAAGCGTGTAAAGCAGCAAGCTTGCAGTTTGCGAGAGGATTGTTCCAAGACGCTTTAGGCGGTTTTGTTTCCGGCGGATTTATGACGGCAGGAGAGTATGCGTTTAATGGTGCTTCTTCCTGGCACCAGCGCAGATCTGCAGAGACGCAGTTTTACGACAACATGGCGAAAGACGGCACGGCAGACGTGCTAGCGTCGTATCTTTCTGACAACGGAAAAACGTTTAATATTGACAGCACCAGATCGATCAAGAGAACGGAAGCTGCTGCCGCGGAAATCATGGAAGGACGGTTCTCCGCGGCCAAAACCGCGGCGGAAGCACAGAGTGTCTATGATGAAATTTCGTCACAGTACGGCGACAAGATCGAGTCGACCGCAATGCGTGCATGGACGGCAAGCGTGTCTGAACGGTTCGGGAAGGCAAAGACAACGGAACAGCTCGAGGCCGCGTACAACGAACTGATCGGCGGGAAGAAGATCACAAGCAAGAGCACCGACCTCGAAAAACTTGCGGCGGCGGCATACTTTGACGCTGCGATGAAACTTTCAAAAAAGCAGAAGGGCACGACGGCAGAGAGTGTGCTTGAGACTGCTCTGAAGCCGTACACTGCGAGTAAAGTTACGACAGACACCGAGGCTGCCTTTGTCCGCGAGGACGGCACAGAGGTGCACGCACAGGTCGTCAGCATGAACGACAAGGGGGAACTTGTGCTCGATGACGGTACTGCCGTCAGCGTCAAGGATGCAATCGTCAGTACAAAGACGCAGGCCGTGCTCAACGCCGTGCAGGTGATCGGCGGGAAAACCGGGGCACTGTTCTTTGAGCAGTATCTGAACTATGCTGCGAATAATCCGAGCGTCGACGGTGCGGATTATATCGCCGCGTTGCACGATGCGTATCTGCAGGGCATGTCCGCCGGTGCGGAAGGCCGTCAGGCATCCTTTGCAAAGCGCACAAGCAATATTTTGACCGAGGCGGCATACGACTATGCCTATAATCTCGGCGTGGATCAGGCGGACACAGAAACGATGAAGCAGGTCGAGAAGATCAACCGCCAGATCAAGGAAGCCGGAAAGGGTGCGACCGGGCGTGTCGGATCGGTAACATTTGCGAAGAATGTTGATACAACCACAAAGAACGCAAAGCGGGCACTGACGACCGGCAAGATCATCGCACAGGCCGCCGGCGTGGACGTCCGTCTCGTCAAGGGCAGCGGACAGATGGAAGGCAGCTATCATAACGGCGTGCTGACGCTGGACATCGATCAGCTGCAGCGGCGTCCCGGCGAGACGGTGCAGGGTGCGATCCTCCGTGTCGCGTCTCACGAACTGACGCACTTCATCCAGGACAAGAACGCTGCGGACTATAAGGCACTCAAAAACTTCTGCTTCAACCATATTCTGCAGGCACACACACAGGAGGAGATCAATCGGCAGCGGGACGCCATCATCGACGCAAACGAAACTGCAGGGAAGAAACTGTCACAAGAGGGTGCGATCGACGAGATGGTCGCTAACGCCTGCGAGCAGATGCTTCTGAACTCGGATATTCTGTCCGAACTCTATAAGCAGAACGCAACGCTCGGGCAGAAGGTGACGGACTGGGTCGGCAAATTCTTTTCTACGATGCGTCAGAACATCGGCAAGGGTGCGAGAAGCAAGGAAGCGGCGTGGATGTCCGACGCCATGGACGAGCTGCAAGAGAAATGGGAAGCTGCTCTGCGCGTGGCTGCGGAAAATCAGATCAAGCTGAACAGTGCCGAGGGTACAAAAAATACCGCCACAGAGGTCGGTGGAAGGGTGCAGTATTCTCTTGCGGATGCATCCATTCCTACATACGAAGAACTCGTAGCAAAGAAGCCACTCAAGATTGTCAACATAAAGGAAGGAATTACATCTGCATCGTATGCTGACATGAAGTCAGCGACGCTTGAAAAGGCAAAAACAGAAGAGTGGTATGAAAAGCCTCACCTGAACGATGATACCGACAGCTTTATTTTCCTTACAGAAAAGTCATTCACACACGCTTTTTCAAATCTTACATTTGAATTTGGTGAGGATACCATACGCTGTATGGCACATATACCGGAAGTTATCAAGGAAGCATACCTTGTTAGCGTAGATGATCCGAAAGATGCAAGCAAACGAGAAACAAAGGTCTATGTTTTTTTCGGAGCCGTTGACGGTATAAATGGAGTTGAGCCAGTAAAACTGACGGTTAAGGAATTTGACTATCAATCAGCGGACTCTTTGCCTCAGAATATTCGAGCGTATTTTGAAAAAAATGGCATCATGGATAGCTATA
Organism: Faecousia sp.; assembly: GCA_045639485.1. Lineage (GTDB taxonomy): Bacteria > Bacillota > Clostridia > Oscillospirales > Oscillospiraceae > JAFRPC01. The sequence goes on along the minus strand of JAZUDF010000130.1, from coordinate 19,374 downwards.
CAAGCCTTTATGATGCAAAGGCACTTGAAGTAATAGGAGTTGAAGGCATAAAAATAGAACCAGATGCTTCAGTCGAGGGCGGCGAAAAAGTTTCGCTGGCACAGGACACATCTGATTCCTCAATTACTGTAGCAGATTTACTCGCACTTGTCAAGGGAGATGCGCAGAAATATATTCCAGCAAAAGCAAGAATCGCTGACGATGCTGACTATCTTTCCGTAGCCGAGAAGTACCGCGACGGTACGGCGACCGAGGAAGAGACAGAACAGCTGCGGCAGGCAGTGGAGGCAGCTGCGAAGAAGGCAGGGTACACAAACAGAATGTTCCACGGCTCTAAATCCGGTGGAGGCTTTACTGTGTTCAAAGGGTGGCAATACTTCACTGAGAACGAAGCATACGCAAAGCGGTACACGAAAGGCGGCAACGGTGACGGGCTGTATTCTGCATTTGTCAAAGCGGACAATCTGTTTGACACGAGAAAAGCAGCGGACAGAAAAGTTTTCAATCAATACCGCATGGAATACGGCATGGGCGAGCTGCAACAAGATGGACTTCCTGATTGGACAGACGGATACGATCTTTCCGAGATTATCGAGGAAAACAATTTGCCGTATGATGGCATCGTACTGAATGAAGGTGGAGACATTGTTGACGGGAAACCTGTCAGCAGAGGGCATTCTTATGTTATCCGGGATTCCGCACAGATCAAGTCCGCTGACCTTGTGACCTACGATGACAACGGCGAGATCATTCCGCTGTCTGAGCGTTTCAATTCCCAAAACAACGATATCCGGTATTCCGCGCCGCTCGGCGAGGATGCACTGGACATCGGTGAGGCGGAGCAGCTGACGGATGAAGATCTGCTGTGGCAGATCCGCATGGAAGATGCGAAGGATGAAGGTGAGCGGGACTGGCTTGACCAGGCGAAGGGACGCGCCGAAAAGCTGAAAGACCTCCGGGCGCAGCTGGCAGAAGCCAAACGGCAGATGCAGACAACGAACCGCGAGATGAACAAGAAGGGCTTCTCACCGTTTGTGAGGGAGCTTGCGGAAACCTTCGGTATCAAGGATCGCGACATGCAGAGAACTGTCCGTGAGCAGGTTCTGGATCTGTATCAGAAGGTGCAGGAAGAGATCGACAAGGGACGCGATGCTGTTGCAGACCGCATGCTGACAAAGGGTGCGGAGAAGATCGGCGAGTGGCTTATCGATCACGGGTATACTGCCGAAAAGTTTGGCCGTAAGTGGACTGTCACCGATTTTGCGAAGCAGTTTGCTCGAACTGCCGAGGATCGTGCAAGGATCGTCAACGACGTTACGTTCAAACTCATGGCGGACTTCTACAATTATCGCTACCGTGAGGCTGTTCAGATGACGCAGGCAGACCGGCTTGTGCAGCAGACCAAAGAAAAGTACACCGGAAAGCTGACGCAGGCACGCGAGGAACTTCTGGCGGCACAGTCCGAAAATGCGAAGCTGACAAAGAAAAATGAATATCTGCGGAACGTGCAGGATCACAACGACTATATGCAGATCTATATCCGCGACCAGACGATCAAACTCCAGAATGCAATCAAGGAGGTGGAGAATGCCGGCCGCGTGAACGAGAAGCAGCAGAAGAAGATTGAGAATCTGAAGCAGACGCTGCGTGAAGCCCATGCAGCCAAACGTGCGTGGGAGGCGAAGAGCAAGCATGCAGCCAGTGTGATGCAGTCTGCACTCAACTCGAAGAATGCCGACATTGCCAACCTGGAGAAGCAGATTGCCCGGTACGAGCGAATGCTCGACGGCGACCTCCGCAATCCGAAGCTGCAGCGGCTGCTGCGTGAGGCAAGGACGGAGGCCGAAAAGAAAACCGCAGCCCGCAAGGATCAGCAGATGCAGGACTACCGCGAACGGAAAAAGCGGACAGAGATCATGCACAAGATCGAAGCAGTCAAGGACATGCTCAACAAGCGGCTGATGCACCCGACGACCGAGAAGCACATCCCGCCGGAGCTGTCCCGTGCAGTCGTTGACTTCCTGGAGACCGTCAATGCGGATGCAATCAAGGTTCCGCAGGCGGTAAGAAGCAAAGCGGACGGCATGTGGAAGATCCGGATCAAGCTCGGCGGCGACACATACACGGTGGAATCTTCTACCGAACAGGGATGTATCGAGAAGGCAAGAACGCTGAAACTGGAGTATCAGAACAGAACCGGCGAGGCCGGGACAAAGCGTGCGTCACTTGACAGGATTGCAAAGCTCTACGAGGACATCAAGAACGACACCGAGTATTACAGTGCGGTCTACGATGAGAACGTGCGCGACATGATCTCTGAGGTGAAGGAGACTGTCGGCGGTAGGGCACTGTACGAGCTCGGCACGGCAGAGCTGCAGGACGTCTATACCGCGATCCGTGCACTCACGACCGTCATCTCCAATGCGAACAAGGCGTTCATTGAGAACCGCAACATGACGATATCGGAAATGGCCATGGCTTCGATCAACTTCATGCAGAGCCGGAAGGGCAAGCAGTACCGTGCGGCGTTCATGGACAACATCAAGGGAACGGCAAAGAAGGCGTTCTGGAACAATCTGAAGCCAGTGTATGCGTTCCGCATGCTCGGCGATGAGACGCTGCAAAGACTGTTCGACAATGTGCGGAGAGGCGAAGATGTGTGGGCCGTGGATATTGAAGATGCAAAGGCGTTCTTCGACGATGCGGCAGATCAGTACGGCTACAAAAAATGGGACTTCAAAAAGTCATATAAGTTTGAGGACAAGACCGGTAAAACATTCTCGCTGACGCTGCAGCAGATGCTTTCACTTTACGCCTACTCCAGACGTGAGCAGGCTGCAGAGCATCTTGCCAAAGGCGGCATCGTATTTGAGAAGAACAGTGAAATCGTTGTCGAGGAAGGTACAAAAAAGAAAACGGTCAAGTTTAACACGGATGACGCTTATCCGCTGTCTGTGGATGTTCTGGCTGAGATTGCCGGTACGCTGACGGATGAACAGAAGAAGTTCGCAGTTACCATGCAGGACTACCTTTCCGACGTGATGGGCGGCAAGGGCAACGAGGTCACGATGCAGCTGTACGGCATCCGCCGGTTCGGGGAGAAGTATTACTTCCCGCTGAAATCTTCGGACAAGTACATCTTTGATTACGAGCAGAAGCAGAATGTCGCAGATCCGCGGATCAAGAATTCCGGCTTCACGAAGGACACTGTCAAGAACGCGAGTAACCCGATCGTCGTCCAGGACTTCATGGACGTGTGGGCAGAACACGTGAACAGAATGTCCCAGTATCACGCACTTGTGCTGCCGCTGGAGGACTTCAACCGTGTGTACGGATGGAAGCATGCCTTTGTGATAGACGAAGAAAACGGTGTTACCGTGAACGAATCGGTGCGTGCGAGCATCGGCAATGCATGGGGCGACGCTCCGATCGGGTACATCAATCAGCTTCTGAAGGATCTGAACGGAAGTGTCGTGACGGACAATGCAGCAGGCCTGGTCAACAAAGGTCTGTCACTGTTCAAGAAGGGCTCCGTGTTTGCATCGCTGTCCGTCGTGATCCAGCAGCCCTCTGCTGTTGCTCGTGCAATGGCCTACATTCCGGAGAAGTATTTTGTCGGCAAGACCGCAGAAAAGCTGTCCGGCCATAAATCCAACTGGGAACAGTGCAAGAAGTATGCACCGGTCGCCATCATCAAAGAGATGGGATATTTCGATGTCGGCATGGGACAGTCGACCGTGGACTATCTGAAGACGGTCAAACCGGAAGGATTCAAAGAGAAACTCGGTGCGGTGTTTACGGACTCCGCATACCGAGACGAACTGCTGTCTAAGGCTCCGGCACTGGCAGACGAGCTCACATGGACAGAGATCTGGAAGGCTGCCAAGAGAATGGCTGCTGCCACGACAGACCTGAAGGGAGAAGCACTGCTGCAAAAGGCTGGCGAGATCTTCACGGAAGCGATCGTCAACACGCAGGTGTACGACTCTGTTCTTTCCAGATCCGCACTTATGCGCAGCAAAGACACCGGCATGAAGATGGCTACCGCGTTCATGGCCGAACCGACTACGAGCGCGAACATGCTGATCGACGCCATTGTGCAGGGAAAACGCGGCAACAAGAAATTCGGTGCACTTGCCGTGAAGAGCGTGGCTTCGTCTATCATTATTAACTCCATTCTGTCTGCACTTGTTTACGCAATGCGAGACGATGACGATGACGAGACCTATCTTGAGAAGTACCTGGAAGCTTTTGTGTCGCAGCTCATCGACGGTTTCAACCCTGTCAATATGGTTCCGTTCCTGCGGGACATCTGGTCGATCGCCGAAGGATACGATGTGGAACGCTCTGATCTTTCGTGGGCAGATGACCTATACCGTGCTATCAGCAACCTTTGGAGCGACAAACTTTCGCTTACCGACAAACTGCTTGGTGTCGCCGGTGCGGTCGGCAACATTACCGGCCTGCCGATCAAGAATATCTACCGAGACGCGAAGGGCTTAACACAGACGATCCAGAAGTTCCTCAACGGCGAAGCTCAGACCGGCACCGGCATTAAGTACGCACTGATCGAGGGCGTTCCGGATATATTCGGCGGCGGCAAGGTGTCCAATGCATCGCAGCTTGCGGACGCTGCGATCAGCGGAGACCGTGAGCAGTATGAACGCATCGCCGGCAGATACAGCAGTGGAAAAGAAGCTGAGGCTAAGCTTACCGCAGAACTGAAGATTAGATATGACGACATGTCGCTGTCGCGCGAGAAAGCGTTGGAACTCCTTGTGCAGTACGGCGGGAAGACTGAGAACGAAGCGTACTGGACCGTCGACGAGTGGGACGAGACGAAGAAGCATAAAGACGAAGACGACTGGAACTACAACAAGTACGGTGTCCTCGATGAGTGCATCGCAAGCGGCTCCGGTGTCAGCACTGCCGTGAAGGCACTGACAGACCACGGCGTCAAGCCCGATACGGTCACCTCCCATATCCGCGACTATGTGAAGGACGCATACGGCGACAAGCAGATAACCAAGACGAAGGCAGTACGTGTGCTGACGAACTACGGGGGAATGACCGAGACCGAGGCGACTACCCGCGTGCAGTATTGGGATTTCAAAAAGCAGTATCCCGACGCTGATATCTCCGAAGAGAAAGTGGCTGCATACTACAACAACAACCTGACGCTTCCCATGAGTGCGTATATCACTTACTGCACCAACACGAAGAATGCTCACGGTGTAGATGCAAACGGAGACGGAAAGACCGACTCCGGCTCAAAGAAGGCAGCAATTCTTGTGATGATCGACGAGCTTCCGATATCCAACGCACAGAAGGATGAACTGTACTACCTGAACGGCTGGGCAGCGAGCAAGATCTATGAGGCACCGTGGCACTAAAAACGAGCGGGCAGGGGAAACCCTGCTCGCTTTTGTTGTGGGCTGACATTTATTTTTTTGATTTGTTAGGATGAACTCGAAAGAAGGTGCAAAAATGAAACACCCGCAGTTTATGTTTTTTCAGGGAAGCACACCGACGCTTTGCTTCGCTATTCCCTATGAGATCGGCGAGGGCGACAAGGTCTATGCGACCTTTTCCCAGGACGGCAAGACCGTTACGGAATATACCTGCAACGGAACCGCTTACGATCCTGCTCCCGGGGGAAGTCTGGCACCGGATGAGGACAACGCAGCGGTGCTCCGGATCAGCATGACGCAGGCGGATACGTTTCTGTTTGCCGAAGGCGACTGCGAGATGCAGCTGCGTGTGCTGAAGACCGGTGAGCGTGCCGACACGCTGTTTCCGGTGCACGGGTACGTCGGTGCGGCACAGAAAGGAACGGTGATCAGCTGATGGCGATCTATATCGGAAACGCAGAAAACGAGCTGACAAAGGTATGCAGTGCAACCGCAATCGGCCCGAAGGGCGACAAGGGCGATCCCGGCCCCGCAGGCCCGCAGGGGCCGAAGGGTGACAAGGGTGATCCCGGCGAACCCCCGCGAAACGTCCAGAGCGACTACGATCAGTGGCGGTACGACAATCCGTCGTCGGACATTGTCGGATTTTTCCGGCGTGTTGAAACGTTCGGTACGCCCGGCCGCTACACGTTTTTTGACGGCGGGGCAACCGTGAATTACGAGCTTCTGCACGCGATCCACGAAGAAGGCGACGAGAGCTATTACGGCATCGCGGACTTTTACGATACTGCCGGTCCGGCAGTCGACCGCCGTGTCTACGCTGCCGGCGAAGTTGCAGAGCTTTCCCGTGCGGAAGACAGTGAGATCGCAACAAAGAAGTACGTTGCCGAGCACGGCAGCGGCACGCCGGAGATCTACTGGGCTGTCTACGGCGAGACGACGAGTGCCGAACTCAAGACAGCGTATCTTGCAGGCAAGCTCATCTTCTGCCGCCATAACACCTTCGAGTATGAACTGACAAAGGTAAACAACGAAGAAAATCCCGGTTCCTTTACGTTCATCTGTCCGTTTTTGCCCGACGCAGACAGGTTGCTTTGTACGGCGGGCGGATGGATCGAGGTCGCGGTATCAGTCGAGCTGTCAAACAACAAGGTCACGTCGCTGTCCGCCGCATCGACGGACACGCAGTATCCGTCTGCCAAGTGTGTCTACGACGCGATCAACGCCGCGATCCGTGCCTTGAGCGAAGGTGACGGCACATGACGGAGCTTTTGATCTCGGTCATCTCGGGCGTTCTGACGCTCGTCGGCGTGTGCGTGACGGCGTGGGCGTCCGGCAGAAAAACGCAGACGAAGCTGGAGACTGCACAGGCGGTCACGGACACCAAGCTCGATGAGCTCACGCGGGAGGTGCGGGCACAAAATGAGCTTGTCCGCCGAATTCCGGTGATGGAGGTGCAGCTGCACGCTTTGCAGGAACGGAAGGATCTCGCCCACCCCGCCTGCTGAAACACAGAAAATTACCGCTGTTCCGTTGACGGGACAGCGGTAAATTGGTATAATAAGGTGTATTACTTTGCGGCGGTATCGTCACAGTAATTTCAATTTATCCGCTTGCGGATACCTCAATTCCGAATTCCGAATTCCGAATTCCGAATTTCAGGAGGATCTCCTATGAAACTGATGATTTTAGACGGCAACAGCGTGATCAACCGTGCCTTTTACGGCGTGCACGGACTGACAACACGCGAAGGCCTTTACACCAATGCGATCTATGGCTTTTTGAATATCATGCAGCGGATGGAAAACGAGGAAAAGCCCGACGCACTGTGCGTCGCCTTTGACCTGCACGGCCCCACCTTCCGCCATCTGCGTTACGACGGCTACAAGGCCACCCGCCACGGGATGCCCGACGAGCTTGCACAGCAGATGCCCGTGATGAAGGACGTGCTGCGTGCGATGAACATCCCGATCTACGAGTGTCAGGGCTGGGAAGCAGACGACGTGATCGGCACCGTCGGCAAAAAATGCGGAGAAAGCGGCTGGGACTGTGTGATCGTCACGGGCGACCGCGACAGCCTGCAGCTCATCGACAGGCACGTGAAGGTGAAGCTTCTCATCACCAAGCCCGGTCAGACCGCCGCAACGCTCTACGACGAAGCAGTGTTCCGTGAAGAATACGGCTTTGATCCCATTCACCTTATCGACCTCAAGGCCCTCATGGGCGACAGTTCCGACAACATCCCCGGCGTGGCCGGCGTCGGCCCCAAGACGGCAAAAGACCTGCTTTTGAAATACGGTACGCTCGACGGCGTGTATGAAAACCTCACGCCCGAAAATATGAAGGGCAAGCTCTTTGACAAGCTCACGCAATCCAAAGACAATGCCTATCTTTCCTACGAGCTTGCGACCATCGTGTGTGAAGCACCCATTGAGTTCAGCCCCGAGGACGCTCTGCGGAAAGAGCCGCAGAAGCGGGCTCTGTACGACCTGTTCCTGAAACTCGAATTTGTGAAGCTCATCGACAAATACGGCCTGCGAAACGTCGCTTTTGAGGAAGAGGCTGTCACGGAAGAATATGCGGGCACGGTGACGGTCACACAGGTGAAAACGTCTGCCGAAGCCGAAAAATTCCTCGCGGACGTTTCGGGAAAAGAGCTTGCGATCGCTCTGTCTGACGATCTTGCTCTGCTTGCAGCCGATGACGGCGAGGGTATGACCGTGTTTGACCGTGCCGATCTGCAAGACGGCTTTGACGCACTTCTGAACGCACTGTTTTCCGGTAAGTACGCTCTGTTCGTCCACGGTGCGAAAGCACTGCAAAGAAGGCTTTTGGAACGCGGTCTGCCCGCTGACGGCATCGTGTTCGACACCGAGATCGCCGCCTATCTTCTGGACGCCGCACGCGGCAAGTATGAGCTTGAGATGCTCACTGCCGACTACCTCCACTATACGCTGCCCGAGGACGTTGATCTAACGGTGCGTCTGCAAAGTGAAGCGACTTCCGTCCGTGCTCTGCACGGTGAGCTTCTGCCGAAGCTGCAGTCACAGGGCATGGAAACGCTCTTTTACGATATCGATCTGCCGCTGTGCCGCGTGCTTGCGGGCATGGAGGCAGAGGGCGTTCTGGTCGATGCAGACGCTCTGCACCGCTTCGGCGAAATGCTCGGTGAACGCATTTTAGCCTGCGAGACGCTCATCTACGGCTATGCGGGCGGGGAATTCAACATCAACTCCACCAAACAGCTCGGCGAGCTTTTATTTGAAAAATTAGGACTGCCGCCCGTCAAGAAGACGAAAAGCGGCTACTCTACCAACGCAGACGTGCTGGAAAAGCTCAAAAACATGCACCCCGCGGTGCAGGCGATCATGGACTACCGGATGCTGACCAAGCTCAAGTCCACCTACGCAGACGGCCTCGAGAAGGTCATCTGCGAGGACGGACGCATCCGCACCACCTTCCAGAACACCGTCACCGCGACGGGCAGACTTTCCTCCACGGAGCCCAATCTGCAGAACATCCCCGTGCGGACGGAGCTCGGGAGCGAAATCCGCAGAATGTTCATCGCAAAGCCCGGCTGTGTGCTGGTCGATGCCGACTACAGCCAGATCGAGCTGCGGGTGCTTGCCCACGCCGCTGACGACAAAAACATGCAGGCAGCCTTCCATTCGGGCGAGGACTTCCACACCGTGACTGCCGCACAGGTGTTCGGCGTGCCGGTGGAAAGCGTCACGCCGCAGATGCGTCGCAGTGCGAAGGCCGTCAATTTCGGCGTGGTGTACGGCATTTCGGAGTTCTCCCTCGCCGAGGATATCGGCGTGAGCCGGTACGAGGCAAAGCAGTTTATCGAAGACTACCTCACCCGCTTCTCGGGTGTGGATGCCTATATGAAAAAGACCGTGGCAGACGCGAGGGCAAACGGCTACACCGAGACGCTCTACGGCCGCCGCAGACCGCTGAAGGACATCAACGACAGCAAGTACCTCGTCCGCAGTGCCGCCGAACGCATGGCGATGAACGCACCCATTCAGGGTGCGGCGGCGGACATCATCAAGATCGCCATGATCCGCGTGGCAAAGGCACTGGAAAACGCGGAGCTGCAGGCACGCCTCATTTTGCAGGTGCACGACGAGCTGATCGTCGAGTGTCCCGCCTTTGAAGCACCGCTCGTGATGCAGATTTTAGCGGAAGAAATGCAGGCCGCCGCCACATTGAAAGTCCCCCTGATCGCGGAAGCGAAAATGGGCGACAACTGGTATGAGGCGAAGTAATGGACTACGTAATTCAACCGATGGAGCAGCGGCACGTGGATGCCGTTGCTGACTTGGAAAAAGAATGCTTTTCCGATCCGTGGAGTGCAGCCTCTGTCGCGTCGGAGCTGGAAAACCCGCTCAGTCTGTGGCTTGTTGCCGAAAGTTTCGGCGAGGTCATCGGCTACATCGGCAGCCAGACGGTGCTCGATGAGGCCGATATGCTGAACCTTGCCGTCGCACCGATGTACCGCAGGCAGGGCGTGGGCGAGGCGTTGATCGAGGCTCTGTGTACGCATCTGCGTGATCACTGCGTGAAGACGCTTGCTTTGGAGGTGCGGGAATCCAATGCCTCTGCCATTTCCCTTTATGAAAAACTCGGCTTCACGCTCGCGGGCGTGCGTCCGAACTACTATTTCAAGCCGCGTGAAAACGCACTGATTTTAAAAAAGAAGCTGGAAACCGTATGAAAATTTTAGCTATTGAGTCCTCCTGCGACGAGACCGCGGTCGCGGTGGTCGAAGACGGCAGAAAGGTGCTGTCCGACTGCATCGCCTCGCAGGTGGAGATCCATAAGACCTATGGCGGTGTCGTGCCGGAGATCGCATCGAGAAAGCACATCGAGGCAATTTCCGCACTCGCGGACGAAGCCCTCGACACCGCACACATCACCCGCAAGGACATCGATGCCGTAGCCGTCACCTATGCACCCGGCCTCATCGGTGCAGTGTTAGTCGGCGTGAATTTTGCAAAGGCGGCCGCCTTTACGCTCGGCGTGCCGCTCATTCCCGTGCATCACATCCGCGGCCATATCGCGGCAAACTACCTTGCCTATCCCGATCTTGAGCCGCCGTTTCTGTGTCTTGTCGTTTCGGGCGGACACACGATGATCGTCCACGTGAAGGACTACACCGACATGGAGATCCTGGGCGGTACCCGCGATGATGCTGCCGGCGAATGCTTTGACAAGGTGGCACGGATGCTCGACATGCCCTACCCCGGCGGTGCGGCACTCGACCGTGCGGCACAGACGGGCGACGACAAAAAGTACGCCCTGCCGCGTCCGAAGGCAGACGGCAATCCCTTTGATCTGTCCTTCTCGGGACTGAAGACTGCCGCGATCAATCTCATTCACCACGCCGAGCAGGTGGGAGAGGAACTCGATATTCCCTCCCTGTGTGCAAGCTACGCCGCGACGGTGAGTGAGATGCTCGTGCCGCGGACGATGGCAGCTTTGGAGCAGACCGGCTGCAAGACGCTTGCGATCGCAGGCGGCGTGGCGGCAAATTCCCGCATCCGCGGCGATTTTGAGCGTGAATGTGCAAAGAAAAACGTCCGTCTTTGCATGCCGCCGCTCAGTCTTTGCGGCGACAACGGTGCGATGATCGGTGCACAGGGCTACTATGAGTATCTGGCGGGCAACGTCGCCGATCAGACGCTCAATGCCTACGCGACAAAATCGATTTTAGGCGAGGCTCTGTAACATATTCTTCTCACGCGGTGCATATCCTTCAGCGAGAATTTCCCGGGGAGGTGTGCCGTGTGGGGGTTTTGGTGAAGATCGAGCAGGCGGTGTGGAGCTGGCCGCTGCTACTGCTCATTTTGGGCTGCGGTATCTTTCTGACCGTGCGGCTGCGGGCCTATCCCTTTCGCAGACTGCCGCAGGCTCTGCGTCTGATCTTTGAAAAGTCCGAGCAGGGCGGCATCTCTCCCTTTGCCGCCCTTTGTACTTCTCTTTCCGCGACCGTCGGCACGGGCAACATCGTCGGTGCGGCGGCTGCCGTGGTGCTCGGCGGTGCGGGTGCTCTGTTCTGGATGAACGTGAGTGCCATTGTCTGCATGTCGGTCAAATACGCCGAATGTCTGCTTGCCGTCCGCTTCCGCGAGGGAGAAAACGGCGGCCCGTTCGTCTATTTAAGACACGTTCCGGGCGGCAGAGTGCTTTCCGTCCTTTTTGCCGTGTTCGGTACCGTTGCGGGACTGCTCGGCGTCGGCACCTTTGTGCAGGTCAATTCCGTCACAAGCGGGACTGACGACTATCTTTTGCACTTTGCACCTTCTTTGTTTTGCGAGGTGACGGTATTCGGCGTGCGGCACAGTCTGCTGACGGTGCTGCTGTGTGCCGTGATGACCGTGCTTGCCGCCGTGATTTTATGCGGCGGGATCAAGCGGATCTCACGTGCCTCGTCCGTGCTCGTTCCCCTGATGGCGGGGCTGTATCTTCTGCTGTGCCTGTGGATCCTGCTTGCAAACCGTGCAGGCATTCCGGGCATCTTTCGCTGCATTTTCACGGAGGCGTTCTGCCCGAAGGCGGTGTGCGGCGGGCTGCTCGGTGTGATGCAGGCGGGCATTTCCCGCGGCATTTTTTCCAACGAAGCAGGGCTGGGCACCGCACCCATCGCCGTCGCTGCCGGCGGATCAAACAACGCGGTGCATCAGGGCCTTGTCGGCATGACTGCCAACCTTTTTGACACCGTGCTCGTCTGCTCTCTGACGGGACTTTGCGTACTGTCCACCGGTGCCGACCGTCTCGGTCTTCTGGGCACTGCCGTCACGATGCGTGCCTTTGCACGCGGGCTGCCGTTTGCACCCGCCGTTTCGCAGGGTGCGGTGCTGCTGTGTTTACTGTTATTCGCGTTTACCACCGTGATCGGGTGGAGCTTTTACGGCGTGCGGTGCCTCGGTGCGTTGACGCACGAAAACCCGCTTGCACGGAAACTGTATTTATGTCTGTACGTTGCCGCTGTCTTTTTTGCACCCTATCTGCACACCGAGACCGTGTGGACGGCGGCAAACATCCTCAACGGGCTGATGGCGGCACCCAATCTGCTCGGGCTGCTGCTGCTTTCCGGCGAGGTCAAAAGGGAAACGTTTTATGGAACTGATCTATCGGGACGAACAACTCATCGTGGCGGTCAAGCCGCCGCGGGTACTGTCCACCGACGAGCCGGGCGGCATGCCGGAGCTTGTAAGGCAGACGCTTGGCGATGAAAACGCCGACGTGCGTACCGTCCACCGTCTTGACCGCGTGGTGAGCGGTCTGATGGTGCTTGCACGCGGAAAAGAGGCCGCGTCAAAGCTCTCCGAGCAGGTGCGTGGCGACGGCTTTCAAAAGACCTACCTTGCCGTGGTGCACGGCAAGACGGAGAAGTCTGCGACCTTGCGTGACCTGCTGCGACGCGACAAGACGGAGCGAAAGACCTACGTCACCGACACGCCCGCAAAGGACGTGCAGGAGGCAATTCTTGACTATGAAACGCTCGGCTACGCAGACGGGCTTTCCCTTGTCCGCATTCATCTGCAGACCGGCAGGACGCACCAGATCCGTGCCCAGTTTTCTTCCCGCGGTCTGCCGCTCGTCGGCGACCGCAAATACAGTCTGCTCGAGGACAACTGCGAGATCGCTTTGTGGTCGCACGAGCTGACCTTTTCCCACCCGCAAGACGGCAGGCAGCTGCATTTTTCCCTTCTTCCGCCCGACACTTACCCGTGGAGTCTTTTTGCAAAGGAGTGCAGAAAATGATCGATCTTCTGAAAACGGTGCTTTCCCGTCTGGATGCGGGTGAGCCTGCCGTTTTGTGCAGCATTCTCGCAAGCTCCGGCTCTTCTCCGCGAGGTGCGGGTGCAAAAATGGCGGTGCTCAAAGACGGTACCACCTGCGGCACGATCGGCGGCGGTGCAGTGGAGCTGCTTGCGACAAAGCAGGCACTCCATGCCATGCAAAACGGCACGTCCTCGCTGCGTGCCTTCGACCTCTCCCCCAACCAGATCAACGATATCGGCATGATCTGCGGCGGTGCGGTGACGGTCTGTTTCCAGTATTTTGATCCGCAGGACAAGCCTGCCGCAAGCACGTTGCGTGCATGGCTCGATGCTCTGGAGCAGGAAAAAGCCGCGTGGCTTTCTCTGGTGCTCGACAGCGGCGGCGTGCGGGAGTTTGCGGTCTATGCCGAGCCGCCTGCGGACAAGCGGGAGCTGTTCGGTGCAAAGGCAAAATTTACCGGCAGTGATCCCGTCTGCTATACCGAGCCGATCAGCCGTCCCGGACGCGTCTGGATCTTCGGCGGCGGACACGTCGGTGCGGCACTCGTGCCGGTACTGGCTTCCCTCGATTTCCGCGTGTGCGTATTTGACAACCGCCCCGATTTTGCGGTGCAGGAGCGTTTTCCCGAAGCAAAAACCGTCGTTTACGGTGATTATACCGATCTCGGCATCTCGCTGACCAGGGACGATTTTGCCGTCATCATGACGCCCGGCCATCAGGCGGACTATGAGGTTCTGACGCAGGTGCTTCGCACGGATGCCGCATACGTCGGCTGCATCGGCAGCAAGAAGAAAACGGAACGCACGCTCGAGCGGCTGCGGGAGGACGGCTTTCCATCGTCCGACATCGCCCGCATCCACGCTCCCATCGGGCTGGACATCCTCGCCGAAACCCCGGCGGAGATCGCCGTGAGCATCGCGGCGGAGCTCATCCGCTGCCGAAAGGAACTGCCATGATTCTTACCTGGGACAAAACGCGGCTTGCTTTCATGCAGGACGCAAGTACATACAGACCGCAGTACTATGCCGCTTTGTGGCAGGCGATCGCGGAAGGCCTGCCCGAACAGCCGCTGCAGATCTGTGACGCGGGCTGCGGTGCGGGGTACTTCAGTCTGGAGATGGCAAAGCACTGCGAGCACGTGACTGCCGTCGACCTGTCTGCGGACGCGACAGATCTTCTGCGGAAAAACGCGGCAGGCATCGAAAACCTGACGGTCAAAACGGGCGATATCCGTGAGCTTGCCCCCGAAACGCCCTACGACGCGATGATGTTCTGCTATTTCGGCAAGACGCCCGAGATTTTGAAGATCGCAAAACAGCAGTGCCGCGGTACGCTCGTGATGGTGACACGCAACTACACGCACCACCGCTTTTCTCTGCACCCCACCGCCTTTGACCGCGACACCGCGGACTACTGCCGTGCCTGTCTGGAAGAAGCGGGCATTCCTTATGACTGCCGCCTGCTCGACTTGGAGTTTGGGCAGCCGTTCCGTTCCCTTGATGCGGCGGCGGAATTTTTCACGATCTACGGCGGTACGCCCGCAAACGCGGAGGACGTGCTGCCGAAGCTGCAGAAAACGGACGATCCCACGTTCCCCTACTATCTGTCCTCGACCAAAAAAATGGCGGTCGTGACCGTCAAGACTTCTGATATTCTTTTTTGATAATTCTAGCGTCTAGTCAAGTTTCATAGTCATCCATTTTCTGCATGGCGTTATTCACTGCTCATGAACTAAACCATCAAATTGAAATAGTGTTTGAGGAGAAGAATATGTACGAATTTCCGCTTCTAAAGGATGCGTTATCCAAAATGAAAAAGGAAGGATATCCAATGATCAAGCAGAAAATGCCGCCCATCGGAGGTTGTCCTGTCACAGACAGAATACGGCAAGTAACGCAGCCTCGCGGAGGGTATATTCCCCCCAGGAGTCTATCAAAGGTTATCCTCGGTGACGGTATTGAAGCACTTAATCCAAACGAGGTCACTAATGCTGGATTAGTTGGGCTTTCTGTTGATTATTTGACTCGTTTTATGCTTGGCTCCCCCCTTAATAAGGCATTTGAGTTTTCACTAATGGGGGCTAGAGTGATTCACGACGAGGCGAAAGCCCAAAGACTGCTGAATAATGTAAAAGGATTGGATTGTTCTTCTGTAATAAGTGCCGTAAAATTATCCGGGTATGATGTTTGTTATAGGGCTGGACCATCAAAATACAAACCAGTTGATGAAATAGTGCCCGATTCCGCATCTGTGGAAAATATAATCACTATGGTTAAACGTTCTTTGCATTTTTTTGAAGTCTACGGCCCAATTGTATTGGACGGTTTTTCTTTTAAGGGCGGCTATACAGATATAGTCAGTACAGGAGATGGTGACTTTACCACAAAAGATACCCTATGGGATTTCAAAGTATCAAAATTGCCCGTCAAAAAAGAATACACTTTGCAGCTTTTAATGTATTGGCGAATGGGTCTGCATTCAATACATCCTGAATTCAAAGAAATAAAATACCTAGGTATCTATAATCCAAGAATGAATATTGTGTATCGAATTGCTGTAGCTGACATATCAGAAGATGTTATTCGTGAAGTTGAAAGAGAAATCATCGGATATAAGTAAAAAGCACTTTCCTGTCACAGTTACATTTTCTATTACCCAACTTCCATACATGGATTAAGTAAACACCCCGCCGAAAAAAACTTATCGGCGGGGTGTTTACTTTGATAACACTCTTATATAAATTTTTGTTAAATAATTCTTTCTACCTCGAAATAAATCTCGTCGGCAAGCGGAAGTGCCTTTGCAAGGCAGGCTTCGCCTTTTTGGCGGAACTGCTCTGCAAGGTCGGCATCTTTCAGACTGTGGACGTTGATGAGCACGTTCAGCCATGCACTCTGCACGGCGGCCTTCAGTGCCAGTGCCGACACGCCGAGGTCGCTTGCCGCACCCTTGTTCGTTCTGCCGATGGCCGATTTCGTCAGCTCCAGTGCCTCGCAGGAAAGTTCCATCATCGTGAGCGGTGCATCGGTGCAATCCAAAAGTGCCGCCTGCATGGCAGCGGTGCGGGCAGCCTTTTCTTCCTCGGTGTCCTTCGGCAGTGCCATGGTCTTGCTGAACGCGGTGAACACGGCGTTGTCCCGCTCCATGGCGGCTAAAAACCGCTTTTGCAGGTCGGTCGCCTTTGCAAAGGTATCGGCGGCAAAGTTTTGCTGCTCTTCATATTTTTTCCTGCCGAGCGTCAGGCTGCTCACCATCGCGGTGAGCGATGCTCCCAAGGCTCCCATCAGTGCTGCGGCAGAGCCGCCGCCGGGTGCCGGTGCGTCGGAGCCTAACAGCTCTGCAAATGCACGGACAGATAATTCAGACAGTTCCATCATTGTTTCTCCTTTTGTAAGATCGCGGGCGATGACAAGCATCGCCCCTACGGATTATTCCATGTCGGAAAGGCGAAGCTCCAACACCTGCTTTGCGTCGAAGTCTTCTAACTTCAGGTAGTGTGCGGCACAGTCAAGCAGGGCTTTGGCGGGCGTCATGCCGATGAGCTCGCTGCCGAGGATGCCGACACCCTCCGCCTGTGCAAGCTCGCGGATGCGGTCATAGGCCGCAAAGAGCGGCGTGACTTCAAAGTTTACCATGTTCATGGACACCTGTGCGATATTTCGCTGCTCCAAAAAGATGCCCAGTGCCTTGCAGGCAGGCAGTCCGCCCGAGCTTTCACGGATGGCCTTGGCGATGCGTTTTGCAAGGTCTGCGTCGTCCGTGTCGAGGTTGACGTTGAACGCGATGAGCGGCATCCTTGCCCCGATGGCGATGATGCCGGCGGTGGGATGCACATGTCTGTCGCCGTAGTCGGGTGCCCACTCGGGCTGCTGCAGTTTTTCGTTCATGCCTTCAAATTCGCCCCGGCGGCAATCGGCAAGATTGCGGTGAAGCGGGTTTGTCGCAGAGTCTTCGTAGAGGAAAGACGGGATCTGCAGCTGCTTCCATATCCGTGCCGCGACGCGTCTTGACATCGCCACGCACTCTTCCGTCGTCATCTCCTGCAGCGGCACAAAGGGCAGCACGTCCATCGCACCCATACGCGGGTGTTTGCCGCGGTGAACGGTCAGGTCGATCACCTGCTTTGCCGTCTGTGCCAGACGGAATGCCGCTTCCTCGATGCCGGCGGGATTGCCCGCAAGCGTGAGGACACTGCGGTTGTGGTCGGCGTCCGAGGTCGTATGCAGCAGCGTACAGCCGGGCACGGAGGATGCCGTGTCTGTCAGGGCGTGAAAGGCCGCAGAGTCTTTTTGCTCGCTGACGCTGAAATTCGGAATGATCTCAACAAGTTTTGCCATGGCTTCTCCTATGTAAAAACGGGGCTGCTGTACCTTGCAGCAGCCCCGTTGCAGTCAGTTCAGTTGTCCGCGTCGTAGAAGATGATCTCGCCTTCCGCGACCATGCCCAGACGCTCGCGGGCGATCTTGATGATGCTCTCGGGTGTGCCGAACGCTTCGATATCCTCTTCGAGCTCTCTCTGCTCCTGCTCGGCGAACATCTTTTCCTGTTCGAGCTGATCGCCCTCCGCCCGTTTGGCACGGATCTGTCCTTGCAGCGTGACGAGGGAGACGAGGCAGAAAACGCAAAGAGCCAGAATGAGTATCTTGGTGAGCAACGAGGCCTTCTTCAGTTTCATGCGGTTTCCTCCTTCGTGCAAAGACTTTTCTATTTACCATTTTAATCATTTTTCTGACAAATGCAACAGTTTTTCGCGTCAAATCCGCAATTTTCTGACCGCAACGGCGAAAAAAACGCTCCAAATAAGCCGCAGGTACCGTCAGCAGGTGCAGGAGCCTGTCTGACAGCCGCAGAAAGAGCCTGCTGAGCGTGAGAAAATACAGCACCGCACCGAGAAACACCCCCAGCAGCATGAACAGCCGCAGCTCTCCGCGTCCGACGTAGAGTGCCAGAAGCAGCAGGCAGATCAGAAGGTCGAGAGAAAACAGCAGGTCGAGACAGACCGTCAGCGGGCGGCACCGTCTGCGGATGAGACGGAAGATATCATAGAGCACGCCGAGTGCCGCACCGAGCAGGGCGGAGAACGTCAGCTGGCAAACCTGCAGAGAAACCGGCAGCTCCATCAGCCGAACAGACGGCGAAAGAAGCCGCCCTCCCGTACGGGTGCATAGTCGAAGGCATCGATCGTGCCGTCAACTTCGATCTTGCCTGCGTCGGGTGTCAGGGCCCGCAGCTTCAGCTCATCGCCGCGTACCGTCAGCGTGCCTTTGACCGTTTTGAGCACGACGGCGTCGCTTTCAAAGCATAAAACCTCCGTCACACCGCTGACCGTCAGCTTGCTCCGCTCGTCAAGCGTGAGCTTGTGCGGGATCTGTACCTTCTGCGTCTGCATTTCCGTAAAGTTTGGCAAACTACTCACTCCGTTCATAAATGATAAGTGATAAATGGTGAATGACAAATTATGGTATTTTTCAATTCTCTGAATTGAAAAATGATTTGAAAAAGTCCGCGGAGCGGACACCGCAATTCCGAATTCCGCATTCCGAATTCCGATTTGCGGCGGGACGTCGGGGACGCCGTTCCCTACAACGTCAAGCCGAGCGTTAAAATGCCGAGATTGCGGGCATAAACGTCCTCAAACTGCGAAAGCGGCAAGGGATTCGTGCCGCTGCCGACCTCCACGGTAAAACCGGGGCGGTCATAGATCAGAATGAACCAGTCCTTGTAGCCGGCAAAGCCGGAGGCAAAGGGAACGTCCTCCAATGTATAACCGGATACCGCCGCAAAGTCCTCCGCGATCCTTCTCGCCCCGGGCGGCTCCATGTTGAGGTACTTCCAATAGATCACGTTTCCCTGTGCATGCAGGGAAACTGTCAGACGCGGATCGAGCCGCCTCGTAAGGTCTGCCATGCCCTCCGTCTCCGGCTGGTCGAGCGGTGCCGCTCCGACATAATCCCGCGGTGCAGGTGTGGTGAAGCCCTGTGCGAATTTGTTTTCCCGTGCCTGCTCCCAGCCTGCGGGATAGTTGAGATTGAGATCGACACCCCGCAGGTTTGCCTTCCAGCCGTCCGGAAACGGGATGTCGGGGTAGTTTGCCGCGGTCGCCTGTGCAGACGCATACCCGGGATCCTCCGACTGCAGAGCACCCGCCACGGCCTCCACGCCGTCAGGC
>JAZUDF010000129.1:0-2918 GCA_045639485.1 Faecousia sp. | reverse complement strand
ATTTCCTTGGTCTCGGGATCGTTGCCGAAGGTGAAGGAAGCGTCTTCTTCGTTCAGCTTGACCAGGCCGCTGGCGACCTTGTCTTCCTGACCCTTATTCTTGGCGTAGATAGCCATGCGATAGCAGGGCTCTGCATAGTCCATGGGCTTGAAGTTGACGACCTTGCCGCTCAGGCCGATGCTGTCGCCGGTCTTGACGGAGGCGAGCTTGGTGAACACGCCGATGTCGCCGCAGGCGATCTTGGAGACCTTGGTGTTTTCCTTGCCCTTGGGGAAGAACATATTGCCGAGCTTCTCGGTGTCGCCGGTGCGGGCGTTGACGACGGTCATGGTGTCCTCGACGTCGCCGGAGATGACCTTGAAGTAGGAGTTCTTGCCGTACTGGTCAGCCATGGTGTTGAAGATGAATGCCATCGGGGAGCCGGCGGGATCGAGCTTCAGTTCGCCTTCGTTGCCGTCTTCGTCAACGGTCTTCATAGCCTTGCCTTCCAAAGGAGACGGAGCGTACTTGACGAGGTTTGCCATGAGGTTGTTGGTGCCCAGACCGTTCATAGCACAGCCGCAGAACACGGGGCTGATGGAACGCTGCCGGATGCCGTCGCGGATACCCTTGAGCAGTTCTTCTGCAGTGAAGGGCTCTTCCATGAAGAACTTTTCCATGAGAGCTTCGTCGGTCTCGGCGACCTGCTCGTTGAGCTCCATCATGTACTCTTCGATCTTGTCTTCTGCATCGGCGGGAAGTGCAATCTCCTTGCCGGATGCGTCATAAGCCTTCTTTTCGATGAGGTCGACGATGCCGACTGCTTCTTCACCGTTCAGGATGGGGAAGGTGAACGGAATGACGGAAGCACCGAACTTGTCACGCAGGGCATCCAGCGTGCCGAAGAAGTTGGCGTGCTCTTCGTCGAGTTTGGAAACATAGAACATAGCGGGAAGATCTGCTTCTGCCAGAGCTCTCCAGCCCTTTTCGGTGCCGACGGCGATGCCGGACTTTGCAGTGCAGACGATGATGCCGGAATCGGCAACACGCAGAGACTGAACGACTTCACCGGCAAAGTCGAAGACGCCGGGGTTGTCGAGGACGTTCAGCTTGCAGCCGTTATATTCAACGGGAATGACGGAAGTCTTGATGGAATATTCTCTCTTCTTCTCTTCGTCGTCAAAGTCGGAAACGGTGTTGCCTTCGGCACGCTTGCCGAGACGGGTAATGACCTTGGTGTTGAAGAGCATGCTTTCACACAGAGCAGACTTGCCGTCGCTGCCGTGACCAAGCAGGGCGATATTGCGGATGTCCTTCGCAGTATACATAGTTTGTTTCTCCTTTCATTGCGGTGCCTGAGATAAGCCGGGTACCGCAGCGGCAGTTATTACGCCACAATCGCAACCATTATATATGATAAAAATCCAGATTGCAACGGTAAATTCTTCGGTTTTCGAAGATTATTTCGGTTTTTTCGGTGTCCGTCACCTGTTTTTCGGTCAGTATCGGCGTGTCCAGCCCGTTAAGAGCAGCGTCGGGATCGCCCAGATCAGTTCATAGAGCAGCAGATTGAGTGCCGTTGCCGCTTCAAAACCGCTGTGGCTTGCCAGAAGTCCCATGAGCAGCAGACCGAGGATGCCGCTGAGCACCGTCAGGAGCATACAGATCCTGACTGCACTTTTCAGCACTCTGCCGCCGGCTGCCGCGTCGGCAAAGCTGCCGAACGATGCGTCCGCCATGAGTGCACCCTGCTTGCCCTTCTCTTTGAGTTCCGTTTCGGACAGGCGGATACGTTCCTTGATCGGCGGGTAGGCCGTGTTGGTCAGGGAGATCTCATACTTTTCGCGGATCAGCTCCGGCGTGAGCAGGAAGTCTCTTGTGACAAAGACCGTGCGGAAATGGCGGTTGCCCGCGATCGCGGTCAGGCCTCTGCTCACGGCTTCCTTCGGGGTGTATTTGATGGCAAACACGGCTGCAAGCTCGCCGTTGACGGAGGTATAGACCGCCTGCTTGAGCTTCATGCCGCCCTCCATGTGCACGCCCATACGCTTCATGAAGTCCAGCGTGCCCAAAAGAACGATGTCGCCCGCGATCTGTGCACCGATGCCGCCGCTCTCATAGAAGCGGTAGCGGTCTACGCGGTAATGTCTGCCGTTGCGGCTGCGGAGCTCTTCCTCAAAAAGAGGATACAGCACGCTGTCGACCGCCTTCATCGCGGCTGCGGCATAGGCGATCACGCGGTCTGCATTCGGGGAGATCATCTTGATGCCGTTGAATTTGATGTTGCTTTCCGGGAACAAATCGGCGTCGCCGACCAGGACGGAGTGTTCGTCGCCGAACGTTTCGGCACCGTACCAGCCGCAAAGTGCCGCATTCGTTTCACGAAGACGCTTTGCAAGAATGCTGAACAGACGGCTGAAATTGAGGATGCCGATCAGCGGGACACTGCCAAGCAGCAAAAGCGACAGCACCCAGAAAAACGGCGTGCCGCTCCTGGATGCGATCAGTGCCGATGCAATCACGCAGACAACTGCCGCGACCGGTGCATAGATCTGCATCAGTCGGACTGTGGGCGGCTGCGTTTCGTATTTGCTCATGAAGTCGTCGACGGAGCCTTCCGCACGGGAAAGTCCGACACGGCCTTTCATCACATCGGGCACTTCCACGATGCCCTTCGGTTCTTTGATATCGCACACCGTGCGGAGCGTGGTCAGAATGCCCATGATGCCGTCGTATTTGTCCCAGAGCAGGAAGATCACGGGAACGGACGCAACGGTGCAGAACGGAACTCTGTCCGTGGCTGCCGCCTGAACCGTGTCCGCGACGATCACGATCAGGGTGAATGCTACCAGAGAAGCTACGGAAAACTGCGGTTTTTTGAGCTTCTGCACGGCATCTTTGAACACGTCGTATGCCAGTGCTGCCGTGATGAGCAGCAG
>JAZUDF010000128.1:0-32091 GCA_045639485.1 Faecousia sp. | reverse complement strand
CTCAATCTCCTGAAAGCTGTCCGGCAAGGTGACCGGATGCCCACGCCCACTGCAGGTTATAGCCGCCGCAGTCGCCGTCTACGTCAAGCACTTCGCCCGCCGCGTACAGTCCGGGAACAATCCGGCTCTGCAAGGTCTCGGGATCAAATTCTTCCGTGCAGACACCGCCTGCGGTGACCTGTGCACAGTCCATGCCCATTGTCCCCCGCACCTCAAGTGAAAAACTGTGAGCCGCAAGGTTCAACGCACTCAACTGCACCCACGGAAGATCAGACAGCCTTGTCTGACCGCTGATGCCGACATATTTCAGCAATACGCGGCCGAGACGGTTGTGCAGAAATCCTGTCAGCAGATCGTCGCACAGCAGTTCCGGCTGCCGGGCGATGCGGATGCAAAGTGCAGAGAGCAGCTTGTCGCCGTCAAACTGCGGCAGAAGGTCAAGTATAACCTTGCAGTCGTTGCCGCTGACGGAGGCTGCACGGGATATTTCGAAGATCGCAGGCCCGGAAAGACCGTATTCGGTGAACTGCACCTCACCGGAGGACTTTGCGATCACGGCATCATGCTGCACAAGACGTACGGTCGCCTGGGCACGTACGCCCTTGAGGGACTTGACAAGCGTATCTTCCGTTTTGAGCTGGACAAGGGACGGGTAGAGTTTCGTGCAGTGATGACCGAGAGTGCGAAGCAGTTGATAGCCGGAAAGCGAACCGCCGAGTTTGGTACCGGCAAGTCCCCCCGCCGTGACGATCAGGCGGTCGACCTGCCACGTTCTGTCCGAGGATTTAAGTGAAAATACGCCGTCTTCATATTTAACTGACGTGATCTCGCAGGAGGTTTCGACCTTGATGTTGGAGCGGGAAAGTGCAAAGCGAAGCACGTCAACCACACTGTTCGCCTGATCGGTATAGGGATAGACTCTGCCGGAGGGCTCTGCCACGGTCAGAAGTCCGAGAGATTGGAAAAACTCCAAAGTTTTTTCGGGAGGAAACTGTGTAAGTGCAGGTGCGGCAAAGCTGCCGGATGCACCGTGATAGAATGCATCACCCGTATGCAGATTGGTCAGATTACAGCGGCCGTTGCCGGTTGCGAGAAGTTTTTTACCGATACGAGACTGACGTTCGAACAAAATCACCTGATTGTCCTGCTGCTCTGCCGCCGTGACGGCAGCCATCATGCCCGACGCACCGCCGCCGATGATACCGATGTTCATACCGCACCTCCTTGAAAAGCTTTTATTATTATATCTGATTGCAGTGTTCTTGGCAAGCCTTTCTTACTTGACAGTTTTGTCCGATTTTTGTATCATAAACGCAGGAACTTTCCTATTTTGTCTGCGTCAAAACAGCGGAACAAAAGAACGGAGGATAGCACAATGAAAAAACGCAATGCAATTCTTGCCGTGCTGCTTATCGTCTGCACGCTGCTCGGCATGACGGCATGTCAGTCCAAACCGGAGATGGATCAGACCTTGACGGTGGAGCCGCCGAAGGCAGCCACCGACTATGCCGACGTTGTCAATGCAATGAAGGCACCTGAAGAGCCCGACTCGTTCAACGGTGCAAACACGGTGGAATATTCCGCCGAAGCAACGGGCACGCCCATGCTTGCTGCTGATGCTGCAGAGCCTGACTATTCCGGCACGAACGTGCAGGTCGAAGGCATCGACGAAGCGGACATCGTCAAAACGGACGGCAAGTATATTTACGCTATGTGCGGCAATCTTCTGACAATCTACCGTGCCGACGGCGAAAACACTGCACGCGTGAACGAAACCGAATTGACGCAGTCCGACGAAAATGAATCGGTGTCTGCCTCCGAACTGTTACTGGACGGCAGCCGTCTTTTCGTGATCGCGGAACGCACCGTCTGGACGGATGACGCGACCTGGTACTGTGAAACCTCTACCGAGGTTCTTATCTACGACGTGAGTAAGCCCGAACAGCCCGTGCTGAAAGAAACCTACGGTCAGGACGGCAACTACCGTTCCTCCCGCATGACGGACGGTATGCTCTACATTATTTCGGAGCATTATATTTATGGTGACGAATTCAGCACCGAGGATTGGATCCCCATTACCTATTGCAGCGGCACGGAAACAAAGATCCCCGCAAACCGCATTTATATCTGCCCGGGTGCCACGGCCTGCCTGACGATGGTCGGTGCCTTTGACTGCAAGTCACTCAAAACGTCCGACGTATGCTCCTTCACCGGTGCGGCTGACACCGTCTATATGAACGGCAATGAGATCTACCTTGCACAGACGACGTATGACACGCTCAAATCCGATCCTTATAAGGTCGACCAGTACGACGTCATTGACTACGTAAACACGGCTGTCACTGCGATCAACCGCATCACCGCAAAAGACGGCAAGCTGACACTGACGGCAAGCGGCAGCGTGGACGGCTATCTCGTCAATCAGTTTGCGATCGATCTTTACAACGGCAACCTGCGTATTGCAACGACCGTGAACTCCACTTCCTACTCCATCTATACCGACAAAAAGCACGACTTTGAGAATTATGCTTTCGGCGAAACCACAATGGAAAACAGAATGACCGTGCTCGACGGTGATCTGCAGCCTGTCGGTACGCTCGAAGGGATCGCTCCCGACGAACGCATCTACAGCGTCCGTTACTTCGGCGACGTGGCCTACATGGTCACCTATGAAAGCATCGATCCCGTGTTTGCGATCGACCTTTCCGATCCCAAAAATCCCACCTTGCTCAGTGCACTCGAAGTGCTCGGCGTTTCCGATTATCTGCACGGGTACGGCGACGGTCTGCTGTTCGGTCTGGGACAGGCATTGGACGAAAACGGTGCATCGAGCGGCCTGCAGCTGAGCATGTTTGACGTCTCCGATCCGAAGGACGTCAAGCTGGTCGCGAAAACCGAGATCGAGGAGTATTATTCCGAAGCACTCTACAATCACAAGGCCATCCTGATCGATCCTGAAAAGAATCTGATCGGTTTCCCCGGTTCCGATTATAACTTCTACGTGTTCAGTTACACGGACGGCAGGTTCAAGCAGGAAGGCATGTTTGATCTTATCGACGAAGACAACGGCGTTTATTGGAACTGGAGCGGGTCTCGCGGCCTTTACATTGACAATTACCTCTATCTGATCTGTGACGAGGCCCTATGTGTGGTCGATATGAAAGACTTCTCCGTAGTCAGCACGATCACGAATGCGGAGGGATAAGAATGACGAAAGAAAGGATTGCAAGGATCAATGAGCTTGCAAAAAAGGCAAAAGCAGAAGGTCTGACCGACGAAGAGATCGCAGAACGCGATGAGCTTCGCAAAGAATATATCGCGTCAGTCAAGGCAAGTCTGACCTCGCAGCTCGACAACACCTATCTCGTTGACGAGCAAGGCAACAAACGCAAGCTGAAGCAAAACTGAAACAGAAGCGGCGGACTGAAAAACAGTCCGCCGCTTTTTATGTAAAACATTACGCTCCTGCAATAATAAACAGGATGATCAGAAGCTGTACGAGCAGGATGATCGGCACGCCGGTGGTAAATGCGGGATGACGCGACTTGCTGGTCTTGTGCCGGAAGGCAAGCATGCCGAGCAGAATGCCGATACTGCCGAAGGCAATAGCAAAGCCGAGCAGAACACGTTCGGAAATGCGGTGCTTATGCTTGACGGCATTGTGCTTGTCAAGTCCCATCAAAAAGTATGCCGTGAGGTTGATGAGCAATACTACCACACAGATCAGCCACATATACTGTTTTGGAATGAACGCAAACAAATTACTTATCATCACAATAATTCCTTTGGAGGGTATATGAAAAGATTTTGTTGGTTAGCAATACTGGCAGCCGTTGTGTTATCCGGCTGTGCCGTGCAGGCACCCGAGCGTCTTGTCCTGCACGATGAAATTGAGGTTCTCCCAGCAGGCACGGTGAAATACAGCATCCGTGTCGATTTGCCCGAAGGCATGACGGAAGCAGTGTCGGGCAACACGGGAGACGAAAGGATCTACGAGTCCGCGGACGGCACGTATTTTGTGGTAACGCAGATCCTGAAAGGCTGCAGTGCGGAAGAAGCCATCCGGCAGATGACGGGATATACGCCGGAGCGTCTGGGAATGATATGCACAGAAAACATGTCCATGCCGGAATACCGTTTTTCGTGGTGTGCAGACGGCGAAAACGGGATGCTGACCTGTAGTGGGATCGTCGCGGAAGATTCTGCTTATTGCTACTGTCTGTCTTTCTGTGCAGAAGAGCAGCACACAAAGGAATGTGCAGCAGCCAGGCAGCAGGTCATGTCCGGCTTCGGGCTGTATTATGACGAAGGATTTTAGCCGCTTTACTTTTCCGTCATTTTGCCGTAAAATACAGGCATGAGGTGATACAAATGAAAAAAGCACTCCCCTTCATCGCACTCGGTCTGTGTGCGTTGCTGCTGGCAGCGATCATTTTCGGCGTTGTATGGTTCGTCAAGTCCATGAAGGAAAAAAACGAACCCGAAACACACGATCCGCAGACAGTGGAAGGCTATTTTGAAAAGAACTGGCCGGCATTCTGTCCGGTGTACTACGAGAAGGAAACAGGCACTGTGACACTGCAAAAGCAGATCGACGCGACTTATGATCAGGTCTGTCAGTTCGGCAAAGAGGTCTATGAAGACCTGGCACTCGGCCACGTTGACACCATGGAAGTGATGCAAAACGGCTGCGAGGCCACCTGCGGTGTGGAGTTGTCAGATATTGTGATCTCCGGCATTTCGTCGGACGGGAAAGTCATTTACACCGTACACGCGGACGGTACATTGACCGCCTGCTGGGAAAACGCAGGGAACTGATCACTGTGCCGCTTTTGCCTGACGCAAGGCCTGCGAGAGCTGATCCGGGCAGGAGGTCATCTTCATGCCGCAGCGAATGCCTTCAAGTCTGGAAATGGCTTCATCAACGTTCATGCCGGTCACAAGACGGGAGATGCCCTGCAGATTGCCGTTGCAGCCGCCCTCAAAACGGACGGAACGTATGACGTTATCTTCTAACTCGACGAGGATGCGTCTGGAGCAGACACCTCTCGGAATGAATTCAAATTGCATCGGTACACTTCCTCAGAAAATATTGTTATTATTATACTTTATTGCAAAACAAATTACAAGTAGAAATGCACATTTGTTGACTTTTCAGGTCAAAAGACCTATAATATGCGAAACCAATGCAAAGGAGATCTTCTCATGAGCGAATGTTCCGGCAACTGTTCCAGTTGCGGTCAGAGCTGCGGCGATCGCAAGCAGGAAAGTCTGCTTGCCTCCCTGCACGAAAAATCATCAGTCAAAAAAGTCTTTGCCGTTGTTTCCGGTAAAGGCGGCGTCGGCAAGAGCACAGTGACTTCCATGCTGGCAGTCGCAATGCAGCAGAGCGGCAAGCGTGCCGCCATTTTGGATGCTGATATTACGGGACCTTCCATTCCGAAGGCTTTTGCACTCGACGGTCCTGAAGGTGCCGACGAACAGGGCCTCTACCCTGCCCTCACCCGCAGCGGCATTCAGGTGATGTCCATTAATCTCCTGCTTGACAATGAAACCGATCCCGTTTTGTGGCGTGGCCCGATTCTCGCGGGTGCTGTCAAACAGTTCTGGACGGACGTGATCTGGGACAACGTGGATTACATGTTTGTCGATATGCCTCCCGGAACCGGCGCCGTACCTCTGACGGTTTTCCAGAGCTTGCCCATTGACGGCATCGTGATCGTCACCTCTCCGCAGGATCTGGTTTCCATGATCGTCAAAAAGGCCGTGAAGATGGCGGAGATGATGAAGATCCCCGTTGTCGGTCTGATTGAAAACTACGCATGGCTCTCCTGCCCCGATTGCGGCAGAAAGATCGAAGTATTCGGCAAGAGCCACATTGACGAAATTTCCGCCGAGTATAACATTCCCGTGCTCGCGAGGCTGCCTATTGATCCGAAGGTCGCAGGCTTTATGGATTGCGGCGAGGCGGAAAGCGTTGATACCGCTCCGATGGCAGATGCCGTCAAGGCACTCGGGAACGTCTGATTTGTACAAAGCTTTTCGCAGCGTACATTCATCATAAGCCCAAGCATTTGCAACAGAAAGGATTTATTACCATGGCAACAAAAAAAGTAAAAGACACTGTTGAAACAGTGAAGACCGCAGCAAAGAACACCGTGAAGGCTGTCAGCGAAAAGGCTGAACCTGCCGTGAAGGCTGCAAAAGAAACCGTGAAGGCAGTCAGCGAAAAGGCTGAACCCACTGTCAAGAAGGCAAAGGCAGCTGCCAAGACTGTCAGCGACAAGACCAAGACCGCTGCCAAGACTGTCAGCGACAAGACCAAAACCGCTGCAAAGACTGTCAGCGATAAGACCAAGACAGCAGCCAAGACGGCGACCAAGGCAGCAGGCGATGCTGCAAAGAGTGCGACCAAGAAAGTTGCTTCCGCTCTGACTCCCGAAGTTTTCGTGGAATTCGGCGGTGCCAAGTATGAATGCAGTAACATTGCCGAACGCTGCAAGTCCGACTTTAAGGAAAAGCATCCCGGCGAGCGTATCCGCTCCTGCAGAATTTATATCAAGCCCGAAGACGGCATGGCATACTACGTCATTAACGAGCTGGCAGACAAGGTCGAACTGTAAGTTTCAAAAAGCAAAACCCCGACGAATTTTTCGTCGGGGTTTTTTGTTTTATACTTTTTGCAGAGAGTTGTTCTTCTTTTTCCAGCGGCGGAACAGCACGATCGCAAGCACTGCACCGCAGGCTTCTCCCGCGATCAGTGCACACGCAAGTCCGAATTTGCCGAGCAGCCAGTCAAGCAGGAACATGAAAGGCACATAAAACACAAGTTCACGGACAGTTGCATGAAGCAGCGTATCTTTACCATCGCCGACCGCCTGCATGCAGAAGGAAGTGTGATAATTGAGGAATTGGAAGATCGATGCACAGCAGCGGATCTGCAGGAATACCGTCGCAAGTGCAATGCAGGCCGCGGCTTCTTTGCCGCTTCCTACTTCGGTGTTCATAAACAGGCCGACGATCTGCTTTGCGAAGATCTCAAACAGCACAAGACACGCAGCTGCGATCACAAGGCCGTAAACACGGACGCTTGAAATGACCTTGTGCATCCGTTCATGGTCGCCCGACGCATAGTTATAGGCTACGATCGGCAGCATGCCCTGGCACAGACCGATGTTGATGGCATTCGGCAGACGCTCGGCTTTCATGACGATACCGATGGCGGCAAGTTCGATGTTGCCGTGTGCAGACATCAGTGCATTGAGGAAGATATTGCCGACGTCAAACAGTGCCGTCAGCATACCGGACGGAACGCCGACGGAATAAAGCTCTTTCTGTTCGTGACGCTGCAGTTTTGCCGCTTTTTTGAGGCTCATGCTGAGCGGTGCACGGCAGGAGCATCTTCCAAGCACGATCACAAGGTAGATGCAGGCACCGACGTTGGACAGAAGCGTTGCAAGTGCTGCACCGAAGACCTCGTTGCCCTTCGGCAGAAGGACAAACATAAACAGAGGATCAAGGATAATATTGAGAATACCGCCGCCGGAAAGGCCGATACTGGCCTGTCTGGAATAGCCTGCGTTACGCAGAAGGTGTGCGACGGTCTGTGACAGAATGACAGGTACGTTGCCGCAGACAACCACAAGCAGAACGTAGATCCTTGCGTCGGCATACGTTTCCGTCTTTGCACCGAACAGATACAGGATCGGATCAAGCAGGACAAAAACGAGCCCCGAATACAAAATCGCGACGGCAATCGCACCGTAGAAACTGTAAGCACAGACCTTCTTCGCGTCCTCCTCGCGTCCGGCACCGATCATGCGTGCCATCAAGCTGCCGCCACCGATGCCGAACAGGTTGGAAAACGCCACCGTCATCATAAAGACGGTAAACACAACTGTAACTGCTGCCGTCTTGTTGGGGTCGCCCGTCATGCCGATGAAGATGGAATCCGCGAGGTTATAGACCAGGTTGATCAGCTGACTGATGATCGTCGGGATCGCCATCGCAGCAACTGCACGCGGGACGGGCAGGTTTTCAAATATTTCTTTTTTGCTGAGGTTGCGGGAGTTCATTGATTATTCTTTCTTTCTGTTTTGGGTTGATGGCACGGGACGTCGAGGATGCCGTCCCCTACAGTCTGATTTACACTTCAAACATCAGATCGCCGTAGGTCGGCACGGGCCAGAGGTCTTTATCGACCAGCATTTCGAGTGCGTCGATCGCACTGCGAAGCTCTTTCATGTGCGTCACGGCGGTTTCATGCACGTAATGTGCCATGGCATTTGCATCGTCCATCTGTGCAAGCTTTTCTACATCGGATTGCAGTGCAAGATCGGCGATCTGTGCATTTTTGAGAAGTTCACTCGTGCGAAGCAGAAGATCCTTCTGCACAGACATATCGGCTTCCGGACACGCGGCAGACGCTTTGTTGACGGAGTCGCCCATCCGCGTGATAAAGCGGATCACGGACGGAATATAGTGTTTGCCTGCCATGTGGATCATGGTACGCATTTCGATCAGTTTGATCTTGGTATAGGTCTCATACATGATCTCCGCACGGGACTCTAATTCATCACGGTTAAAGATGCCGAACTTTTCAAAGAGCCGGACGTTTTTTTCCGCCGTCAGCACGGGTGCACTGTCGACCATGCTGCGAAGGTTGGGAAGACCGCGGCGTGCTGCTTCCTCTACCCATGCTTCGGAATAGCCGTTGCCGTTGAAGATGATACGCTTATGCTCCCGCATATTTTTTGCGATGAGTGCATTGACGGCTTCTTCAAAATTTTCGACATCGGCAAGTTGATCGGCAGCATCGCAGAACGCATCTGCAACAATGGTATTGAGAACGGTGTTGGCGTTTGCAATGGAATCGGACGAGCCGACCATACGGAACTCGAACTTGTTGCCGGTAAAAGCAAAGGGCGAGGTTCGGTTGCGGTCTGTTGCATCCTTGTTGATGACAGGAAGCGTCGACACGCCGGTCACCAGCTGGCCGCCTTCCATGCAGGCCTTTGCAGAGCCGTGACGGCAGATCTGTTCCACGACGTCATCGAGCTGATTGCCGAGGAAAATGGAAATAATGGCAGGAGGTGCTTCATCGGCACCGAGTCGGTTATCGTTGCCGACGTTGGCAGCGGACTGGCGAAGGAGGTCTGCATAGTCGTCGACTGCCTTCATGATGCACGAAAGCACCAAAAGGAACTGCAGGTTGTCATTGGGTGTATCGCCCGGATCAAGCAGGTTGACGCCGGTGTCTGTGGAGATCGACCAGTTGTTGTGCTTACCGGAGCCGTTGACACCCGCAAAGGGCTTTTCATGCAGCAGACACACAAGATCGTGCTTGGTCGCCACACGCTTCATCGTTTCCATGGTGAGCTGGTTCTGATCGACAGCCACGTTGCAGGTGGTGTAGATCGGAGCCATTTCGTGCTGAGCGGGAGCGACCTCGTTGTGCTGTGTGGATGCGGTGATGCCCATCTTCCACAATTCGGTGTTGAGATCCTTCATAAACGCACCGATACGCTCACGGATCACGCCGAAGTACTGGTCTTCGAGCTCCTGGCCTTTCGGTGCCGGTGCACCGAAGAGCGTACGTCCGGTATAAATAAGGTCGCGGCGTTTGAGATACATCTGCTTGTCAACGATGAAGTATTCCTGCTCCGCACCGACAGACGGGATGACGCGGTTTGCTTTCGTATCGCCGAACAGACGGACGATACGGATCGCCTGCTTGGAGAGAGCCTCCATCGAATGCAGCAGCGGCGTCTTGTTATCCAGAGAGTCTCCCGTGTAGGACACGAAGACTGTAGGAATACAAAGAACAGTGCCGGCGGAAATTTCCTTGACAAACGCAGGAGAAGTAATGTCCCACGCGGTGTAGCCTCTTGCATAGTGCGTTGCACGCAGGCCGCCCGTCGGGAACGACGATGCGTCCGGCTCGCCCATAATGAGCTGCTTGCCGGTCAGTTTCAGGATGGTTTTGCCTTCCTTCGGATAGGTCAGGAAAGAATCGTGCTTTTCCGCCGTGATGCCGGTGAGCGGCTGGAACCAGTGCGTATAGTGCGTCGCACCTTTTTCCACAGCCCATTCCATCATCGCCTTGGCAACCACGTCTGCCGTTGCCATGGAGATCTGGCCGCCGTTGCGGAGCACCTGCATCACTTCATGAAATTCTTTTTCGGGCAGACGCTGTCGCATGACACTCTCGCTGAATACGTTGGAACCGAAAATCTCTGTAATGCCCATAAGGTGCTCCCTTCCGTGCCGTTCGGCACTTATAAAATCTTTAATAAAATACTCCATTTACAAGCAAAATGCAAGAAAAATTATCCTATCAGGGAGGATATTTTCCACTGTTTAAGCCAAAATAAAGCAAAAGGCCGACATAAGGGGGAAGTATCTTGTTTATTTCTTACATCCGTACTTTGGTGCTTTACCTGATCCTGATTTTCACCGTACGGCTAATGGGAAAACGGCAGATCGCAGAAATGGAGCCGGCAGAGTTTGTCGTGACAATGCTGCTTGCAAACCTGGCAGCCGTACCGATGCAGGACAACGCCATTCCCCTGCTGTCCGGGCTTGTTCCGATTCTGACAGTGCTTGCACTTGAACTGATTCTCGCGGTACTGTCAATGAAATTTCTGCCGATGCGAAAACTTCTGTGCGGGAAACCGACCATTCTGATCGCAAACGGTTGTATCGACCAAACGGCACTTCGGCAGAGCCGTGTGTCGCTTGACGAGCTGACGGAACAGCTGCGTGAAAAGGACGTCTATGATCTGACGACCGTGCAGTATGCAATCATGGAAACAGACGGTGAGCTGTCGGTCATGCTCTATCCGGAATACAAGCCCGCTTGTGCGAAAGAGGCAGGCATTCGCGTCAAAAACACCTATCTGCCATTCACGATCGTTTCAGACGGCAAACTCCTGCAGGATAATCTGCGGCTGTCGGGTTATGATCACGTGTGGCTTGACAAACAGCTTGAAAAGTCAAACTGCACACTGCGGGGTGTGTTTTTGCTGACAGTCGATGCCGCTGGAAAAGCATGTATTGTAAAGAAGGAGCGTCTATGAAGTATCTGTGGATCGGCGTGGCGATTTTGGCCATTCTGTTTATCGCGTGTCTCGGCGTGAACGAAAAACTGGCAGAAACGACGCAGAGCGTTCAGAAGGAGCTGGAAACTGCACAGTCGTTTGCAGCAAAGTATGATTATGGTCATGCTGCCGAACACGCAAAAAAAGCGGCAGACGAGTGGAGTACTCATCTGCCCTTTTTCGCATCGGTATTGTGCCACGATGAGACGGACGAAATCACGGCAGGACTCGCAGAGCTCCAGGTCGTGGAAGACGCTGAATTTCTGCAGTCAGTCTCTACCCTGCTTGCAAGACTGACGCATATCGCCGAAATGGATCGGCCGTATCTTCAGAATATACTTTGATCGTCAAGCGGTTTCAGGAGCATACGGAACCGATCTTTTTCCCCTGTGCGGAACACAAGGCAAACTGCATTGTCATCCCGCCCGCAAAAACATCGAAACGTCTCGCCCTGCAGGAGTTCCTGACAGTATTCGAGCTGAACCATGCACGGATATGTAAGCTGCGGCAGAAGCTGCAGCACGTGTGAGACGTAACGAACGTTGTTCATGTGACCGTTTTCATCGATGTCCTCTGCCCTGACTGTCCGTTCATCACTCACAAGAGCTGCAGGAGCAAACTCAAATCGGGAAACTGCCTCAGAAAATGCAAACGGAGGACAGAGCACGTCGAGCTCCGGCATCGATCGCGGGTTACGCAAGCGGCGTGTTGTCAGATCCGCAACGATCCAGAGCTGTGTTGCACGGGCAAGCACTTTACCATCGGAAAAGATGTGAAAATCACGGAGAACCGAGGCTCCGCGAATGCCGCGGGACCAGGTCAAAATCTCTATGTCCATTCCGGTGCAAAGCGGTGCAAGCACCTGCAGCTGTGTCCGCAGGATCATCCAGGCGGCATTGTAGCGGGCTTTCAGAACATCCATCCCCTGTCCGAGCCGGATGGCATCCTCCTTTGCTGTCTGTTCCATGCAGGAAAGCAGAAACGGGAGTGAACGAACACCGTCTGTATCGGCAGGCACGGTATAAGTTTTTCGGTAACTGAATGAATTCATACTGTTTCAAAAAAAGGGGCTGAAATCAGCCCCTCGGTTTTTAGTCAGCCTTTTCCGTCGGCGGGATGATGGAGTCATCGTCGAACACCCAATCCTGCACGTTGGCTACTTCATATTTGTCTTTGGAGGTACGCATCACAACTTTTTTGATGCCGGCATTGATGATGAGCCTGCGGCACATGCTGCAAGGGACAAGCTTATCGATCAGCTCGCCTGTCTGTGCGTCCTTGCCTGCAATAAACATCGTACTGCCGATACACTCCATTCTGGAGGCGGAAATGATGGCATTGGTCTCCGCGTGGACACTGCGGCAGAGTTCATACCGTTCGCCCGACGGAATGTTGAGGTCGTTACGGATGCAGTAGCCGAGGTCAACGCAGTTTGTGCGGCCTCTCGGTGCTCCGTTATAGCCCGTGGAAACGATCTCATCATTGTGCACGATCAGTGCACCGTAATGTGCACGCAGGCACGTAGAACGTTCCAGAACAGTCTCGGCAATATCGAGATAATAATTTTCTTTGTCAATGCGGCTCATAGGTTGACCTCCTGAGCAATTACTTTGACATATTATACCACCGGTTTTTTTAAAATGCAAGTTTATTTGAAAATCCGGTGCTTTTTGACCGAAAAATCAGCCAAAAATCAGGACTTCCGCTCCACTTTTACAGATTGGAGAGGCCTCTGGGGATGTAAATGCCGCCCTTGTCTTCGAGTACCTTGCCGTTTTCCACAGAAAGTTTGCCGCGAAGGAAGACCTTTTCGATGCCGCCTGCGATGCGGAAACCTTCAAACGGTGCATAATCCACGTTGACGAGCTGATCCTTTGCGGTGATGACCTTTTCTCCCTGCGGATCATAAACGACGATATCGGCGTCACTGCCCTCGTTCAGAATACCCTTGCGGGGATAAGCACCGTAAAGCTTTGCGGGATTTTCGGACAGATACTTTGCCATCTGTTCCTTTGTGATGCGGCCTTCTGCAACGCCATAGGTGTAGATGAGTTCGCCGCGGGTTTCAACACCGGGCATGCCGCCGGGGATCTTTGTAAAGTCATCACGGCCTGCATCCTTCTGTTTGAGCGTAAAGCTGCAGTGGTCGGTGGAAATGGTATCGATCTCGCCGTCAGCCAGTGCCTTCCACAGCCGTTCTTCGTCAGCGGGTTTTCGCAGCGGCGGTGCACAGACGTACTTTGCACCTTCAAAATCGGGCAGTGAATAGCGGCTGTCATCCAACAGCAGATAGTGCGGGCAGGTTTCCACGTAAACCTTCTGCCCTCTTGCACGTGCCTCGTTGATCTCATCCATGGAGTCTGCACAGGTTGTATGGACGACAACGACGGGCACGTCGGCAACGTAAGCCATTTTGAGCAATCTGTCGACTGCCTCTGCTTCCAGGATAGACGGACGGCACTTCGGATGCGTTGCAGGATCCAGATTGCCTGCTGCCTTGTTCTCGGCGATCAGTGCATCGATCACACCGGCATTTTCACAATGGACGCCGGCAATGCCACCGTACTTTTTGAGTTCTTTAAGGGCAAGGAACATATCACCGTCACCGATCATCATGGCGGGATAGGTCAGATACATCTTGAACGAAGAAACGCCCTGTTCAAACATCTTCGGGATCTCGGCTTTGATCCCCTCGTTCCAGTCGTCGATGGTCATGTGGAACGCATAGTCGCAGGCAGTTCTGCCGTCTGCTTTCTTGTGCCAAAGATCCAGACCGTACTGAAGCGTTTCACCCTTGTTGGGGCAGGCAAAGTCGATCACGAGCGTGGTACCGCCCTTGAGTGCTGCCTTGCCGCCGGTGTAGAAATCGTCCGCCGTGGTGGTGTTGCAGACATCCAGATCAAAATGCGTGTGTGCATCGATAAAGCCCGGGAACAGCAGTTTACCGGTGCAGTCAATTACCTGTGCATCCTTCTCATTCAGGTCTTTGCCGATCCTGGCGATCTTTTCGCCGTCGATCAGAAGATCCGCAACTTCAGATCCGTTTGCACGCACGATCGTGCCGCCGCGAAGTAATGTTTTCAATACAATCGCTCCTTTGCCATTTTATTTTCTTTATTTTATCACATAAGGCAGGAAAAGGAAATGTGCGGTTGTGAGAAATTACAACCTGCTTTTTGTGCATACTACCAAATATCGCATCATACCGCAAATGACAAGGTTCTTCACAATTCAAACATTGAAATCCAGATGAAATATGATATAATGATTTCATCAACAAAAACAAAAAGGAGATTTACTTATGAGTAAATACGCAGGCACCAAAACCGAGCAGAACCTTCTGGCAGCTTTTGCCGGAGAGTCCCAGGCGAGAAACAAATACACCTATTTTGCATCCAAGGCAAAAAAAGAAGGCTTTGAGCAGATCGCTGCTCTCTTCCTGAAGACCGCTGACAATGAAAAAGAACACGCAAAGCTGTGGTTCAAGGAACTCGAAGGCATCGGCGACACCGCACAGAACCTCGCAGCAGCTGCTGACGGCGAAAACTACGAATGGACCGACATGTACGAAGGCTTTGCAAAGGACGCAGAAGCAGAAGGCTTCAAGGCACTTGCAATCAAGTTCCGCATGGTCGCCGCCATCGAAAAGACGCACGAAGAACGCTACCGTGCTCTTCTGAAGAACGTTGAGACCGCCAAGGTCTTTGAAAAGAGCGAAGTCAAGGTTTGGGAATGCCGCAACTGCGGCCACATCATGGTCGGCACCAAGGCTCCCGAACTGTGCCCCGTCTGTGCACATCCGCAGGCTTACTTCGAAGTCCACGAAGAAAACTATTGATACTGAAAGCAAAGAAAGAAACCGCCTTGTGAGAATTCACAAGGCGGTTTTGTTTTGAGAATCGATCGGGAAAATCAATAACCTCTTCTCTTGTTCTTACGGGCAGCTTCGCTCTTCTGCTTACGCTTCAGGCTCGGGCTCACATAGTGCTCCTTCTTGCGGACCTCCTGGATGACGCCGGCCTTCTGGACGCTTCTCTTGAAACGCTTGAGTGCGCTTTCCAGAGATTCGTTTTCCTTAACGCGAATTTCAGACATTGATTTCCCTCCCTCCGTTACATCCGGTTACTTCCTGGATGTTTCGGTGTCTTAAAAGACTTGATTATTATATTCACGAGGTTTTGAATTGTCAAGTATGTTTTCAGCTTTCCGGTCAAAATTTCGTGAATTTTGAGAAAAATGTCTTATTTCACGATGAAATTGACCAGTTTGTTCTTGACAATGATCGTTTTCACGATATTCGTGCCGACATTTGCGATCGCCTTTGCAATGCGGTCGTCTGCCTTTGCCGCTTCGGCAACTGCGTCATCCGCACTGTCAGCAGCGATATGCACGGTGCCGCGGAATTTACCGTTGACCTGCACTGCGATGTCGATCTCGGCATCCTTGCACTTGCTCTCGTCATAGGTCGGCCATGCGGAAACGGAGCAGATGCCCTCAAAGCCGTGCTGCTGCCACAGTTCGTCTGCGATATGAGGTGCAAACGGACTGAGCATGGACAGAAGCGATTTGAGTTCTGCACGGTTGCAGCCGTTGTCGGAGAGCTGATTGACAAGCGTCATCAGGGCGGCGATCGCGGTGTTTGCCTTGAGCTGATCGATGTCAGAGGAGACCTTCTTGATGGTCTTGTGCATCGCACTTTCATTCTTTGCAGAATAAGCGGTGTCGTTGTCCGTGACAGACTCTGCAAGGCTCCAGACCTTGTCGAGGAAACGCTTGCAGCCCTTGACTGCATTG
The DNA here is from genome assembly GCA_045639485.1 of Faecousia sp. Classification (GTDB taxonomy): domain Bacteria; phylum Bacillota; class Clostridia; order Oscillospirales; family Oscillospiraceae; genus JAFRPC01. The sequence continues at coordinate 16,198 of JAZUDF010000128.1, read as the reverse complement.
GCAGACCAGGATGCAGGCTTCTCAAAGTCGCCGATGAACATGATGTAGGTACGCATCGTATCGGCACCGAATTCGTTGATGACGTCGGTGGGGTTGATGACGTTGCCACGGGATTTGGACATCTTGATGCCGCCCTCGCCGAGGATCATGCCGTGGCTCGTACGCTTTGCATAAGGCTCCTTGGTGGGAACCACGCCGATGTCATAGAGGAATTTATGCCAGAAACGGCTGTAGAGCAGGTGGAGCGTGGTGTGCTCCATGCCGCCGTTGTACCAGTCGACCGGGGACCAGTATTCGAGGGCTTCTTTGGAAGCAAGCTCTTTGTCGTTGTGCGGATCCATGTACCGCAGATAGTACCAGCTGGAGCCTGCCCACTGAGGCATGGTGTCGGTCTCACGTTTCGCTTCGCTGCCGCAGCACGGGCAGGTGGTGTTCACCCAGTCCGTGATCGGAGCCAGCGGGCTTTCGCCGTCGTCAGTCGGCTCGTAGCTTTCCACGTCGGGCAGCTCGAGCGGAAGATCGCTTTCATTCAGAGGCACGGTGCCGCACTTCGGGCAGTGCACGATGGGAATGGGTTCACCCCAGTAACGCTGACGGGAGAATACCCAGTCACGCAGTTTGAAGTTGACCTTTGCTTCGCCGATCCCCTGCTCGGTCAGCCATGCAATGATCTTTTCCTTTGCCTGAGCAACGGAAAGACCGTTGAGGAAGTCGGAATTGCACAGAATGCCGGTCTCGACATCCGTAAAGGCTTCTTCCTGCACGTTGCCGCCTGCAATGACCTCGATGATGGGAAGATCAAACTTCTTTGCAAACTCCCAGTCACGGGTATCGTGAGCCGGCACAGCCATAATGGCACCGGTGCCGTAGGTGGCAAGAACATAATCGGAGATGAAGATGGGAATCTCTTTGCCGTTGACGGGGTTAATGCCGCGAACGCCTTTCAGCTCCACGCCGGTCTTTTCCTTGGAAAGCTCGGTGCGTTCCATGTCGGACTTGGCGGCTGCCGCTGCCTGATAGGCCTTGACGGCATCGGCGTTTTCGAGCTTGTCCATCCATTTTGCGACCAGATCGTGTTCGGGAGAAAGCACCATGTAGGTGGCACCGAACAGCGTGTCGGGGCGGGTGGTGTAGACGGTAACGGTATCGCCGGCTGTGGTTGCGAACTTGACCTGTGCACCGTGGCTGCGGCCGATCCAATTGATCTGCTGCGTCTTGACGCGGTCGATGAAATCGAGACCTTCCAGATCGTCGATCAGGCGGTCTGCGTACTTGGTGATGCGTAGCATCCACTGGCTCTTTTCCTTGCGGACAACCGCAGAGCCGCAGCGTTCGCAGACACCGTCGACGACTTCTTCGTTTGCAAGCACGCACTTGCAGGACGTACACCAGTTGACGGGCATCTTTGCCTTGTAGGCAAGGCCGTTCTTATAAAGCTGCAGGAAGATCCACTGCGTCCACTTGACGTAACCGGGATCGGTCGTGTTGATCTCACGGTCCCAGTCGAAGCTGTAGCCGAGAGATTTCAACTGATTGCGGAAGGTGCGGACGTTGTTTTCCGTCACGATACGCGGATGGATATGGTTTTTGATGGCATAGTTTTCAGTGGGAAGGCCAAAGGCATCATAGCCCATCGGGAACAGCACGTTATAGCCCTGCATTCTCTTTTTGCGGGCGATGACGTCCATCGCGGTATAAGGTCTCGCGTGGCCGACGTGCAGACCGACACCGGAAGGATACGGGAACTCGATCAGGCCGTAGAACTTTTCCTTGTCACCGCCGGTGGTGGCAGCGTAAAGTTTCCTTTCTTCCCAGATCTTCTGCCATTTCTGTTCAATCTCTGTAAAATCGTATTTCATCGTTTTGACTTCCTTTATGCTTCAAATGAGATCGGAGTTGCATCGTTCCAGAGACGCTCCAGGTCATAAAATGCTCTTGCTTCGTCCGTAAAGACGTGGACGACCAGGCTGCCGAAGTCCATCAGCACCCAGGTGCCGCCACGGTGGCCTTCACGGCTGATCAGAGGTTCGCCCGCTTCATCCATCGCCGCTTCCGCTGCGTCACACAGCGTCTTGACGTGGGTGTTGGAGGTACCGGTGCAGATGAGAAAATACTCTGCAAGCGTGGTCACTTCCGCCACTTCCAGCAGTTTGATATTCAGGCCCTTCTTTTCATCCAAAGCACGGGCTGCTGCGATCGCTAGTTCTTTTGTCGTCATTGCACGTTCCTCCTCAGGTCAGATTGATATAGACGCCGAACACGACAAGCACAAAAACGATCATGGAGGCGATCAGAAGCAGCGTGCCTTTCAGCCAGCCGGACATCGCCGCACCGTCTTCATCCTCTTCCTCATCTTCGTCAAATCTGACTTTTGTGCCGCGGATCGGATCCTGTGTAATATGATAATCGGTATTGATCGGCTTGCCCATTTCTTTCGGAGGTTCGGCCTGCAGCTGGTTCGGAGAGCTGAGTTCTTCACCGTCAAGCAGCATATTCAAACGCGTCTCAAAATCCTTTCCGGAAAGATCAAATTCTGACTGCTCTTCGGGCCGAGCCATCTGCGGAATGGGGCCGGTCTGTTCAGTTTTTAAACCCTGCGGTTTTGAGCTGTTGCCGAATAATTTCATGAAATAATGTTCCTTTCCTTTGCAAGGTACTCCCAAGCCTGCAGTGAATTGGGATCGATCACCTTTCCCCTGCTCTTTAATAATTCAAGCGACATACGGAAGCCTTCAAGCAAAGCCGCGTCAAGATCTTTCCCTACAAGCTCACGCAGAACTTCCACGCCGGGAAAATCTCTGTTCGGTTCCATATAGTCTGCAATATAGATGATTTTTTCAAGCAGCGTCATGTCTGCTTTTCCGGTCGTGTGCCAGTAAATGGCATCACAAACACGTTCGTTTTCGCCGAAAACATGTTCGGCGACAGCAGCGGCAGTCTTTGCGTGCAGCAGCTTGCCGTTATCACGCTCCGATTTTGTCAGCGTGATCTGATAGCGGTCGCACACAAGTCTTTGTGCATCATCGGACAGAGCCTTTGTCACGTCGTGCAAAATACCTGCACGGGCAGCATCCGTCACATCCGCACCGTACCGTGCTGCAAGCTCCTGTGCCGTTTCACAACAGCCGATCACGTGAGGAACACGTTTCGGATCGTGCAGTGAAAGAGATACTTCCTTCAATTCGTCAAACGGAAGGTGCTTTCTGTCTTCACCGTGCAGATAATACCCGTGTTCATGGATAAAGTCAACTGTTTCACGCGGCAAAAGTCCATCCAGGCAATCCATGACGATCAGCCGCCGAACCTCTGTGGAAGAAGTTTCGATCGGATGATTCTCCACGCAGACGACCTTTGCCTGCAGATCGGTTTCCAGTCTGGAAACTGTTTCACGCACAGTCCGGTCGAGTTTGGCATCGTTGTCGTAGCGGTGCATCACGGCAATTGTAACATACTTTGCGATCTCAGCGGGACAGTACCAGTTTTCGAAACTGAGGAGCATGTCCGTTCCCATGAGAAGGAAAAACTCGTCATCGGGATACTGTGTTTTCAGTTCTTTTACCGTATCGACCGTATAGCTCACGCCGCTGCGGAGAATTTCAATATCACTGACCTCAGCACCCGGAACGGAGCTGAACGCGAGTCTGCAAAGTTCAAGACGGTCTTCCGCCGGAGGCGTACCGTCCGGCAGCTGCTTGTGCGGCGGTATCGCCGCCGGAATGATCAGCAGTCTGTCAAGACATAAAAGGGAGATCATCTCCCGGGCTGCTTTGACGTGACCGAAATGCGGCGGGTTGAAGCTGCCGCCATAGATGCCGATGCGTGCCATCAGTCTTCCTGCTCCGCCTTACGGCGTTCAATGGCCTGCTGAATGGCTGCCTGCTTGAAGTAGTCGTTACGCTGTTCACGGGCTGCCTTGGCTGCCTTGCGGCGTTTCTGTGCACCCGCACGGACGGGGTTATATTTCACTTTCGCGACAGCCTGTGCTTTTTTCTTCGCTTCGGCTACCAGTTTTTCGGATTTACGGTAGATCACAAACTTACTGCCGACTGCCTGAATGCCATCTGCACCAATGGCCTCGCAGATCGCATCGGATGCTTCACGGGCGGTCATAAATGCCGTTTCAAGCACCTTGCCCTTGATCAGTTCGCGGGCGTCGAGCTGTGCTTCTGCCTGCGACAGAAGAGCATCTGTAATACCTTCCTTACCGACCATCAGCGTCGTTTCCAGTTCATTTGCCTTTGCACGCAGATCTGCACGTTGTTTACTCGTCATCATAATTGTTTCTCCAGCATTTTACAGAGATTTTTCAGTGCGTTGGAACGGTGGGAGATCGCGTTTTTACGATCACTGCCCATTTCGGAGAAGGTACAGCCCTCTGCCGGAACAAAGAATACCGGATCGTAGCCGAAATCGCTGTTCCCGCGAGGCTCTGTATCGATCACACCCTCACATTCACCGCGGGCGACAAGTTTTGTGCCGTCGGGCTTCAGCAGTGTGATGACGCACACAAAGCGTGCGGTGCGGTCTTCAATACCTTCCATGTTTTTAAGCAGAAGATTCAGACGGTCACGGTCTGTTTTATAGTCAGGACCGCCGTAGCGTGCACTGTGCACACCGGGTGCACCGCCGAGTGCATCCACCCAAAGGCCGGAGTCATCGGCGATCGTCGTCATGCCGGTGGCATCCAAAACGGCTTTCGCTTTGATGTAGGAATTTTCTTCAAAGGTGCTGCCGTTTTCATCAGGATCAACGTCAACGCCGAGTTCCGACTGCAGAATCAGTTCAATGTCGTACTGCGAAAGGATCTGCTGGATCTCCTGTAATTTATGTTTGTTTTTACTTGCAAGTACTGCTTTCATCTGAGTTCTCCGAGAATCTTTTTCTGTGCTTTGCAAAGAGCCGCATTGCCCTTTGCACAAAGAGCGAGAAGTCGCTGCAGTTCATCGGCCGTGTAAGGTCTGCCCTCGCCTGTTCCCTGCAGTTCAATGATGTCACCCGACTGCGTCATCACGCAGTTGAGGTCCACGTCGGCACCGCTGTCCTCTTCGTAACAAAGGTCGAGCATCGGCGTGCCTTTGACGATACCGGCAGAAACAGCGGATACGAAGGTATGCACGGGAAGCTCCTCGATCTCGCCTGCCTTGAGCAGCTTCTGCATGGCAAGCACCATGGCGATGAAGCCACCGGTGACCGATGCCGTACGGGTGCCGCCGTCGCCCTGCAGCACGTCACAGTCGACGGTGATCGTATGCTCGCCGAGCTTGGTAAGGTCGACCGCACTGCGAAGACTTCTGCCGATCAGACGCTGAATTTCCGCACTTCTCGGCGAAAGCTTGAGTTTGGCAACGTCACGCTTGCTGCGTTCGCGGTTGGCACGCGGGAGCATGGAATACTCGGCCGTGATCCAGCCGCCGTTTAACACGTGAGGCGGCACTTTGTTTTCAACACTTGCGTTACAAAGCACAACGGTGTTGCCGACTTCGATCAGACAGCTGCCTTCCGCAAATTTGGTAAAGCCCGGCGTCAGCTTGACGGGGCGTAATTCATTGACTTTTCTGCCGTCAATTCTCATGATATTTCCTCTTAAATCAATGCTTCAACGAAGTTTTCTGCTTCAAACGGCATCAGATCGTCAATGCCTTCACCCACGCCGATGTACTTGACGGGGATCTGCAGTTCGTCTGCAACGGCGATGACGATACCGCCCTTGGCGGTGCCGTCGAGTTTGGTCAATACGACGCCGGTGACACCGGCGATCTCCTTAAACTGTTTGGCCTGAATGAGGCCGTTCTGACCGGTCGTACCGTCAAGTACGAGCAGGACTTCTTTTTTTGCATCGGGCAGTTCCCGGTCGATGATGCGGGAGATCTTGCCCAGTTCGTTCATTAAATTAGCCTTGTTATGCAGGCGGCCGGCGGTGTCACAGAGAATGACGTCCGTGCCGCGTGCCTTGGCTGCGGAAATGCCGTCATAGACAACGGATGCGGGATCTGCACCCTCGTTCTGACGGACGATATCGACATCGGAACGCTGTGACCAGATCTCAAGCTGACCGGCGGCGGCTGCCCGGAACGTATCGGCTGCACAAAGAAGCACGCGGTTGCCTGCCTGCTTGAGCTGATTGGAAAGTTTGCCGATCGTGGTGGTCTTGCCGACACCGTTGACACCGATCACAAGCACCATCGACGGCTTTGTGCCGATGTTGAGTGCGGTGTCACCGACGTTAAGCATATCGACCAGAATGGCTTTGAGTGCATTTCTGATCTCTTCTGCTTCTTTAAGCTTGTTTTCCTTGATGACGGCACGAAGCTGATCGACTGCCTTCATCGCAGTCTCTACACCGACATCCGCGAGGATCATGCGTTCTTCGAGTTCGTCGAAGAAATCATCGTCCACACCGCGGAAGCCGCTGAAAATGCCGCCGATCGCAGCTCTGGTTTTGCCGAGTCCTTTTTTGATCTTTTCAAAAAATCCCATAGTTTCTCCTAAAGGTCAGGTCGTAATGATACCCAACTGTTTCTCCATCGCGTCAAGATCAAGATGCAGGATCTTGGAAACACCCTGCTCCTGCATGGTGACACCGAACAGAATGTCGGCCTCTTCCATGGTGCCGCGACGGTGCGTGATGACGATAAACTGCGTTTTTTTGCTGAGGTTACGCAGATAGTTTGCAAATCGCTCAACATTTCGGTCGTCCAGTGCCGCGTCGATCTCGTCGAGCATACAGAACGGCGTCGGGCGGACTTTCAGGATAGCGAAATACAGTGCGATCGCAACGAAAGCCTTCTCGCCGCCGGACAGCAGCGTGATCGTCTTGAGCTGCTTTCCGGGAGGCTGGACTTTGATCTCGATGCCGCAGGTCAGCGGCTGTTCGGGATCTTCCAGTTCGAGCGACGCTTTGCCGCCGCCGAACATTTCCGTGAAGGTTTCGCCGAAGTACTTGTTGATCTTTCCGAATTCCTCGGTGAAGATGTCGGTCATATGGCCGGTGATCTCGCGGATGATACCTTCCAGTTCCCTCTTGGACTGCAGTACGTCATCCCGCTGACCGGTCAGATATTCGTAGCGTTCGGAAACTCTTGCGTACTCGTCGATCGCACCGAGGTTCGGTGTGCCGAGGGCACCGATCTTGCGGCGAAGTTCCGCGATGCGGCGGTTTGCGGCCGTGACGGACTCGATCTGTGCCGCCATGACGGGTGCCAGAGACGGCGTGAGCTCGTAAGCATCCCACAGTTTGTCGATGATCTGCTTTTCTTCCATCTGGGCGGAAGTTTTCTTTGCCTCCAGACGGGCACTTTCGCGTTCCATGTCGAGCAGATCTTTGTTCTTCTGCTGAATATCCTTTTCGGTTTTGGTTTTGTTCGCTTCCACCGTCATACGTGCGGTCTGTGCTTCCTGCAGTGCGGCTTTCTTGTCTTCCACGGCTTTGCTCCGCTGTGCGAGCTCTGCGTTGGCATCCGCGATCCTGCGGTCGAGTTCTTCCACCTGTGCGGCGAAGCCCGCGATGGATGCTTCTTTCTGCGTGCGGTCACCCTGCATGGCGGCACAGAGAGATTCAAGCTGACGGATGCTGTCCTGTGCGGTCAGCCGTTCGGCGGAAAGCGACGCTGCGTCCATCTTCAGGGAAGTAATCCGTTCCGTCAGACGGTTGGACTGCTCTGCAGCCGTATTCTGACCTGCAGAAACGTCGTCGATTTGACGCTGCAGATCATCCCGCTGCGTTTCGAGCATCCGGCACTGTGCAACAAGTGCGATCTTGCGTTTTCCGTCTTCATCCAGACGGGAATCGATCGAGGCGATCTCGCGTTCGGAGGACTGCGTTGCCTCGCAGATGGCATCAAACAAAACAGTGTACTGTTTTTCTTCGCCTTCGAGCTTCAGCACGTCATCTTCTGCCTGACGCAGCTGTCCCTGCACCGTGGTGATTTCAAACTCGGTCTGTTCCAGAAGGCGGATCGCTTCTGCACAGTCGTGTTCGGCTTTATCTTTTTTCTCTTTCAGGCTCTGTTCTTTTTCGGACAGTCGTGCGATCTCATTTGCACGGCTGAGAAGGCCCGAATTGCGGCTGACACTGCCGCCCGTCATGGAGCCGCCTGCGTTCATCACCTGGCCGTCTAATGTGACGATGCGGAAACGGTGATTGAACTTCTTTGCGATCGCGATCGCGTCATCCAGACGCTCACAGATCACGATCCTGCCGAGCTGATCGGCTACGACGTCACGGTATTTTGCATCACTCTGTACCAGCTCTGCGGCAATGCCGACGTAACCTGTGCAGGCATCGAGTCCTTTTTCACGAAGGATCTGACCGTGAACCGTGGTCAAAGGCAGGAACGTTGCACGTCCCATGTCCTTGCTTTTTAAGAGGTTGATGGCATATTTACTGTCCTGCTCGGAGTCGCAGACGATATTCTGCATGGCTCCACCGAGTGCGATCTCGATGGCGACGGAATAACGGTCATCCGTACGGATCAGACGGGACAGCGGGCCATGGATATTACGAAGGGCACCGCGGTCGGACTCCTGCATGACAAATTTAACCGCCTTGGAGAAGCCTTCGTATTCACGTTCCATTTCACGGAACATCCGCAGTCTGGAAGAAACGGTATCAAGTTCGACGGAAAGCTCGTTGCACTGCCTTTGCAGCACGTCACGCTTTTCCGCACGCGTCTTACGGCGAAGCTCGTAGCCGTTCAGCGTATTGGTGCAGGCCTGAGCATCTTCTCTTGCATCGGAAAGACGTTTACGGCAGTCTTTGAGCTGTTCTTCCGTCTGCTCTTTGCGTTCCAGAGCCGCACCGCAATCAGCGAGGACTTCTGCTTTGCGTTCTTCGGAACGGGCAAGTGCACTTTCCAATGCCGTGATGTCGGCACCCTTGCCGGCGAGATCTGCCACAGTCGATGCATGGCGATTGCGGAGTTCAAGATAGGTTCTCGTCATGCCTTCGGCAGACTGTGCAAGCTGTCTGCCTTCTTCAATGGCGGCATCGATCTGCTTTTCGAGCGTGGTAAGTTCTTCTGCGATCACTTCGATCCGATCCTGCTTTTCTTTGATCTGATCGACGATGCCGCTGCTGCGACTTTCCTGCTCATCGAGTTCCTGGCGGATGCGATCGATGTTTTCTCCGGCGTTTTTCTTTTCGCCTTCCAAAACGGCGATCTGTCCGATAAACCGCTGATTTTCGCCTTCCATGGCAGAAAGCTCCTCACGGACACGTTCGAGCTCCAGATCACGGTTGTGCAGATCGAAGGTCAGCGTTTCACCGGTCTGATAAAGGTCGTTCAGCTCATCGTGTGTCTGCTGCAGAACAAAGGCTGCGGCGTTGAAGTCTTCTTCCGCCTTTTTGGACGTGGCCGCCAGTTTATCGAGTGTTTCAAGCCAGACGGCAACCTCTAATCCTTTGAGCTCGTCACGGAATTCAAGGTATTTTGCTGCCTTTTCCGCCTGCTCCTTCAGCGGCACGACCTGCAGTTCCAGTTCGGAGATCTTGTCCCCGATGCGGACGAGGTTATCTTCCGTATTGGCAAGGCGGCGTTCCGTTTCTTCTTTTCTGTGGCGGTATTTGGAAATACCTGCCGCCTCTTCAAAGATCTCGCGGCGGTCTGTGCTCTTGACGGAAAGGATCTCGTCGATTCTGCCCTGGCTGATATTGGAATAGCCTTCGCGTCCGAGACCGGTGTCCATGAACAGTTCGTTGATGTCACGCAGTCTCGCACTTTGTTTGTTGATATAGTATTCACTGTCACCGCTGCGGTAATACCGGCGGGTAACCATGATCTCTTTGGCGTCGTAATTGAACTCGCCGTCAGAGTTGTCGAGAATCAGCGATGCCTCGGCAAAACCGACCTGTGCACGCTTCTGCGTGCCGCCGAAAATCACGTCCTCCATCTTGGCACCGCGGAGTGCTTTGGTGCTCTGTTCGCCCATTACCCAGCGGATCGCATCGGAAATGTTGGACTTGCCGGAGCCGTTCGGGCCGACAATGGCAGTGATATCGTTGTCAAAATTCAGTACGGTTTTATCAGGGAAGGATTTGAAGCCCTGAATTTCCAGTGCTTTTAAATACACGACGATACTCTCCTACTTTAATGATTAAATTATTGTACTAAATTTCACGTGGATTTGCAAGGAAAATTCCGCAGGAAAAGGCATTTTTTCGAGGATTTTTTCTTGTAAAACAAATCCGCAGGTGCAAGACCGTCACTCACGGTGCACCTGCGGGTTTTATTTCGTAATTTTACCGTCTCAAATGGCTTCCTGCGGGAAATGCCGTTCGATCGCCTGACGGGCAGCCGCCTGCTCCGCACGTTTTTTACTCGTGCCGCAGCCGGTGCCGAAGGGCTCCCCGTTGATCTCGACACAGACTTCAAACTGTTTATCGTGATCAGGTCCCGTTTCGGCAACCAGACGGTAGACGATCGTCTGATCCTTCTTTCGCTGCACGATTTCCTGCAGACGGGTTTTATAGTCGGCATTGTCACGGATCTTTTGCTGCACGTCTGCAAGGACGAAGCGATAAATGAACGCTTTGGCCGGCTCAAAACCACCATCCAGATAGATCGCCGCGATCAGCGACTCTACGGTATCTGCGATGATGGAAACACGTTTTCTCCCGCCGCCTGCCTCTTCGCCTTTGCCGAGCAGGAGCTCCTCACCGAGACCGAGCTGCGTGGCAACAACGCTCAGGCTGTTTTCACAAACCAGTTCCGCACGAAGTCTTGTCAGTTCACCCTCATGGAGCATCGGAAAGGTACGGTAAAGATAATCAGCGGAAACAAAGCCTAAAATAGAGTCGCCTAAAAATTCAAGCCGTTCATAGCTTTTCAAACCGTCATGGAGCATCTCATTTGCATATGAGCTGTGCGAGAGTGCCATTTTCGGCAAGGACGCATCGCGGAAATGATAGCCGATGCGTTGTTCGAGATTATTCATTGACACTTTGCTCCTTCGGCAACACCATCAGATCGATGTTCGCCTTAATGTCTTCACAGAAGCCGCTGTTGACAGCAGCAATCGCCTGACGGATGGCACTGAATACCGCAAGCTCATCGGAAGATCCGTGTGCCTTGATCACGGGCTTGGAGATGCCGAGCAGCATTGTGCCGCCGATCTCTCGGTAGTCCATCATCTTTTTGATGTCATTGCCCTTGCCACACAGCAGAGCACCGATTTTGGTGAAGAGATTTTTCATGAACATCTTCTTCATCAGACTGCCCATGAACATGGCGGTGCCTTCGATGGACTTGAGAAGCACGTTGCCGGAGAAGCCGTCACAGACGACGACGTCGACCGCACCGAGCGGAACGTCACGTGCTTCCACGTTGCCCTTAAAATCGATCACGCCGCGTTCGGAAGCCTGCTTGAGCAATGCATAGGCCTGCTTGTGCAGTTCGTCGCCCTTGCTTTCCTCTGCACCGTTGTTGAGAAGACCGACACGGGGCTTTTCGATACCCATGGTCTTTTTTGCAAACAGCGAACCGATGCAGCCAAACTGCATGAGAAATTCGGGCGTACATTCCACGTTGGCACCGGCGTCGATAATGACCGCATTGCCGGATTTCGTCGGAACGGTGGGGCCAAATGCAGCACGGCGGATGCCTTTGATGCGTTTGACAAGCAGCGTCGCAGCGGAAAGCAGTGCCCCGGTATTGCCTGCGGAGATAAAAGCATCCCCGACACCGTCGGCAAGCATTTTCAGGCCTAATACCATTGAAGAATTTTTGCGGGTATGGATCACGGTGGAAGGATCGTCCTCCATCGTGACAACGTCATCGGCATTGGCGATCTCTACGCCCTTCGGCAGATCGCTGTAGCCGAGCTCTTTCATTTTTTCAAGAAGGACTTCCCCCTGCCCCACCAGAATCACTTCGGCAGACAGTTCTTTTGCCGCACGGAATGCACCGGAAATATAAGAAGCAGGTGCGAGATCTCCGCCCATTGCGTCCAGAATGATTTTCATAGAATGACCTTCTTTCTGTATGTCTCGGGCAAACTCTGAACGTGTGCCAACGCACGATTGGCGATCTCCAGATTCTTGTTTGCCTTTCCTTTGACTTTATAGCCAAGCGGTGCCATGATGCCGAAGTTGATGTTCATCGGCTGAAACTTCACAACAGACGTATCGCTGATGTAATGAGACAGTGCACCGATCGCTGTCTCGGTCGTAAATTCGGGCAGCGGCTCACCGCTCAGACGTGCTGCCATGCAGACAGCGGCAAGATAGCCGGAGGCGGTGGACTCCACGTAGCCTTCCACGCCCGTCATCTGTCCTGCAAAGGCAATGTTTGCATCGCGTCTGTCCGCATAGCAGGCATCGAGTAAACGCGGGCTGTCTAAGAACGTGTTGCGATGCATCACGCCGTAGCGAAGAAATTCCGCATTCCGGAGTGCCGGGATCATGGAAAATACTCTTCGCTGTTCCGGGAATTTCAGATGCGTCTGGAAGCCGACAAGGTTATAGACCGAGCCGTCGCGGTTGTCACGCCGCAGCTGAACAACGGCATAGGGTTCTTTTCCGGTTTTCGGATCATTGAGCCCAACAGGCTTTAAAGGTCCAAACCGCAGGGTATCCTCTCCGCGTCTTGCCATGACCTCCACGGGCATGCAGCCTTCAAAGACCATGTTGTCTTCAAAGCCATGCACCTCCGCCTGCTCTGCAGCTGCCAATTCACGGACAAAGTCCTTGTAAGTCTGCTCGTCCATGGCACAGTTGATATAATCCGCCGTGCCGCGGTCATAGCGAGAGGCAAACCAGGCCTGCTCCATGTCTACGGAGTCAAAGCTGACAAGCGGTGCCGCAGCGTCATAGAAATTGAGATAGGAGGCATCGCCGAAGTATATGCCGATCGCCTCGGAAAGTGCATCAGAGGTCAAAGGCCCTGTGGCAATAATGACCGGGCCTTCCGGCACTTCGGTGACTTCACCATAGGCGACGGTGATATTCGGATGCTGTTTGATTTTTTCGGTAATAAGGGAGGAAAAACCGTGTCGGTCAACGGCAAGGCAGCCGCCTGCCTCCACACGCGTTGCATCGGCACACGCCATGATGAGGCTGCCGAGTGTACGCAGTTCCTCTTTGAGAAGGCCGACCGCATTTTCCAACCGGTCACCGCGAAGAGAATTGGAGCAGACAAGCTCTGCGAAATCGTCACTGTGATGGGCAGGCGTTTTCTTTTCCGGCTTCATCTCGAAAAGTGTGACGGCAAAGCCGCGTTCCGCGAGCTGCCAGGCAGCTTCACAGCCGGCAAGACCGGCACCGATGACTTTGACTGCCGTCATGCCTTTTTCCCCTTTGCCGCAGATTTCTTTGCGGACGTTTTCTTTGCGGCGGTTTTCTTCGCTGCAGTCTTCTTTGCAGCGGGCTTTTTTTCGGCCTTTTCGCCTTCTTCGGGCTTATCGCTCTTGCGGTAATAGCCGCGTTTGTCTTCCGGCAGGAAGTTCGAGCACTTTTCGTTGATGCAGAACGGGGTATTTCTGCCGCGTCCGGACTTTTTGAACATCGTGTCGCCGCAGGCCGGGCAGTCCTTGTCCGTCGGCACGTCCCAGCTCATGAAGCCGCAGGCAGCACCGCCTTCGCAGGAGTAATAGGGATAGCCTTTTTTAGACTTCCGTTTGAGCAGTCCGCTGCCGCACTTCGGGCAACGACCGGGCATGTGCTCCACGATAGGTTTGGTGTTCTGACATTCGGGGAAGCCCGGGCAGGCAAGGAACTTGCCGAACCGGCCGATCTTGACGACCATGTTTCTGCCGCAAAGATCGCAGATCTCGTCGGTCAATTCATCAGGCACCTTGATGCGGGTGTCCTTGAGTGCTTCTTCGGCTTCCTTCATTTCCCGGTTGAAGCCACGGTAAAACTCTGCCAGAACTTTCTTGTAGGGCAATTTGCCGGCTTCAACGTCGTCAAGCTTGGTTTCCATGCCGGCGGTAAATTCCACGTCGATCACGTCATTGAAGCGGTCGATCATCAGCTGCGTCACAACTTCGCCGAGCTTGGTCGGTGCCAGACGCTTGTCGGTCTTCTGCACGTATTCTCTGTCCTGAATGGTAGAGATGATCGTTGCATAGGTGGAAGGTCTGCCGACGCCCTTTTCTTCCATCGCCTTGACAAGCGTTGCTTCCGTATAGCGTGCAGGCGGCTGCGTAAAGTGCTGTTCTTTCTGCGTATCGGTCAGTCTGACCTCTTCGCCCTCCTTCAAAGGAGGCAATACGTCTGCAAGTTCTTCTGCTTCGTCGTCGCGGCCTTCTTCATAGACTGCGAGGAAGCCGGGGAACTTCACGCTCTGGTGATTGGAGCGGAAATTGTGTCCGGCACAGGTGGTTTCGATGGAAACGGTATCATAGACCGCTGCTGCCATCTGCGAGGCAACAAAGCGGCTCCAGATCAGTCTGTAGAGTTTGAACTGCTCTTTGGTCAGATCGTGCTCGATCGACTCGGGATCCAGTGCGACGTTGGTCGGGCGGATCGCTTCGTGTGCATCCTGTGCACCGCTCTTGGTCTTGAAGCGGCGAGGCGTGCCTGCGTAATACGGCTTGCCGTAGCGGTCGATGATATAGTCTCTTGCAGAAAACAGTGCTTCTTCGGATAGACGCTGCGAGTCGGTACGCATATACGTGATCAGACCGACGGTGCCGTGTCCGGAGATGTCGATGCCTTCATACAGCTGCTGTGCGATCGCCATCGTACGCTTGGGCGTCATATTGAGCTTGCGGGATGCATCCTGCTGCAAGGTCGAGGTAATGAACGGCGGCGACGGCAGGCGGTTCTTATCCGCACGCTTAACGCTGCTGACAGTAAAAGGTGCTTTCTGAATATCGGAGATGATGCTGTCCGTTTCCTGCTCGGTGTGCAGCGTGCGACGTTTTGCATCACCGTAATAGTGTGCAACGAAGCTTCCCTCCTGCTCGATGCAGGAAAGGTTTGCGTCGAGTGTCCAATACTCTTCGGGCACGAAGGCACGGATCTCGTTTTCACGTTCCACGACCATACGCGTTGCCACAGACTGAACGCGGCCTGCAGACAGACCTCTGCGAACCTTCTTCCACAGAAGAGGGCTCAGCTGATAGCCGACGATACGGTCGAGAATTCTTCTTGCCTGCTGTGCATCGACAAGATCAAGGTCGATCGCACGAGGCTCCCCGATCGCTTTGGTCACGACGTTTTTCGTGATCTCATTGAAGGTCACACGTCGAGTTTTGCTGTCGGGCAGGTCGAGCAGTTCTTTTAAGTGCCAGGAAATGGCCTCACCTTCGCGGTCAGGGTCGGTTGCGAGATAAACAAAGCTGCTGTTTTCGGCTGCCTTGCGTAAGTCGTCGATCAGATCTGCTTTGTTTTCAATGGGCACATACTGCGGAGTGAAATCGTTCTCGATATCAACACCCATCGTGCTCTTCGGCAGATCACGAAGATGGCCCATGCTTGCTTTCACAAGATAGTCCGGCCCGAGATATTTTCCGATCGTCTTCGCTTTGGAAGGCGACTCGACAATGACAAGAATTGGGGTTTCCTTTGCCATAATGAACCTCCGAATATCAGTTAACTAAAAATCGTAGTTTTTTATTTCAGTCTGCAAAAGCGGTTGCCTGCAAGACGCTGCAGGAAGCCCTTGACCTCCAGAAGCGTGGCACAGCTGAGCACTTTTCCGGCACTCATGCCGGATAACGCGATCAACTCGTCCATGGTCATCGTTGACGCACCGATCGTTCGCATCAGCGTCTGTGCATCGGGTGAAAGTCCTTCCGGGATCGCTTGTGCATCAATATAGTTGATGGATTTATCGATGTCAATCGTTTTTTCGGGGATGCTGTCTGTCTGCAGCTGTCCGTCCGAAAGATCGTAGCGGTAGGCGTATGCCTGCAGTATATCGGAAGCATCCTGTACCAGCTCCGCACCGTTGCGGATCAGACGGTTGCTGCCTTCGCAGGCAGGCGTCCCGATATTGCCGGGGATCGCAAAGACGTCGCGGTTCTGCTCGAGGGCAAACTCCGCGGTGATCAGAGAGCCGCTTTTCTTCGGTGCTTCCACGATCAGCACGCCGTCGGAAAGGCCGCTGATGATGCGGTTACGCGGCGGGAAGTTTTCGGCAAGCGGCGGCGTTTTGGGCGGGTATTCGCTCAGAATGCAGCCACGTGTGAGCAGTTCATTGTACAGATCTTTGTTTTCACGCGGATAGATCATGTCAACGCCGCAGCCGAGCACCTT